>UQWD01000004.1 GCA_900544555.1 uncultured Eubacteriales bacterium
GCGCGGTCAGCGCCCCGTGCAAAGAAACCCTTGCTGCGCAAGGCATTCCGAACCTGACGCACATATCGTCAGGTTCGGTTGAAAGCCTACGGGGATTGCGGTTCCGAATCAACCCCGGGTTTTTTTGACAGGCTGGAACCCGCGCTAACCAGCGCGGGTTCTAAAATTTACGCAATCGCACATACGGAATGCGTTTATATTAAGCATTATATATCACACTGGCAAATTCGAGCGTATTATACAATATATAAGGCATATATATGCTTCGCAGGGAATCGGTAAATCCACGCGACGAGAGTATTATAGGCTATAAAGTGTGGTTGGAGGTTAATATATAATGGATTGGGGAGCGATTATCGCCGTAATCGCCGCGATAAGCGGAATCGTATTGGGTTGGCTTGGCCGCGCTCGCACGGTTAAGGCGGATGAATTGAGGCATACGGAGCAATTTGTTGAAATGCAGGGGGATTTTAGATGTATTAGAGATACGGTGGAAAGCCTTCGCTCGGTAACAAGCAGCCTGGATAAACAGGTTGCCCAACTTAACGCCTCCGTTGTACGGCTGGAGGAGAAGGCAAAGACCATTTCACATAGAGTAAATACTATTGAGGATAGCAATAACTGCGGAAAAGGTTAACCCTAAAAAAGCGACGCTACTGTCCGCAGCATGGCTTGTAAGTATTGAGCAACGCCGAGATAAGAGGGGAGTTATATAATGAGAATATAATTATAGGTACGACAACTATTGAAATATAGTTGTTGTATAAGCTTAAAAGCTTTCGTTTCAAGTTACTTCAAAGATGGTTTGCGATTATTGCCCGAACGGAAAACTAAACATGCTAAGCCTGTCCATGCCCGTATTTAGGTTTTGCATGAGTTACAGGGCGCTTAATCGCGGCGCTGCAAACCGGAACCCGGTCATTAAGCGCCGCAAGTAAGGCAATGATAAACTTTCACGATTTTAAATCGTATTTGCTAAACAGGCAGCTAAGCGCCTGTTTAGCAGCTCCATCTGCGTACGGTTGGAATTAAGCGGTATGCGCGTCCTCAGCCTGCTGCCTGTTACCGGCAGCACGGGCTTTTTGCTGTTTCAGCTTAATGTCCAGCCTTCTGGCAAGAATAAATAAGAATTCCTTGTTGCTCGGCGAGTATGACTTATCATAGCTGCCGAACACCTTTGCCAATTTGTCGGCGTTCCCGTTTCTCCAAATGCTCTTGATCAGGCCGCGTATGTTACGTTCTACGCTTGCGGCGCTAACGCCGCATTGTTCGGCTACAACTGGATATAATTCTTTAGTCACATAATAAATCTTTCCGTTCTTAATTAATACTTCTAAAGCCATAACCATTTGATCGTAACCTTTTCGCCCGGGAGAAACGCTAAGATTCATAAGTTCTGTTTCAATAAAATCCCTCATAAAGCATAGGTGCTCCTTACTGTGTATGATGTAAACAAATGTATTGATATGACAATAATTGGATAAGTGAAGAATTGCAAGCGATAAGACTACAATCGTCTTTGATTGACTCACTTCGACAAAATACCAGAATTTGGTTAATTGACTGCGCCATCTAAAGATATAAGCTGTTGTACGACCCTCGGCACAGCTATCCATAAACAAGACATGAGAAATCAAGAGCATTAACTAATCGTATATTTAGTAATCTGTTGCTATGGAACGGCCACGCGTATAACTCATCACTGTTGCTACTATAAAATTTCAAGTGCTAAACAGGCAACACAATACATATATTCTAACGAAACAAAGGAGGACATGCAATCATGACGGGTGCAAAAGCATGGAAAAGGAATATCATACATATTTTCCCCCAGCGTTTTCATAGCCTGCTTGAAGGGATGGAAAGCGATTACCCACTCGAAGAAATCAGGATACGGATCAACGGCCATATACGCTGCGTTTTTGGGAGCGATGTAAGAACCGTCGGCATTAGTGAAGAGAAATATATGGTTAATCAGAATGACTGCTTATTTATACTTGAGAAGATATGCTGTCATTCGCTGTACGCGTGGGAAGAGGAGCTGAGGAACGGGTTTATAACTCTCAGCGGAGGATACCGCGTCGGCCTGTGCGGAAAAGCGATAATCGAAGGCGGCCGTTTTAAAAGGCTTGCGAACACCACCTATTTTAATATCCGCATCGCCCATGAGTGCAAAGGCTGCGCCGACGCGCTTATGAAACACATCGTCACCGTTGGCGGTGCGCCGCTGTCCACTCTTCTCATATCCCCTCCCGGAGGAGGGAAAACCACCATGCTGCGCGATATTGCAAGGCAGCTTTCCTATGGGCTCAACGGCGCTATGCCCTGCAAGGTCAGCATTATTGACGAACGGGCGGAAATTGCTGGATGCTGGCAGGGAATACCGCAGAACGACGTAGGACCGAATTCAGACGTTCTGGACAGCTGCCCCAAAACTATAGGCATACGCCTTTTGCTCAGAACCATGTCCCCAGACGTTATCGTAACGGACGAGATAGGCGGAAGTGAGGATGCGGAGGCGATTTTAGAAGCGTCAAACTGCGGGGCGGCCATAATCGCCACCGCTCATGGCTCGTCCGTCGACAGCCTCTCAACGCGCCAAGCGTTAAAGAGGCTGATAAATGACGGCGTATTCCGCCGTATTATCACACTCAGGCGTAGAAGAGGTGTTTCTGAACTGATGGAGATATTACATGTGGATTCTAAGGATCAGGTGAATCGCCTTGGCTAAATTGCTCTGCGCATTATTGCTTTTCACGGCTTGCACGCTATTTGGCGCAATGCAGAGCGAAAGGCTCAAAAGGCGTTTGCGCGCGCTAAAAAGCATGAAGCGCGATATAAGTCATTTTCAAATAAAAATGGAGTTCTCCGCAATGCCGGTATTGGATGTGCTTGCGCATGCGGATAGCTGGGAAACGAAGAGTTTTTGGGATAAGCTGGAGGATTCGCTAAGCTGCAATCCGGATTCCTTTTCAGCCGCGTGGCGTGAAGCGCTGGATCAAATGTGCAGGAACGATATGGGATTTGCGGCGTTGAGCGCAGACGAAAAAAACGCGCTCAACACAACCTCCGAAGCGATTGGCGTACACGATATGGCCTCGCAGAAGAAGGCTATGGAACTGGCACTCTTGCAGCTTGGTGAACTTATTGAAAAGCTGGGCGCCGTTTGCGAAAAAAAATCCAAGCTCTATTGCTCGATTGGAATGCTGTGCGGAGCCGCGGCCGCAATTTTGATATGGTAAACAGGGGGTGCGCGTATGGGAATCGATCTGATATTTAAAATCGCCGGTATTGGAATACTGGTTGCGATTATCACGCAGCTGCTCAAACAGACGGGGAGGGATGATATTGCCATGCTGGCGGCGATAGCCGGTCTTGTCGTAACGCTGACAATGGTAATCAATATTATTGGCACCTTGTTTGACAGCGTGCAAAGAATCTTCGAGCTGTATTAACATGGCGGCCGCAACGTCTATTTTTAAAATTGCCGCTCTTGGTCTGGTGTCAGCGCTGTTATGCCTGCTCGTTAAAAGGTATAAGCCGGAAATGGCTCTGCCTGTCACCATAGCCGCAGGAGCGCTGATCCTGATAAGCGTGGTCAACCAGTTATCCGGCGTGCTCGCGTCCATAACCGATGCGCTCAACCAATACGGGCTGAATACGGAATATATGAAAATTGTTCTTAAGGTTATCGGCGTTGGGTACATAATCGAGTTTACAGCACAAATATGCCGAGATGCGGGCGAGAGCGCGCTGGCGTCCAAAATTGAGATTGCGGGGCGTATCGCCGTACTCGCGTTGGTGATACCGGTTCTTATGAACATACTGAAGCTTATCGCTTCCATGCTGCCAACGGGGTGAGCTGTTAATGAAGAAAAGAATTTGGGTGTTTTTGATGGTAATATTGATTTTGTTCGCCGTTCCGTCATTGGCGCTGGCTGAGCCTGAAAACGGGAGCGAATTGGAGGGGGGCGCTACCGGCGACGCGGAAATTATGGCGGAGCTGCTTGAACAAATAGGCGAATATGATATTAACAAGTGGCAGGCTTATCCGGATGCTTCGTCGGGCGGGCGGCAGCTGCTTCCGCTACCGGTACGCGAAATGATTCTTCGATATGCGTCCGGGCAAGCTTCGGACGACCCGCTCAATGTGTTTTCATACCTTCTGGATGCTTTTACGGGTTCCGTTAAGGAGCATGCGCGCATCACAATAAGCATATTCGCCACGGCGGTGTTAGGCGGCATTGTGCAGGCGCTGTACGCGAACAAGAGCGGCTCTAAGCTAAAGGAAATACTGCTTATCATTTGCTTTAGCCTGTCAATCACCGTGATTATCGGCGAGTTCTCTCTTATTGCCGCCGAGGCGAGAAACGCCATTGATAAATGCGGCTCTTTCGTGGACGCGTCGCTGCCCGCCCTGACCGCAATGCTGACAGCCGTAGGAAACGTATCGGCCGGCGGCGTTTACAGGCCGCTTATGGGAATGCTGACCAACACCGTAATCGTGGTTATGCGCTCCGTGGTGCTTCCAATCGTACTGTGCGGCGGGGTGGTAGGGGTGTTAAACCACCTGACGGAACGGGTTCATTTAAGCAATATGTTTACGCTTAGCAAAACGGCGGCGAAATGGATAATTGGAATCATGTCGACGGTATTCTTTTCGATTACGGCTATACAGGGTATGGTCGCTTCAACCTATGATTCCGTATCCATACGAACGGCGAAATATACCATCGACAAAGCGGTTCCTATTGTGGGAGGAATGATATCGGGCACCATCGATACGGTGCTGGGCTGCGGGATACTTTTGAAAAACGCGGCGGGAATAACGGCGATACTAATCGTTGCATCCATCATTGCGGCGCCGTTAATGCGGATTGCCGGCCTGATTTTTACGTGCCGGATTACCGCGGCCATATGCGAGCCCGTAACGGATAAAAGGCTGGCGAAAATGCTTTCTTGCATTGCTGAGGTGTCGACATATTTATTCGCGGCGGTAGCTGCCGTCGGCGCAATGTTTGCGATTACGGTAGGGCTGATAGTCGCAACGGGAAACGCATCCCTTATGGCGGGAGGTTGATAGAGTATGGAATCGTTATACCGGTTTACCATCATGATTGCCGCATTATCGGTAATAAGCATTCTTTATGAATTTCTCTCGCCGGATGGGAATATGCAAAAAAGCGTAAGTATAGTTATAGGTATAGTATATATCGGCGTGATCGCACAATATATATCCGAGCTGCTTTCAGGCCGAATATAACGAGGACGGTTGATTACCATGAGCGACAAAAAGATTAAAATTGATTTTCTCGGTCGGTTTATCGCAAAAATGAAGGCGAATAAGAAGCTTGAGTTGGGGGTTTACGCTTTGCTTATCGGCGGGGCGGTTATTCTGTACATATCTACCTTTTCAGGCGGCGCCAAGAAAACTTCCGAACAAACGGAGGGCGACTTAACCAAGGCGGATATAAGCGCCTACGAGATGGAGACTGAAAACCGTCTCAAGCGCATATTATCATGCATTGACGGAGCCGGAGATGTGGAGGTGATGATAACTTTTGAATCCGGCACGCAGATTGTGCCGGCCATGGATACGGATTCGCAGTCCGTTTTCAGCCAAAACGGCCAGGGCACTACGGACAATCAGTCTGAATCTTCTTCGCCCGCAACCATTTCAAAAAGCGGGGAGAATGAACCTATTGTTTTGACGGAGCTTCAGCCAAGCATAAGGGGCGTTATCGTAATCGCCCAGGGCGCCTCCGATATCAAGGTAAAGATGGACTTATTGCAGGCAGTACAGACGGTGCTGGGCGTGGAAGGAAGCTGTATCGACGTATTTTCAATGACGTCGGCCGGCGATGAATAATTTGAATGAGGTGATAGTATGTGGAAGAAGAATAAGCGCTATATTTTGATTGGGATTGTGGTTCTGCTGCTTGCCGGCGCGATATACCTTAACGCGAACCTAAATTCCAGCGAACCGTCGAGCGGGGGGATTTCCGCAGGTAACGACGGAAAGGATACGGACAGCAGTATCAGCGCGAGCATATCCGGGGGCGCGGGTACCGACTATTTTAAGACTTTTCGCACGGATCGCGTGAATACGAGAAATGCGGAGATTCAGGTTCTAGAATCCATCATTAAAAGCGACAAGACGGATGCTGAGGCGTTGGCCGACGCTCAGGAGCAGAAGCTTGAGATCGTTACATGCATGGAAATGGAGTTTACGATTGAGAGCCTTATAAAGGCCAAGGGGTTTAATGATGTGGCTGTAACCGTACACAAAGGCTCGGTTAACGTAATCGTTGACGCGGATTCGCTCAGCGCGGAGCAGGTCGCACAGATCCTTGATATCGTGCGCAGCGAAACCGGGGAGCCGGCCAGTAATGTGAAGGTTTCTTCGTCGGGCAGTTGAGCTTGGGATTATGCAGAATCAGCATAAAGACCAACGGCGAAATGAGGAGTTTGTAGAACCCTTGGAGCTTCGGGAACAGAGGAGCCCGAACGCTTAATTTGAGAGCTACGCCGTACGCGCAGCTGATTGGGGGCTTGCGGCGCTGGTCTATCCACGTATGGCACCTTCGCGTTCGGCGTCTTGATAGTCTGTTACAGGTATGAATCTTAGCCGCGCCGGTAATCATTTACCTGTGCGGCTTGTTCATGCCTTATATTTTAGCGGAACCGTGAAAAGAAGGCGCGCCGCTTATTAGGAGGGGAGGCAGGATTCATAAGACAGGTAATTTCAATAATTTGCAACATAATGGATTTATGTTATAATAAAACAAATACACTAGGGAGGTTGAAGCAATGGCTGTAGATAATGAATTAACCGCGGACGTGAAAACCATTCAGGGCGGCAAAATTGTTTTTGCTTCAGAGGTAATCGCCACCATAGCTGGCCTTGCTGCCAACGAGATTAAAGGCGTCGCCGGGATGAGCGGCGGAGTGGTCGAGGGCATAACGGAAATGCTCGGCAAAAAGAATCTGTCCAAAGGGGTCAAGGTGGAAGTCGGCACCGAAGAGGCCGCTATTGACGTAAGCGTTATCATTGAATACGGGTTCCGCATACACGACGTGTGCGCGCAGGCGCAGCAGGCGATAAAAAACGCTGTTGAAACCATGACGGGCCTTAAGGTAGTTGAAGTAAACGTATACGTGCAATCCGTAAGTTTCGATAAGGTGGATACGAAACTGGATAAACCGAAGAAGGATAAAGAGCCCAAGGCAATCGATCCTCCCCGGGTCCGCTAAGATACCCGCAAACCTTATTAGCCCGTTTGGACATAAGAAAGGGGCGTTGCTTTTTTGAAAACGAAGCTGATTGACCGGGTGCTGCTGGCGCTCGTTTTACTGCTTGTAATCGCGTTATCCCTGTTTATCATCGCTGTTGCCATGCGCTTGGTGACCGCGGATTCAATATATTCCGTTTTTCCAGCGCTTACGGACGATATAACAGCATCTATCGCACTGGGGGCGGGGGGGATTGTTCTTCTCATTGTTGCGATTCGTCTGCTGTTTTTCGGCAAGGGAGGGCGCGATAAGAAACAACCCAAAACTACCAGCGTGCTGGTTAAGGCGACGGAGATAGGTTCCACCTTTATTTCTCTTGCGGCGTTGGATTATATGGTGCAAAAGCATTGCCGGGCGAATAACCGGATCAGGGAGTGTTTTAGCTCGGTAGAGCTGAGCGGAAGCGACGGCGTACGCATCTCGCTTACCCTCACGCTCATGCCTGATTCAAACATCCCGGAACTATCAGCGCAGCTGCAAAATACGCTTAAGGAATATGTTGAACAATGCTCGGGAATCAACGTGCGCGAGATCTATATCACCGTGGCCGCGCCGCCGTCTCTACCCAAGACGCGTGTGGACTGAAAAAGGAGTGAACGGGCTTGAATAACGGCTGGCATGAATTTATACGTTCGCATAAATGGACGATATTGTCCGTTGCGCTGGGTATTTTAATCACTGTGTTGATTTTCACCATCAATTTTTGGCGTACGCTTCTGCTGATAATAGTGGTTGGCCTATGTTACATCGTCGGTACCGTATTGGATAGGGGCGGCCGCGGGCAGGTTAAGGCATTCTTTGACAGGATATTGCCGAAGCGTTAATTATTTGGCAAACAACGGAGGATGAGATGAGTAGAACAACGGCGCGTGAAATCGCCATGATGCTGGCCTTTGCGCAGTTATCCGGCGGCGAGGATACCTATGAGAGCGCTCTAGATAAGTCGGGCATTGCGCAAACGCCTGCCGAAGCGGATAAAGAATATATTAAGCTTGTTTTAGAAGGCATGAGCGATAATCGTGAGCAGCTTGACGAGATAATCGCCGATCTCGCCATCGACTGGTCGATAGGCCGGATGCCGCGCGTGGATTTATCCATACTCCGTTTGGCCGTTTATGAAATGCTATATTGTAACGATATTCCTCAGGGCGTTTCAATAAATGAAGCGGTGGAATTGGCCAAAAAATACGGCGGTGAGAAATCCTCCGCTTTTATCAACGGCATATTGGGCGCGCTATCCAAAAAAATTAAGACGGGCGAGCTGACCCCATGAATCATCGCCTGTTTGCCGGAATCGATACCAGCTGTTATACAACCTCGGTCGCCTGCGTAAACGCAACAGGCATCGTCTACGATAAGCGGACGGTGCTTTCTGTACGTATGGGGGAACGCGGGCTCAGGCAATCCGAGGCGCTGTTCCAGCACATACGAAACATGGATTTGCTGCTCCCCAACATGCTGCGCGAACTTGATGCTCAAAGCGTGTCCGCAATCGCGGTCAGCTCGCGCCCGAGGCCGGACGATAGATCATACATGCCGGTTTTTCTTGCGGGGCAATCCTTTGGCCGCGTTGCAGCAGCCGCCCTCAAGGTTCCGCTATACCGTTTTTCACATCAGGAAGGTCATGTGCGCGCCGCGCTGCATGGCAATGAAACGCTCTCTTTACACCCGTTTATCGCATTGCATCTTTCCGGCGGAACAACAGAGATCCTGCTCGTTCGCCCCGGAGCGCGTTTTAAGCTTGTAGGCGGCACATCGGATCTGCACGCGGGGCAGTTTGTCGACCGGGTAGGCGTTGCGCTCGGCCTAAAATTCCCGGCTGGGCCGGGTTTAGAGAAGATGGCCAAAAACGTTAAAACGACGGATGCCGATATTACCCTGCCCGTATCGGTTAACGGGCTTTCCTGCTCGTTTTCCGGCGCGGAGACTGCGGCCCAAAGGCTGATATGCAGCGGCTGCGCAAGCGAAGTTATTGCCGCGGCTGTGTACGATTGCCTTGCGCGCACGGTATATAAGCTTATTGATAATGCCGCCGAAGCTACTGGCGTTGGAGAATTCCTGATCGGCGGAGGAGTCGCTTCAAGCGCGCTGCTTCGCAGTACAATCGAATACAGACAGCTTAAACGCGCAAAGGCGTTCCGAATCTATTACGCTCAGCCTGAACTTTCAGGCGACAACGCGGTCGGTGCTGCTTTCCTTGCGAAGGAAGCCTTTGAAAACGGCGTTCCAGCCGGGAAGGATGATCTTTTTTGAAGATGCGCGATTATGTTTTAACCGTAACGCAAACGAATGAATATGTCCGCGGCCTTTTATCAAGGGATCCGCTTCTTAAGCGCGTAGCCGTGCAGGGTGAAATCAGCGGGTTTAAACGCCACGCTTCCGGCCACCTGTATTTTTCTTTAAAGGATGAAGGCGCGTTGATACGGTGCGTGATGTTTCGGCAAAACGCTCTGACGCTCTCGTTTCGTCCTTTAGACGGTATGCATGTAATCGTAGACGGGAGCGTTTCGCTTTTTACCCGTGACGGGCAATATCAGCTTTACGCCGAATTTATGTCCGCTGCGGGGGAAGGCGAATTATACAGGCAATTCATTCTTCTCAAGGAACGCCTTGAGAAGGAGGGGCTCTTTGAAGAGTCGCGCAAACGGCCTATTCCTGCGCTGCCAAGGGCCGTAGGCATAGCTACCTCGGGCGGGGGAGCAGCGCTGCATGATATAATAACGGTGATACGCCGCAGATTCCCGTCGATGGACATATTGTTTTGCGCCTGCGCGGTACAAGGGCCGCAAGCTCCCGCTGAAATAGTCCGCGCGATTAAAAGGCTCAACGAGGCTAAAAGGGCTGATGTGCTTATCGTCGGGCGCGGAGGCGGCAGCATTGAGGATCTCTATGCGTTTAACGATACGGCTGTCGCTCGGGCGATTTTCGAGAGCGAGGCCCCGGTTATCTCCGCCGTTGGGCATGAGACGGACTTTACCATAGCGGATTTCGTATCGGATTTAAGGGCGCCAACGCCTTCGGCCGCCGCCGAGATGGCCGTACCCGATTTTTCATCGCTATCCCGCAGGCTCAGCTCGGCGCTTAAGGCTCTTGAGCACAACGCGAGGGCGGAGGTGCAGGCCAGACGTGATAAAGTCCAGTCTATTTTGCGCAGCGCCGCTTTTTCCAAGCCTGCGCAAAGGCTTGAGTTATACCGCAAGGAGCTTGGCATGACTGAGTTTTGCATGCTTCGGGATGTTGAGAACACGCTTAACGCGAATAAAGAGCAAGCAAAGCGTTTTACGGCCTGCTTGGATGCGGCGAATCCCTCCAGGATTTTGGGCGCGGGATATGCGTTGGTGCGCGACGCGCGCTCGCATCAGCTTAAAAAATCCACTCTTGAACTGGATAAAGGAAGCGTCGTTGAAATCGTCCTTTCGGATGGTAGCGTATCCGCGACGATAGACGACGCCATGAGGAGTATTTATTAATGGAACTTGAAGATAAGATGAGCTTTGAACAGGCGATGGAAGCGCTGGAGCGTATAGCGCAGCAGCTTTCCGGCGGCGGAATGCCCCTTGAAGAAATGTTAACCCTCTATGAGGAGGGTATTGCTTTATCAAAATACTGTACAAGCCGGCTCAACGATTATGAGGGGCGTATTGAGCGAATTACGGCTCAAGGGATTGGCGGCGAAGAATGAGCATATTGGAAAGCAGGAATCAAGCGTACCGCCTGGATGTAAACGAAAGCCTAGAGAGATATTTATCAGCCGGCTCAATACAACCGCGCCTTTTGGAGGCAATGTCTTACAGCCTTTTGCACGGGGGTAAGCGCCTCCGCCCGTGCCTGCTGCTTGCCGCCGCACAGCTTACCGGAGGGGATGTGAAAAGCGCTATGCCTTTGGCCTGCGCCGTTGAGATGATACATACCTATTCCCTGATCCATGATGATCTACCCGCCATGGATAACGATGATTTGAGGCGCGGCAAACCGTCCTGCCATAGGGCGTTTGGCGAAGGCCAGGCCATATTGGCCGGGGACGGGCTGCTTTCGTACGCTTTCCAAATCATGGCGGAGGCCCTTATATGCGAAACGGGCAGGGGACTGCGGACAGCTCGCGCAGTCGCGGCGGTTGCGGAAGGGGCGGGCGTGTTCGGCATGGTAAGCGGCCAGGCGGCCGACTTAATATGTCAGCAGACAGGTTCAGCCAACGCCTCGCAGCTTAGTTATATCCATGAGCGCAAGACGGGGGCTATGATTAAAGCCAGCATCCTAGCCGGCGCGTATATGGGTGATCCGGCCCCGCGCGATTTAACGGGGCTTTGCAGCTACGGCGCCCATCTGGGTCTTTTGTTTCAGATTACCGACGATATACTCGATATCGTGGGCGACGGAGCCAGCATGGGAAAAACGCTGGGAAAGGATATCGCCGCGGGAAAGCTGACGTACCCGGGTCTTTACGGCCTTGAGGAGGCCAAGCGCATGGCCTCAGTTACGGTGGAAAAGGCGCACGCAGCGCTTAATGGGATTGAGAGAGCGGAGTATTTCCACGAGCTGGCGGACGCTGTTCTAACGCGTAAAAAATAGGCGCGGTTGGTGAATGATGATGAATGGTTTTGAGCCTATATTACCCAATATTGACTCTCCTGAGGATATCCGGGCGCTAAACGACGATAAGCTCGAATCCCTTGCGATGGAAATAAGGCGGTATTTGATACAATCCGTATCTAAATGCGGCGGGCATCTGGCTTCCAATCTGGGGATTGTAGAGATTACCCTTGCGCTGCACAGGGTATTTCATTGCCCTGCCGACAAAATCATATTTGACGTAGGACATCAGGCGTACGTTCATAAAGTGATAACCGGACGGAGGGAAGCTATGGCCGGATTAAGGCGGAAAGACGGCTTGAGCGGTTTTCCCAAGCGAGAGGAAAGCGTATACGACGCTTTTAATACCGGCCACGCCAGCACGTCGATATCCGCGGCGCTCGGGATGCTCAGAGCCATGCGGCTAGAGGGGGATGAGGGCTCCCGCGTAGTCGCCGTTATCGGGGACGGGGCGCTTTCCGGCGGTATGGCCTTTGAGGCGTTAAACGATGCGGGCCAGTCCGAGCTGCCGCTAATCATCGTATTAAACGATAATGATATGTCCATTGCAGGCAATGTAGGCGCCGTTCATGGGCTGCTCAACGATATGCGGTCAAGCCGACGGTATCTTTCCTTCAAGCATTCCGTCGGCCGAGCGCTCGAGCGTATACCGAAGATCGGCCGCGCACTATCCGCCCGCACCGAAAACCTGAAGAACCGTATAAAGTACTTTTTGCTGCCGAACGTTTTGTTTGAGGAGCTTGGCTTTACCTATCTCGGCCCAATAAACGGCCATGACATCCGAACTTTGACGGAGGCGTTTATTAAAGCCCGCGAAATGAATCAACCCGTAATCCTTCATACGGTGACGGAGAAGGGCAGAGGGTACGGCCCGGCCGAGCAAAACCCCGAAAAGTTTCACGGCATCGGCCAGTTTAACGCGCGTACGGGAATGGAATCCGGCAATAACGGCCTGTCAAACTCCGCATTTTTTGGCCTGAGGCTGGCGGAGCTTGCGCAAGAGAACCCGAAAATCGCGGCGATAACGGCCGCAATGCCCTTGGGTACTGGGCTTGTGCCGTTTAAGGAGGCATATCCGGATCGTTTTTTCGACGTCGCAATAGCGGAGCAGCACGCCGTTACGATGGCCGCTGGCATGGCCTGCGCGGGAATGCGCCCTGTTGTTGCCGTTTACTCTACATTTTTACAGCGCGCATACGATCAGATTTTGCATGACGTATGCCTGCAAAACCTGCCTGTGGTATTTGCCGTGGATAGGGCCGGGTTAGTCGGGGAGGACGGAGAAACGCATCAGGGGGTGTTCGATATTTCCTTTATGATGCATATGCCGAACATGAAGCTCTATTCCCCCGCCTCGCAGGATGAACTAAAGCAGATGCTGGAGCTTGCCCTAAATAGAAACGAACCTGCGGCGATACGCTATAACAGGGGCGCGCTCCCGGGCGCGCTTTCAGGAGCGCCGCCGGTAGCTTTCGGAAAATGGGACTTTGTTAAGCCTTTGGGCGGCATTTGCGTCATCGCAACCGGGAGGATGGTGCAGGCCGCCATCGCCGCAACGGAAGAATTAAGCGTCGGCCTTATAAACGCCAGGTTTTTAAAGCCGATGGATGAAAGCGCAATAGCGCTTATAAGAGACAACGCTAAAGCCGTAATAACGATTGAAGACGGGGCTGTCGAAGGCGGTTTCGGCATGCGCCTGGCAAGTCGGCTTTCTGGCACGGCCATAAAAGTTGAGTTAATAGGCGTACCAGACAGAATCATCGGCCATGCGTCCGTGCGCCAGCAGGATGCGATATGTAATATGGATATTGCCGGTATCAGGCGGCGTATCCTTGAGTTGATGGAGGAAATATGAAAAACGGCGTTCGGGCGGACGTCCGCCTAGTGGAATGCGGCATGGCCGCAACAAGAGAAAAGGCCCGCTCTCTTATAATGGCGGGCGCCGTATATATTGATGACAGAGCCGTTGCCAAACCCGGCGATATCGTCGCCCCGGATTCTTGCTTAACCGTTAGAAAAGACCCAAACCCATACGTAAGCAGGGGCGGGTTGAAGCTGGATAAGGCGATTTGCGCATTCGGAATAGCGCTTAACGGCGTAACGGCTCTTGATATCGGCGCGTCCACCGGCGGATTTACGGATTGCATGCTGCATCATGGCGCGGCGAAGGTTTACGCTTTGGATGTTGGGTATGGCCAGCTGGATTGGTCATTGCGCAATGACCCGCGCGTCGTGGTCATGGAGCGCGTAAACGCACGCAGCATGGAGCCCGAATGGTTTGAGTCGCAGCCGGGTTTTGCTGGCATCGACGTTTCGTTTATATCCCTCAGGCTGATACTCCCGGCCCTATATCCCTGTATTAAAGATTCGGGCCTTGTTGTAGCCCTGGTGAAGCCTCAATTTGAGGCGGGCAGGGATAAAGTGGGGAAAAACGGCGTAGTGCGCGATGAGCGCGTACATTGCGATGTTCTCACAAGCCTATGCTCGTTTGCACAGCAGACCGGCTTCCTTTTGTGCGGCATGGAATATTCACCCATTACAGGCCCCAAAGGCAATATCGAGTTTTTGCTGTTCATGCAAAAAACGCCGATAGACGGTCAAAAAGCCCTTTCAAACCTTGAGGGTCGGGCGGCCGAAGTTGAGATAACTGTCCGAAACGCGCATAATGCTTTAATAAAAAATCAATAATATACATAAATTTCTGAAATCCCTTGAAATTTAGGTCAAAATAATACTATAATACATTTACATAAACTATCCGTGAGGATGCCGGCGGGTTCTTAGGTAAAACGACTCCGCAACGGAATGCGTTTATATTGAATGGAGCTTCCATGGTAAAGAAGTGCGTTGGGTTTACGGCGAATCCCGGCAGACATAACGATGCGTCCGAGGCGATCAAATTTGCTGTTTCGGCAGCGCAGAAATTGGATTTTTCGTGCGCTGTTGATCCTGGTTTTTTAGATTTATTTCAGGGGGATTCTTGCGTTGAGGAGTTAGATAAGGCTTCGCCAGAGCTTATAGTTGCAATAGGGGGAGACGGTACGATATTGCGCACCGCGCTCATGGCAGCTAAGCGCGATATCCCAACCTTGGGCGTTAACCTGGGCAGGATCGGTTTTTTGAGCGAGGTAGTTCTTAGGGAATTGCCCGACGCGTTAAAGCGTATCGCGCGCGGGGATTATCTAACAGAAAACTGTATGATGCTTGAATGCGCTGTAAACGGCAAGCAGACGTTTCGCTGCCTAAATGATTTTATACTTTATAAGCGAGCGTTTTCCGGCGTTTCGCATATTTCCATATATGTTGACGGATCGGACGCCGGTTCCGTGTTTGCCGACGGATTGATTGCAAGTACGCCTACGGGTTCTACCGCGTATTCCATGTCTGCCGGCGGGCCCGTAATAGCGCCTGGACTTAACGCGGTTATCATAACGCCGATATGCCCGCATTCGTTAACCGCCAGGCCTATTGTCGCGTCGGATAAATCCGTTGTGGCTTTTGTTATGAACAGCCGCGGCTACCTCTCAGCGGACGGGAATCAAAAAATCGCGCTAGAAAAAGGGGATTGGGTTGAGGTGAGAAGAAGCGAGCGCAGCGCCAAGCTTTTGCGCCTGCACAAACGGAACATCTACGCTTTAATCCGCCAGAAACTATCATAAAAAATTATTATCGCCAGGAGGTAAGGAATGAAATCGGCTAGGCACGCAATGATATTGGAATTGATCGATAAGTATAACATCCAAACGCAGGATGAACTGGCTTCATATCTTCGCGAACATGGGTTTGCAGTTACGCAGGCAACAGTTTCGAGGGACATTAAGGAGTTAAGGCTGATAAAATCTCTTTCCAGTGAAGGGTGTTATAAATATGCGACGGTGGATAAGGCCGAAGCCGGCCTGCATGATCGCTTTATCCGTATTTTTGCCCAGTCCATCGTGTCCATAACGCATGCCGGTAATTTAATCGTCATAAAAACCATAAGCGGTACGGCAAGCGCGGCCGGTGAAGCGATTGATTTTATGAAATGGCCGGAGATAGCGGGTACCATTGCGGGCGATAATACATTATTTGTAGCCGTTAAAGATGAAAAGTACGTAAACGACCTTATTAAAAAGTTTGACTCTATTATGAAATAATCAGGAAGGAGCCTTTTTATGCTCCAGCATCTTATCATTGAAAATATCGCTTTGATTGAACGCCTTGAAATCGCATTTCACAAGGGGTTAAATGTGTTAACCGGCGAAACGGGCGCCGGCAAATCCATCATTATCGACGCGATAAACCTGGCGCTGGGCGAGCGGGCCAGCAGGGAGCTTATCAAGCATGGGGCTTTAAAAGCGAGGGTGGAAGCGATATTCGACGTGTCCCAAAGCGATAATTTGCTCAAAAGGCTGGAGGAGCTTGAGATTCCGGCGGAGGACGGCCAGTTGTTGCTTACGCGTGAAATAACTGCCGTCGGCAAAAGCGTTTGCCGCATTAACGGTGTGCTTGCACCGCTGGCAATGTTAAAATCCATTACGGATATTTTAGTAGACGTTCATGGTCAGCATGAACATCAGTCGCTGCTAAACCCGGCGACCCACATGCGTTTTCTGGATTCATTCGGGCATGAGCAAATTAAGCCGTTGATGGCGGAGCTAAATCAGATATATGACGCATACGCCGCATGCCAAAACGAACTGAACAGCGGCTTTGAAAGCGAAGCTCAACGCGAGAGGAGGATGGATATCCTCCGTTACCAAATCAATGAGATAGAATCGGCCGGCTTAGCCGTTGGGGAGGAGGATCTGCTCAATGAAGAAAAGGCGATATTGGCGAATGCCGAAAGAATTAAGCTTGCTATTGAATCAACCTTTCAAGCCCTTGCCGAAAGCAACGCGGGCTGCCTGGAGCGTCTAAGCGAGGCTTACCGCGCGATGGGGGAAATATCCCAATACGCATCCGACTATTCTGAGCTTTCAGCAAAGCTTGAAGAAACCTATTATACTCTTGAAGATGCAGTAATCACGCTCAGGCACCTGCGGGATTCCGTACAATTCAGTCCTGAAAGGCTCGATCAGGTTGAAACAAGGCTTGATACGATATCGTCCCTGAAACGCAAATATGGGGAATCCATTGAGGAGGTTCTCCGGTTTTATCGAGCATGCTGCGATGAGTTGGAGGCTTTGTTATCCTCAGATGAAAGGCGCCGTGAACTAAAAGCGCGGCTTAGCGCTCTTGAGTCCAAGTACGCCGCAACAGCAAGCCGCCTGCACGATGCCCGGTTAGAGGCCGCCTCAAGGCTCGAATGCGAAATACGGGGGCAGCTGCGTGATTTAGGGTTAAAAAACGCCGCGTTCAGCGTGAAGACGACCTTTAATGAAAAAGCCGTTACGCGCACAGGCATGGACGCTGTGGAGTTTATGCTGTCAGCAAACGAGGGAGAGCCGCTTAAGCCTCTAAGTAAAGTAGCCTCCGGCGGGGAGACGTCCCGGATTATGCTCGCGATGAAAAATGCGCTGGCAGGCGCGGATCAGATTCAAACACTTGTGTTCGATGAAATCGATACGGGCATCAGCGGCAGTGTCGCCACCGTAGTAGGTGAGAAGCTCAGGAGCATTTCACTTTCGTCACATCAGGTGATATGCATTACCCATCTGCCGCAAATAGCGGCAATGGCGGACGCACATTTTTTGATTGAAAAATTTATTGAGGATAGGAAAACCTATACCACGATCAAGCGACTGGACGATAGTGAGCGCTGTTTGGAATTGGCGCGCATTATGGGTGGCCAGGATTCAAATTTAGCGCTTGAGCACGCCAGGGAAATGCTTCGATTCGCACAAGGTACATATCCGTATTAATTTTATCCAAACAGATTTAAAGTGTATCAATCATACGTAATCGGCGAAACCTATTTAGCGAAAGGCAGAACGCCGTTCAAATTGCCGCTTTAAATTCAAGTGTGTTGAATGGCTCGCAGCATTTTTTGCTGAATGGCAGCCTTATCGAGCTGAGAGGTGATAAATTGATGAAGCCGTCGAACCCAAAATCCGTAATACGCTGTATGAGCTGGATTATATGCGTTTTTATGCTGTTATTCTATTATAGCCCGGGCGTACAAACACTTATCAACATACCAACGGATATTTATGTTGCCGAGGGCGACACCTCGCCTTTTTTAACGCTTAACGAGCCGTTCAAAGTAAGCGGTGATGGAGAGGTTTCGGTTTCATCGTCGTTTGATCAGCGAATCAGCGAGGTTACAGTACGAAAAATCAACAGCGGAAAAGTCGAGCATACGACGCTGGATATAGACTTGTTCGGATTAATACCCGTAAAAACCGTAAACGTGCATGTAATGCCTCCCCAAATGGTTGCGCCTGGAGGGAAACCCATCGGAGTTACCATCCATATGAAGGGCGTGCTTGTGGTTGGAACAAGCAATCTCATACAGGGAGGGAAAGAAGTGGACAGCCCGGCCGCTTTAGCCGGTATCCGCGCGGGCGATATGATACTCAAGGCAAACGGCACGGAACTTACGGACTCTGCCCAATTAAGCGTAATATGCCAGGACGCGCCGGACGGAGTGATGGATCTTGAGATATCCCGGAACGGAGAGATTCGTAACGTTACTCTTCGCGCTCAAATGGATGAAGAGGATCAGCAATATCGAATGGGTATGTGGGTAAGGGACAGCACTTCTGGAATTGGAACGCTATCTTTTTTTGATCCGGTTACCAAGCGGTTTGGAGCGCTTGGACATGCTGTTAACGATATTGATACGAGCACCACGCTTTCGGTCCGCAAAGGAGAATTAATCGAATCGGAAATTGTCGGAGCGACCCCCGGCGCTCAGGGTAAGCCGGGCGAACTGCACGGCTCGTTCCATTCAGGCAGCAAACGGCTTGGAACGATTGAGGAAAATACGGAATATGGAATCTTCGGCACGCTTTACGGCGATATTGGCGGGTTGAGCGAATCAGAACTTTTGGAAATCGCCTATCCTTCAGAAGCAAAACTCGGAAGCGCCTATATTCTCTCAACAGTTGACGGGGGCGGCGTATCGGCATACGAATGCAATATTGTCAAGATTTTCTCACAGAGCAGCCCAGCGCAAAAGGGTATGGTTATTGAGATTACCGACGAAAAACTGCTCTCCATTACCGGAGGGATCGTACAGGGAATGAGCGGAAGCCCTCTGATTCAGAATGGTAAGCTGTTGGGCGTTGTAACACATGTGTTCATCAACAATCCTCAGAAAGGATACTGCATGTACGCGCTTTGGATGAATAAAGAAATTTTTGATTGATCCAAACCCTGTTCTTTGTTATATAATATTATAGAGATTATCAGCTTTGTCGAGAAGGAGACAACATGAATAAATTGAAATTACTCATTGCGGATAACAATGTGGATTATTGCAAGCGCCTTGAGGCAAATTTTCGGCAATGCTATATGTTTGATGTTCTTTCCTCCGTGCATGACGGATATTCCGCGCTCATGTGCGTCAGCAGTGAGAAGCCGGATATTCTTATAATGGACATCGTAATGCCCAAGATGGATGGTATTGAGCTGCTTTTCAAGCTTAAAAGCTTAAACCTTGCCCCCGGAATGACCGTTTTTGTGAATTCCTCGCTGCATGACGACAATATTATTGATTTAACGCAAAATATGGGCGTCGTTTACTTTTTTGCGAAACCTACAACTTTTGGTTATATGCTCAACCGTGTGGTTGATCTGATTAATTTATCCGAGGCGCAGCGGGCCGAGCTAAAAACCATAACGCTTGAGCACGAGCGGGACAGGCAGGTAACGCGCGAAGAGCTTATAACAAATTATATGCGGCTTGTGGGAATCCCCGCTCATATCAGCGGATACCGATATCTTCGGACGGCCATCGATTATATGGTGCAAGAGCATGGAAAGCGCTTGGGGATCACTACTGAAATATATCCGTATGTGGCCAAACAGTTTAACAGCACGGTGCAGCGCGTTGAACGTTCGATAAGGCACGCTATCGGCGTTGCATGGATTAACGGCAATATGGAGATCCAGCACAAACTTTTTGGCTATACGGTTAACGAACAGAAAGGGCATCCCACGAACGGCGAGTTCATGTCGATGATTGCGGATCGCGTATATATGCGTTTGAAACACAAAAACTGATTCTCATAAAATCCGCTTCAAAATCATATTTGTAAGTAACCGCTTACAAAGGATGTGATTGTGATGAAGCAGAAAAAGCGAAGCCTTTCAATTAAGGACAACTGGTTTTATAATATAAAGAACCATCCATACATAGCCCTGTTTGAATGTTTCCTTTTTATGCTCGGTATCGTGGCTGGGCTTGTTATGGTATCAGGAGGGGAATCAGATTTAAACGTCATTGCGGAACAGGCCGCCCAGGGAGGCGGCAGCGCTGCGTTGAGTTTTTTGGTTTCGCTGTTGATCAATGCGCTTATGCTTTCCGTTCTTTTTCTGTCGGGAATTTGGGTCCCGGGAATTATAGCGCACGTTGCGCTCACCATTGTTAAGGGGTTCATGTTCGGCTTTTCCTGCTGTTTTATTTGGCACTATTTTTCGCCTGTAAGCGCGATTATTTTATCCATTGTGCTGTTGATACCAGGGATATTAACAATCGCGTCCATGCTTCCGCTTTGCGTATTCTCTACGTCGAACTGGATTGCTCATACGCGTTCATACTTAGTCGGACGCGCGGACAATGACTTGGATCCGTATATTAAAGCTTTTAAGAGCCTTATCATTCCGGTAGGCGTTTGTATTTTAATTGAAGGGCTATTAGCGCCTGCGATTCTAACCTTATGCAGCTCCCTGATTACATCAGTTTGACTCAAAACGGGCAAAATGCTAGAATAAAATCAATCAAAGGCAAGGGGAAAAGAGCAAATGAAGCGCAGGGCGATTATAATCGTTTTGGACAGTGTGGGAATAGGCGCGCTGCCGGACGCACACGAATTCGGCGACGCGGGCGCACATACCTTAGGGCATGTGTACGCGAAGATGAATGGATTGAATATACCGAATCTATCTCGGCTTGGTATTAATGCAATAGAAGGCTCGACGCTACCGCCGCTTAATGTGAAGCCTGCCGGCTCTTACGGTCGGGCAATGGAAGTCACTATGGCCAAGGATACGACAAGCGGCCATTGGGAGATGGCGGGGTTTGTGATGGATAAGCCATTCAGAACATACCCTAACGGTTTCCCGCACGCCTTTATAGAGGAGTTTGAGTCGCGTATCGGCAGGAAAACGCTTGGTAACTGCGTCGCTTCCGGCACTAAAATCATTGAGCAGCTTGGCGACGAGCATGTCGCTACGGGAAGACCTATCGTCTACACTTCGGCCGACAGCGTTTTTCAAATTGCCGCGCACGAGGATGTGATTTCGCTTGATGAATTGTACCGCATCTGCGAAACGGCGCGTGGTATGCTCATGGGTGAAAACCTGGTCGGCCGTGTTATTGCGCGCCCGTTTTCAGGCAAACGCGGTGTTTATACAAGAACGGAGAATAGGCGCGATTACGCCCTTGAACCGATGGCTGATACGATACTGGACGGCCTGACCGAACAGGGATTCACAACGATTGGAATTGGAAAAATTGAAGATATATTCGCGCGCCGCGGTATAACGATAGCGGACCATACAAAAAACAACCATGACGGTATTGAAGCCGCAATCCGCTTTATCCGAAGCGGGGAGGGCGATTTTATCTTTGTTAATCTTGTGGATTTCGATATGCTTTACGGGCACAGGAATGATTATAGGGGTTACGGGCGCGCTATTGAGTATTTTGATACTCGGCTGCCGGAGATATTAAACAGCCTGAATCCCGGGGATCTTTTGATTATCACGGCGGATCACGGCTGTGATCCAACTTATCCTGGCACGGATCACACTCGAGAGTATATTCCAATATTGGCATTTGCTCCAGGCCTAAGCGGCGGGATAAATCTTGGCACTCGGGAGAGCTTTGCGGATATCGGAGCTACCGCTTATGCTTATATCACCGGAACGAAATGGCCTGTTGGTAAATCCTTCTTGCAAGAAATAACGCAACCCGGCGAAGCGGATATTTACACGCATTAAGCGGCGCTCCCTTTATTCAGCCGGATAACTCAGGCCGCTTTTTCTTAAATTCGAATAATTTCATAATTGTATAGGGCGATAGCGGCTACCGCTATTGCCTTTAATCTGTTAAAAAAAAACTGTGTTGGGTCGGAACCGCGACCCCCATAGGCATTCCGAATCTGACGACACGTGCGTCAGATTCGGAATGCCTTAAGCAGCAAGGGTTTCTTTGCACGGGGCGCTGACCGCGCCAATGTAAAAGCGCTCCGTGTTAACTCGAAAGACGTGGCGCAGCCACTTTTTTAGACACACTTGGGCGATAGCGGCTCCCGCTATCGCCTTTAGTCTGAAAAAGAATTGTGCAAGCAATTCACTCGGTCATATTGCGATACCCGACACGAAGTTTCCCGGCAGCATGACTGCCTATGTTATATACATATTTTATGAAAAAAAGGAAGAATCGCTTATTTTAAGCATGAACGGCCGCTAACCCGCCATACAATTAATAAGGCAATAGGAGGTTTTAATTATGCGAATCACCAAGGCGCCGATATTATGGCTAAAGGCTCTAAGCTTCACGCTCATAATGACTATTTTACTATCGCCTGTTGCGGGCGCTTTAAATCCGACGGAACCGGTGGAAATCGGTGGAGTTAAGGCGGCGCTACTTATGGAAAGCAACTCGGGCCGAATTGTTTATGAGCACGAAGCCGATGTTGAGCTAAATGCTGCCGGGCTTTGCCGGCTGCCAGCCCTGCTCGTTATCTGTGAAGCGGTGGATAAGGGTGAGTTCAGCCTGGATACGCAGATTACAGTCTCGTCTGAAGCTGCGGCCGTACGCGGGCCGACGGCGTTCGTTGAGGCAAACGAAGTGATAAGCGCGGGCGATCTGCTTAAAAGCGCGGTTATGATCTGCGCGGGGGACGCAATTCATGCGCTTGCCTATACGCTCTCCGGCAGTGAAAAGGCGTTTGTGGATAAGGTAAACGCAAGGCTTAAAGAGCTTGGCGTTACCGCTCAAGTATCTACCCTTCTTGGAGAGAACACAAAATTTACGGCGAACCAGCTTGCCGCGATCGGAAAGATGCTGGCAAAAAGCAAAGCTTTTACGTCTTACAGCAACATATTTCTAGATGGTATCAAGCACAGCGACGGGCGTGAAACGGAGTTGGTTAATTATAACCGCCTGCTCAAAAACTACAGCGGATGTTTCGGCCTTTCGACCGGTTCTTCACCTGATGCGGGGTATTGCGGCGTTTTTGCCGTAACGCGCAACAATATGACGTATATATGCGTTATTATCGGCGCGGCAAATTCGTCCGAGCGGTTTTCCGCCGCCACGGCATTGCTGGATTATGGGTTTAGCGCGTTCAAGCTAACGCAATTCGCCGAGGCAGGGAAGGTTGTTTTTGAAAACGTTCCCGTTAAGGGCGGGATAAAGCGAACCGTTAATCTTATATGCAAGGAAAGCGTAAGCTTTTTAGGAGCTTCAGCCGCCGCGTATGATATAAAAGGCGAAGCCCCTGAATCTATCGACGCACCGGTAGACGTTAAAAAACCGATAATGACGGTTGATATATTGGATTCGGAAGGGAAAAAAGCGGGGGAAATGCCCCTATACGCGCAGGAGCCTGTCGATCAGGCGGGATTGTTTGATTTTATGATGAAGGTTCTGTGGGGATGGCTGTATATTTCGTAGGCGGTGGATCACAGAAATTTTAATAGTATTCTCCGAGCTTTTGAAAATAGGAAAGAGCTCAAGCTTTTGTTTGCATGCTTATCAATAACGTGCCAATGCTACATACACTTGCTTCCAGCCGTTTAAAAAGTTATAATATCAATGGCTGTTTATCAGTTAATCGTAACAAAGGACAAGGATATGGAATTGAGTTTTACCTCTGGGGAAGCGCTAAAAGCCGGTCAGGATGCGTGCGCTAGAATACGCGGCGCATACGCCGAAGCAAGTTCTCCAAGTTATTATATTGAATCATACGGCTGCCAGATGAACGCGCATGATTCGGAAAGAATAGCGGGCATGCTGCATGAGGCGGGCTACACGGAGGCGCTTGACAAGCTAAGCGCCGACTTAATACTTTATAACACCTGTTGTGTTCGCGAGCATGCTGAAAAGCGCGTGTTTGGTAATATTGGCGCGCTAAGAAAGCTAAAGGAAGAAAAGCCCGGCCTTATTATCGCCGTGTGCGGCTGTATGATGCAGCAGGCAGAAGTAGCAAACCGTATGCACAAGCGCTTTAAGTATGTTGATTTGATTTTTGGCGCCCACGAGCTAAATCGGTTCCCGGTACTGCTTGAAAAGGTTCTGTCCGGGGAGCGCGTGATAAGCGTTGCTCAAACCGAAGGCGATATAATTGAGGGCTTGCCCGTTTTAAGAAACGGAAGGTTTTCAACCAGCCTGATTATCATGTATGGCTGCAATAATTTTTGTACCTATTGTATCGTTCCCTACGTTCGCGGAAGGGAACGTTCCCGCGAGCCGGAGGCTATCCTGACAGAGGCCAGGCAGCTTGCTCAAAGCGGCTATAAAGAAGTTACGCTGTTAGGCCAAAACGTGAATTCTTACCGTTCCAGTAACGGCATGTTGTTTCCGCAGCTTCTTGAGCTTATCGACAGCGAATCCAATATCGAAAGGATTCGTTTTATGACCTCTCACCCAAAGGATCTTTCCCCTGATCTCATACGGGCGATGGCGGGGCTTAAGCATGTGTGCAAGCATATACATCTGCCGGTGCAGTCGGGCAGCAGCCGCATTTTGCGGCTTATGAACAGAGGGTATGACAGGGATCGATATATGAGCGTCGTTAAAAGCTTGCGCGATTCGGTTCCCAACGTGGAGATTACGACCGATGTTATCGTGGGTTTCCCGGGAGAAACGGAAGATGATTTTAATCAAACGCTTTCTTTGGTTGAGGAGACTGGGTTCAGCGCCGCCTACACGTTTATGTACTCTCCGAGAAGCGGAACTAAGGCCGCCGCTATGGAAGGGCAAATCGACGACGCGACAAAAAAACGGCGACTGAGCGAACTGAACGCGCTAGTGACGAAAACTATTAAACGAAATAACGTGAAATATATCCAAACGACAGGGGAAGTACTTGTGGAAGGCTACGATATGCGGAACGAACCTATGGCGTACGGAAAGCTTTCAAACTTTAAGATGGTTTATTTCCCCGCACAAACAGGTCTGATAGGGCAGACCGTAAATGTAAAGATCGAGTCTGCACGCAATAATTCTTTGTTTGGTACCATCATTGGTTAGGAGGATGCGTAATATGATAATGGATACAGCGCGTATGCTGGGTATTGAGCTTAGCGAATCCGATGAGTTTAAAAATATGCTAAACGCGCAAAAAAGCCTGACGGAGGATACCGCGGCTTCTGCTATGCTCAATGAATACAAATTAAAACAGAAAAGAATGATGGATTTACTTCCTCATGAAAACCTTGCCGTGAGCAAATCTCTTTGCTTTCAGCGGATATTGAACGCATTCAAAGCATTTTGATGGTCAACGCTTCATTTACTCGCGCCGTAGAGGCACAGGCCGCGTTTCAAGAGCTGATACGCGAGGTGAACAAGGTGATATCATCATGCATCGGCATAGAAATGGGGGCGGAGCCAAACGCGTGTTCCGGCGCCTGCGATTCATGCGCCGGCTGCAAGCATTAGTATGATGATATAAAGTTTGAGGAGATGAGAGATAAGCATGGCCGCACAGATAACGCCTATGATGCGCCAATATCTGGATTTAAAGGATAAGCATAGCGATTGCTTGCTTTTTTTCAGGCTGGGCGATTTTTATGAAATGTTTTTTGAAGACGCCGTAACCGCATCCAAGGAGCTGGATATCGCGTTAACGGGAAGAGACTGCGGCCTTAATGAGCGCGCCCCAATGTGCGGGGTGCCGTATCACTCGGTAGATTCTTATATTACAAAGCTTATTGACAAGGGCTATAAAGTCGCCATATGTGAGCAGCTGACCGATCCCGCGCAATCCAAGGGTATTGTTGAACGAGGTGTTATCCGTATTATAACGCCTGGTACGGTAATAGAAGAAAGCATGCTGGATGAAAAATCAAACAGCTATTTATGCTCGGTTCTCCTTCAAGGCAATGCGTTAGGTTTGGCTTATTGTGATATTTCGACCGGGAGCTTTACACTTATGGAGCTGACTGGTGATAATTACGCTGAGCTTTACAACGAGCTTGCGCGTATAGCCCCTAAGGAGATTATCGCTAACGACGCTGTTTTTCTTCAGGAAACGCTGGTAAAGCGCCTTCAGGCGAGTTATTTTACGCAGCGGTATCATCCCTGGGCTTTTGAGGAGGTTCGCGCGCGTGAAAAGCTTCAGAAGCACTTTGGCGTCTCATCACTCGCATGCTTTAACCTGGAGGACAAGGCGTTTGCAGTATGCGCGGGAGGCGCGCTTTTAGCGTACCTTGAGGAAACTCAGAAGAACGCGCTCATGCATATAAAAAAGGCGGTATTGATTGAACGGTGCGCGTTCATGCGTCTGGATGAGTCTACGCGCAGAAATCTTGAGTTGACGCATCCACTGAGCCATGGGGGGAGCAAAAAGAATACGCTCCTTTACATATTGGATAAGACCAAGACCGCTATGGGAGCCAGATTACTGCGCTCATGGATTGACCAGCCGCTTCAAAACGCGGAGGCTGTTGAAAGGCGGTTGGATGCGGTGGACGAGCTTTTACAATCGCCCATAGCACGCGCAAGCTTGAGGGACGCACTTGGCGCGATACACGATATGGAGCGGCTGTGCAGTAAAATCGCTTATGGTACGGTTAACGCCCGGGATTGCGAATCCCTTCGCTGTTCTCTTGAAAAGCTTCCCGGTATCATTGAAACGGCGCGCAGGATGCGGGCCGAGGCGTTTGTCCAAATTGCGGGCGATATGGATGAAATGGATGACGTTCATTCGCTTTTAGCACGCGCGATCGTTGAGAACCCTCCACTCGGGGTGAAGGACGGAGGCATTATACGAGAAGGATATAACCATGAAGTGGACTCTTTTCGCGACGCGTCAAAAAATGGCAAAGAGTGGCTTGCCCGGCTCGAAGCCGACGAGCGGGCAAAAACCGGGATAAAAAGCCTGAAGGTAGGCTATAACCGCGTGTTCGGCTATTATATTGAGGTAACTAAATCGTATCAGGGATTAGTTCCTTACTATTTTGAACGCAAGCAAACCCTGGCCAATTCAGAACGTTACATCACGCCCAAGCTCAAAGAGCTTGAGGAAACGATACTAGGCGCGGATGAGAAGTGCATAGCGCTTGAGTACGCGCTGTTTACCGAAATAAGGGATGTTTTATCACAATGCATACAGCGCCTGCAAACTAACGCGGCGCTTATAGCCGAGCTGGACGTATACTATGCGCTGGCCGAGGTTTCGGCCTCAAACCGCTATTGCAGGCCCCGGATAACCGAGGATGGGTTAATCAGCATAAAAGACGGGCGGCATCCCGTAGTTGAGCGGTCGATTAAGGACGGCTTTATTCCAAATGACGCCAGCCTCAACCCAAGCGATGACCGGCTTTTAATACTTACCGGGCCGAATATGGCGGGCAAAAGCACGTATATGCGCCAGGTAGCGCTCATCACCCTCATGGCGCATATCGGCTGTTTTGTTCCGGCAAAGCGGGCTTCAATATGTATAACGGACAGGATATTTACGCGCGTAGGCGCGTCGGACAATTTGGCTTCAGGGCAGAGTACGTTCATGGTGGAAATGAGCGAGATGGCGAACATCCTCCATAATGCCACGTCCAACAGCCTGCTGATACTTGATGAAATCGGCCGGGGAACCAGCACATTTGACGGGCTGAGCATTGCGTGGGCGGTACTGGAGCATATCGCTTCACCCGCTACTTGCGGCGCAAAAACCCTTTTTGCCACGCACTACCATGAGTTAACTGAGCTGGAGGGAAAGCTGCCCGGCGTAAAGAACTACCGCATATCGGTAAAGGAGGTAGGCGACGATATCATATTTCTGCGAAAAATCGTGCGAGGCGGCGCGGATAAAAGCTTTGGCATTCAGGTGGCGCGCTTGGCTGGGTTGCCTGCGGAAGTCATTCAACGGGCGAAAGCGATCTTGCATGACTTAGAATCGGCGGATATTAATCACAGCCTAGTTCAAACCATAAACGGCTTCCCGGATGAACCGGCCGCGCCCGAACAAATTACCCTTTTCGGCACAACGCGTCCGGACGACGTTATGCATGAGCTTTCAGAGTTGGATGTAAACGCGTTTACGCCCGTGGAGGCGCTCAACAAACTATATGATTTGCATATAAGGGCAAAATTGAGGTAAATATCCATGAGCCGAATAGTTGTGTTAGATCCGCATGTATCCAATCAGATAGCGGCGGGTGAGGTCGTAGAACGCCCGTCGTCAGTAGCAAAGGAGCTCATTGAGAACGCGGTTGACGCCGGCAGCACTGCGATAACGATAGAGACAGCCGGCGGAGGGATGGACTATATCCGCGTAACGGACAACGGCAGGGGGATTGAAGCGGAAGATTTCGCACTCGCCTTTAAACGACACGCGACAAGCAAGCTTTCAAAAGCTGAAGATCTCAGCCGCATAGAAACGCTCGGCTTTCGGGGCGAGGCGCTCGCGTCCATCGCTTCGGTATCGCATGTAAAAGCAAAGTCAAGGATTGCTGAGGCGGAGATGGGCGCCTATCTATGTATTGAGGGCGGCGAAATCATTGATGAAAAACCTTTTGGATGCGTCGAGGGGACGACGATTGAGGTGTCTAACCTGTTTTACAACGTACCCGCAAGGCTTAAGTTTCTTAAAAGCCCGCGAACGGAGGCCGGCTATATAGCGGATTATGTTTCGAGAATGATTATGGCACGCCCGGATATCGCGTTTAAGCTGGTTAATAATGGAAAAAGCATTTATCAAAGCTATGGCGGCAACAATCTGCTCGACGCCGTATTTTGCGTTTACGGGGCGGAAATCACCGAGCATCTTAATGAGGCCAGGTTTGAAGACGGGTATGTTCGTATTTCCGGCTATGTCGGGGATGATAAGATCTCCCGGCCGAACCGCCAGCAGCAATCCCTGTATGTCAACGGCCGCTACATACGCTCCGCTAAAGCGTCATATGCGGTGCACAGAGCGTATGACACTCGCCTTATGGCCGGGCGTTTTCCATTCTTCGTATTGCGGATGAACATCTCCAGCCAGGAAATTGATGTTAACGTTCACCCAAACAAGATGGAGCTTCGATTCAAAAATGAAGAGCGTGTCGCCCGTTCGTTAACCATGGCGGCCGGTGTAGCGTTGGATAAGTATGTTATCCCTTCAATTAAAGCGGCGCAGGTGAGAAGCGAAAAGGATGTTCTAAGCGAAGCCGCAAAAGAAGCCGGAATAAACCGGGATAGCGTCGGCGAAACTCGTACGGATCTTAGCTCGTTTCGGATGAAACATGTAGGGGAAGGAAGCTGGCGCGATAAAATGAGAGGGCAATTACCCTTCAGCCGTACGCCCGAGGAGAATGCGGTGTTGCATGATACGGGCGGGCATGCGGCCGTATCATGCCCCGGCTTTATGCCCGGCCAAAAGCCCGAATTCAAAAACAGCGAACAGGAAAGCCGTCAAGATACCGGCCTTCCCGAATCTTTGGTGAGCAACAGCGATTCTACCCCTGAGAAAAATACTTTAAAGGCCGGCGCACATCCAGGCGTCCAGGTGGACTTTGCGCAAAAGCCATACGTATTGCTCGGGCAAGCGTTTAATTCCTATTGGGTTGTTCAGCAGGATGATAATATCTTTTTTATCGATCAGCACGCCGCTCATGAACGCAAGCTTTTTGAGCAATATTATCATAAGGATCAAAAACCGGCTTCTCAGTTTCTGCTCTCCCCGGAAGTTGTTAAGCTAACAGCGGTTGATTATCAGGTTTTTAGCGATAACCAATCATATTTTGAAGAGATGGGCTTTGAGATTGAGCCGTTCGGCCCGCTTACTGTAAGCGTGCGCGCGGTACCATACATTTTCGGCGGGCCGGAGAGTGTTGGATTCCTCAGCGATGTGCTGTCCATGCTTGGTAAAGATGGTAAAGCGGGAACCGCTGATTTAAAACGGAGCATTATCATCCGCACGGCATGCAAACATGCGGTTAAAGCGGGAATGCCCATGAGCTGTGAAGAAATTCAGGAGCTTCTTAAAAGCTTCCATGAAAACGGCACTCCGTTAACATGCCCGCACGGCCGTCCCGTGATGATACGCATGAGCAGGTTGGAGCTCGAAAAACTGTTTAAAAGGGTGCTTTAGGTATGAATAAGCAGACCGTACTATTTATCGTTGGCCCAACGGCAACGGGGAAAACCGCGCTTGCCGTAGAAGTGGCAAAGCGTTATAATACACAGATTGTTTCCGCGGACTCCATGCAGATCTATCGCAGAATGGATATTGGTACGGCTAAGCCTACGCTCGGTGAGCGCCAAGGTATACCGCATCATATGATAGATATTCTCGATCCATGCCGAGACGCTTTCAGCGTCGCGGAGTATCAATCGCTCGCTAGAGAAGCCATTGACAACATTTTGGCGGTTCACAGACTACCTATCGTGGCCGGAGGAACAGGGCTTTATATTAACGCGCTTACATATCCTATGTCCTTTACATCCGTAGCGGCGGATTCCAGCATAAGAGCCAAACTGGAAGCGCAATATGAGGATGATCCCGACGCGGTTTTTAAGGAACTAGAGGCTTCGGATCCCGTAACGGCGAAGCGGCTGCATCCTAACGACAAAAAGCGAATAGTGCGTGCGCTTGAGGTTTTTATCCAAACGGGCAAGCCTTTCTCAACGTTTGGCGAAGGGTTTACAAATATGGACGGCGCAAAAATCCCGTACCGCCCACTCATGTTCGGATTAAATATGCCGAGGGAGGAGCTTTATTCGCGTATTAACCGGCGTGTTGAAATGATGATGGAAGCCGGATTGCTTGAAGAGGTAAAAGCTCTCGAAAGAGCTGGCTGCACGATGGAAACGTCGGCAATGCAGGGAATCGGTTATAGGCAGCTTCTACAATATTTGGCCGGTGAGATTACCCTTGAGGATGCGTTGAATTGCATTAAGATGGAGAGCAGGCGGTATGCTAAGCGGCAGATAACCTGGTTTAAGCGGGATAAACGGATACGATGGCTTGACGTAACGCACTATAAAAACAACGGCTCGATAGCCGATGATATTATCCGAATCATACGGGAAAGCGGGGAAGGGGAAAGCGCGGAATGAAACAACATTTAAATTTTCAGGATATGTTCTTTAAAAAACTGAGAAACGGGAAGATACCAGCCGTAATACACGTTATGAATGGTTATCAGATTAACAATGCTTTGATTACGGCATATGATAATTTCACCATCCTTATTGAAACGGGCGAAAGGCAAATGCTGATTTATAAGCACGCTATATCCTCCATTACGCCGTTAACGAATCTGGATTTTAAGCAGGAGGAAAACGCGGATGAGTGCCGATAACGCTTTAATCAGTCTGAACCTATCCAGAGATTCGATTAACGAAGTTTCCTTGGCGGAGGCGGAAGTTGCCCAAGTTCACGCAAATATTGAACGTATTGAGTTGAATAATCAGGCGAGGGTGCTTGCTTCATTTCAGAAGGAGGGCGTCGCGCTGAGGCATTTTTCTCCCACTAATGGTTACGGATACGACGATATTGGACGGGACGCGCTCGATCGCGTGTTCGCCCACGCGCTCCAAAGTGAGGATGCGCTTGTTAGGCCGCAGATAACTTCCGGCACGCACGCGATTTATTTAGCGCTTAGCGGCTTATTAACTCCGGGAGATATCATGCTTTCCGTAACCGGCAAGCCGTACGATACCCTGGAGGAAGCCATCGGCATATCCGGGACGGCGCCGAACTCATTATCATCGCAGGGCGTGCAATATCGCCAGATCGATCTGAACGATAAAGGTGAAATAGACCTTGATTCCGTATCAAAAGCGCTATGCGGTCGTGTTCGCGTTATATACATACAGCGTTCGCGCGGTTATAGCTGGCGCAACGCGCTCGCGCCTGACAAGGTTCAGCCCGTGGCCGAGCTTGCTCACCATTTTTCACCTCAGGCCGTTGTGGTGGTTGATAACTGTTACGGAGAGTTCACATGCATTGACGAACCTACGGTTTATGGCGCGGATATCTTGGCCGGCTCGCTTATAAAAAACCCGGGGGGAGGCTTAAGCCCTACCGGCGGATATATCGCGGGCAAAGCGGAATTGATAGATAGGATCGCGCAGCGCATGACCGTTCCCGGCTGCGGGCGCGAGGTCGGTTCATATATAGGCGGTTACGGAACCTTTTATCAAGGCCTTTTCTTAGCGCCGCATACGGTAGCGCAAAGCCTCAAAACCGCCGTCCTTTTCGCTCGCCTGTTTGAAAGAAGGGGAATGGAGACGCTGCCGGGAAGCTCAGACATGCGCTCGGACATTATACAGTCCCTCCGCTTCAATACCGCTGAGGAACTGATTGCGTTTTGCAGAAGTATTCAAAGCGTTTCGCCGGTGGATAGCAATGCGGTGCCGGAACCCTGGAACATGCCCGGGTACCGCCATCAAGTTATCATGGCGGCAGGCGCTTTTGTTCAGGGCTCATCGATAGAGCTTAGTGCGGACGCGCCTCTTGTTAAGCCTTATACCGCCTATATACAGGGCGGGCTGACGTATGGGCACGGTAAAATTGCGGCCATGCATGTTCTTGACAGCATGAAGGCTTTCGCTCAATAGCGCCTGATTAGTCCGATCACCTTGCCAATGATGACAACATCCTCATAACGGGCGTAAATCGGCTCCATGGCGGCGTTTTCCGGCTGTAGGCGTATACGCTCTTTTTCCTTAAACATGCGTTTAACGGTCACAGTATCCCCCTGAATACGCGCTACAACAATATCGCCGTTTTCAGATGCAACAGCGTTGTGTACAATGATCATATCCCCGGCATAAATACCGGCGTCTATCATGCTCTCGCCCTCTACTCTTAGCATAAAAACCTCATGCTCCGTGCCCCCGTGAAGCCAGGAGGAGGGCAGGCTGAACGCTTCTTCAACCATTTCCAGCGCGTAAACCGGATTACCCGCCGCCACGCTGCCGATAAGCGGAACAGCCTGCGTTTCAGCAGCAATGGCATGTGGCAGCGATATAGAACGCTGTTTTGCGCGGTCCATCAGGATATAGCCCTTGCGTTCAAGCGCTTTAAGATGCATATGAACGGTGGAGGTGGATTTTAGCCCAACCGCAGCGCATATTTCACGTACAGTAGGAGGGATTGATTTTTGTTTTATAAAAGCTTTTATAAAATCTAAAACTGCCTGCTGGGACTTGCCTAATGTTTCCATAGCCTGCATAACTCCTGTTTCGTTAATTGTGGTATAATAAGTGTAGCATATTACGGGCAGATGTGCAAACGCTTGTTCGTAATGGTGAGTAAACCCGAGGTGAAGAAAATGGAAACACGCGTATGCGTGCTCAATGAGGCAAAAATCTGCGATAATTGCGGTGAGTGCGACCGCTGCGACCTGGATCCGGCTAAAATATGCGATAATTGCTGCAAATGTATCACAAATGAAGAGGGCGGCTATCATAAGGTTCCGCTTTCCGACTTGAAAGAAGTTGAGTCTGGCATTGATACGCAGCAGCTTGAAGGCGGATGGGCTTTTGACGATTGGGAATACGACGGAGAAGGGGAGGGGGAGTGTGACGAGCGATCTTTTGAAATGGATATACCTCTCCCCGATAAGGCGCTGATCGACGAATGGGAAAGGCGTTTGGCTCAGGCCGCTCAAAAAGACGCCGAGCCGCCTAACCTGTTTGATTAGCAGGTGTTTTCGCGCCCATAGTATATGCGCGATTCATGCGCCATCCGTTTGGCATGGCTGTTCAGATTTTTCTGGTTTTTCTGGTTGGCCGGAATTAGTTATGCGCTCATCATCTTCCCGCAGCTTGATTACTTTTGCCGCAAGCCGGCGGCGATCCTCAGAGATGGCCGCGTAATGCTTTCTGGTTGTGTTAACGTCCTTATGGCCAAGCACATCCGCTACAAGATAAATATCCCCTGTTTCCCGATAAAGCATCGTACCGTATGTACTTCTAAGCTTATGCGGGGTTATGGTTTTTAGCGGGGCTGCGAGCGCAGCATACTTCTTTACCAGGTTTTCAACGGCGCGCACTGATATGCGCTTCCTTTGAATCGATAGGAATAAGGCGGCCTCATGGCCTGGTAACGAGGTAATCGCTTCCCGCTCCTTCATATAATTGAGCAATGCGCTGCGGGTTTCGGCTCCAAACGCTAAAATATCCTGATTTCCCCCCTTGCGCGTAATGCAAAATTCATCCGCCATAAAGTTGACATCTTCCAGATTTACTCCGACCAACTCGCTGATTCTTATACCTGTACCGAGAAAAAGCGTTAGTATCGCCACATCGCGAAGCCTAGTATATTGATGGTACTTTTTCTGGCCCGCGCTGAGGCTCCCGCCGTCCTGAGCGGTATCGAGAAGCCGCGCTATCTCGTCGGGTTCCAGGCGAATAATATTTTTTTGATGTATTTTAGGCAGATCAACAAGTGCGGGAGGCGTGTTGTTTAACATCCCCTTTTTATAAAAGTATTTATAGAAAGAGCGTAGGGTCGCGAGCTTCCGCGCTTTAGCCCGTTCTTTATTTATGGTTTCCTTATCGCCGTGAATATAGTATGTAACGTACTCAATAAACAATTCAAAATCCACAATTTTAAGAGCATCAAGTTGTTCAAGCGTTATTGAGCGAATATCCGAATTAAGGCCGGCAAAAGCGCCGTCGCTTACTAAAAATTGAAAAAAGGTACGTAAATCCACAGCATAGCCGTATCTGGTTAAAACGGACGTGTTATTTTCAATGCCACGCATAAATTCGCCACAGTACGGAGGAAGCTGTTTTAGAAGCTCCCGAAGCTTGGTTAAATATTGTTTATGTTTAAGTTCATAATAGTTTTCATCCATAAGATAAACAATAATTCTCCTTTCATACATGCATAATAGAGGGAGTAAGTACTCAGCAGATCGTCATTAATACAACAAATTGTAAAAGCTCGATAATCCAAACGAGAATTCCACAACACTTCGTTAAAGACAAGTTTAACGAAGTGTTGTGCATGGTTTTATTAACTAAGGTATCCTTGGTTTCTCTAATCCTTTCGCTGCTGCAACAGCCAGCTTATCACACCGGTTATTCCATGGATTATCCGAATGTCCCTTAACCTTATGCCATTGAACTTTATGGATTTGTGTCAGCCTTAGCAATTCCCTCCATAAATCCTGGTTTTCCACCGGTTTTTTTCCGCTTGTTTGCCATCCGTTTCTTTGCCAGCCATCAATCCATCGATGCAAAAACGCGTTGCACAAATACGTACTGTCTGTATAAACTTCTACACGGCAAGGTTCCTTTAACAGTTCTAGCCCCTGTATAGCGGCGGTTAATTCCATGCGGTTATTGGTGGTATCCGCCTGTGCGCCGCTGATTTCCTTTTTATGCTCATTATACATAAGTAAAGCTCCCCATCCGCCGGGACCAGGATTTCCAAGGCATGCCCCATCCGTATAAATTGTTACATTTTTCACAACAAATGCGTACCTTTCATGCGTACTCATTGGCTTAAAGCCTATCAATATTATACACGATTAACCAAATCGAAAACAATAATCATCTCTTGACAGGATCAGGATATTTGCATATAATATTATAGTCGTCAAATTAAGGGGCATGATGTAATGGTAACATAGCGGTCTCCAAAACCGTTCTTGAGAGTTCGAGTCTTTCTGCCCCTGCCAATAAAAGCAACCATATGGTTGCTTTTTTATTTATAAACGATAAGAGCGCCGCGGCAATTTTTTATCTGAGCAAACGCTTGTTCAAGTTCAAGATTGCGCCATACATGTTTATCTAAATATAAATTAGATCGATGTAATTTAAAACATTATTCCGGTATTCAATAAAGACTTAGGAGCATTAAATAAACGCTTGATTAGAGTGATGCTTCTCAATTAAAAAAGCTTATCTATCCTTTCTAACTCGTTTTGATAGTATTAATTGTGCGAACTACGCTGGTTACAGAAGTCATCAATGATTGTTAATGCGCGCGTATAATTCCGCTAAACTATCGAGGCTGAAGTTATCCCAACTTTAAGTTGTGCCAAACGTTTAACATGTGCGCAAAAAGAAACAAGCTGCTCAATACAACAAGTAAATAATTCCTGCGCCATAGTCCGATAAGGGCATAGTATATCGGGGCATCGCAACTAATAAACAAAGTATTAAAGGCAGGCTTTGATAACCGCTAAAGTAAAATATCCACCCAACAAAATATTCAGCTAGAGCCAACATCGCTAAGCTGAAAAACGCTTTTTGGTTTGGATTGCTAAATGAAAACGGCTTTCCGTCACTGCGTACGAGAAAAAGCATAACAAAAACAGACGTTACGCCAAGCATCTTCTCAATAATACTTAAAAACAGGGATTTATCCGTCGTTTCCATAAGAGGATTTGATGTCAGGGGTATTAACGGCGTAATAATATAAGGCAATTCCTGAAGCGCAAAAAGCACAAGTCCAAATGCAAAAAATCCAAAGTATTGATTTTACGTCAGCCTAAACCATTTCACCATATAACGATTTTCCTCGCGTTTAAATGCCGTTATATTATACTTTATCCGCCATAATATTTCAATCTCGTATTGCTTTTGTTAGTTGAAAACCCTATTTGCATAAGTAATTCGTTTAGTCCGAACCGCATTAACAGAATTTACAGGATAGCTAATGCGAAGCTGGAGAAATGCGCAAAATCCCAATATAATATTCGGCCGATTTGAGCTGGCGGTATTTATCAATCTAAAAATGGACCCCGCGTACAACGATCACGAAGTCCATTAAAATATTCAACTTTCGCAGACGGCGGATACCTGCAAGAATATAGCAAAGCCGATTACTTACCGAATCAAAAGCAAGCTCAACAGCTCCCCCGCCCCCGCTTTATTATCAGCGGATTGACTGCGCGCCCAGGTTGATCGCCTCTCGGTTAAGCGGAATCAAATGAGCCTTCTTCTCTCCCAGCTTATAAAGAAGCGCCTTAAGCACATTCTCAATATCAACGCACTTGGTCTTTTCAATATACGCGCCGAGCATAACCATATTGGCCACCCTTGCGTTCCCCAGTTCGTCGGCTATTTCATTACATGGAACATAATATACCTCGATATCTTCCCTTTCAGGCTTTTTATCAATAATGGAGCTGTTGATAAAAAGTTTCCCGCCCGGTAACACATTACTTTCAAACTTATCGAGGGACGGCCTGTTCATTGCGATAACCGTTGAGGCCGCCGTAACCACAGGGGATGCTACGGGCTCGTCGGATATTACAACCGAGCAATTGGCTGTACCTCCGCGCATCTCCGGCCCATATGAGGGCAGCCAGGAAACGTTTTTATCCTCATACATGCCGGCATAGGCAATCAGCTGCCCCATCAACAGCACGCCCTGGCCGCCAAAACCCGCGAAAATGTTCTGCTCTAACATAGCTTAAACCTCCTTTTTGACGCCAAGGGGATAGTATGGGATCATGTTCTGCTCAAGCCATTCCATGGATTCAACGGCGTTCATGCCCCAGTTTGTCGGGCAATTAGATAAAACCTCGACCATTGAAAAGCCTTTGCCCGCAATTTGCGCTTCAAACGCTTTTTTTATCGCTTTCTTGGCTTTTATTATGTTCGCATTGCTGTTTACAGCTACACGCTCAATGTATGCCGAGCCTTCAATCGTAGCTAGCATCTCGGCCATGCGGATTGGGCTTCCGCAATGATCCTTGTCACGGCCATACGGCGACGTGGTGGTTTTTTGGCCAACGAGCGTGGTCGGCGCCATCTGTCCGCCGGTCATACCATAAATTGCGTTGTTAATAAATATTGTGGTAATTTTCTCGCCGCGGTGGGCGGCATGCACGATTTCGGCGGTTCCGATGGAAGCAAGATCCCCGTCTCCCTGATATGTAAATACGACTGAATCGGGATGCACGCGCTTTACTCCGGTAGCGACGGCGGGCGCGCGGCCATGCGCGGCCTCCAGCGTATCAACATTGAAGTAACGGTACGCAAAAACCGCGCAGCCGACGGGAACAACGCCGATGGCGCGCCCGCCTACATTTAACTCATCCAGCGCCTCGGCCACAAGGCGGTGTACAATTCCATGCCCGCAGCCGGGGCAATAATGCAGCACCGTGTCCGTTAGCAGAGGGGTTTTCTTAAATACGGTAGCCATGGTTTACGCCCTCCTCATATTCATAATCTGTTCAACGATCTCCTCAGCGGACGGAAGGTAGCTTCCGGGCTTGCCGAAGAAATGAACGGGCTTTCTTCCGTTAAGAGCCAACCTAACGTCGTCAACCATTTGCCCTGCGCTAATTTCTACCGTCAATACCCCTTCTACCTGTTCGGCCAGAGCGGCGCTTAAAAGCTGCTCGGTCGGGAAAGGCCAAACGGTTATCGGCCGCACAAGGCCAACCTTGACGCCCTGCTTTTGAGCGAGCGCTATGGCGCTTTTGCACATTCTCGCAACGGTGCCGTAAGCGCATAGAATGACTTGCGCCCCCTCCACGTTATAAAGTTCCGCGCGCGCCTCGGTGCGGCTGATTTGCTCATACCGGGCTTGCAGGCGGTCGTTCATTTCCTGCAGCTCTTCGGTTTCAATATATAGCGAATTTACGACGGCGCGGGGTCGGCTGCTCTGAGGCGACCATCCTGTTGTAGCCCAATCCTTTTTAGGCAGGACGCGGCCGCTTGAGGAGGGTTTAAACTCAACGGGCTCCATCATCTGGCCGATGATACCGTCCGCAAGCACCATAACCGGCGTGCGGTATACGTCCGCAAGCTCAAACGCATCCTGCATCAGGTCAACAGCTTCCTGAACGGACGCGGGAGCCAGCGCTATCATATGATAATCGCCATGACCGCCTCCTTTTGTTGTCTGATAGTAATCGCCCTGCGACGCCTGGATGGAACCAAGCCCAGGGCCGCCCCGCATCATATTCACAACAACGCAGGGAAGCTCCGCGCCGGCCATATAAGAGATTCCCTCCTGCTTAAGGCTGATCCCGGGGCTTGACGAAGACGTCATGACGCGGGCTCCAGCTCCGGCAGCGCCATATACCATATTAATAGCCGAAACTTCACTTTCAGCCTGAAGGAAGCATCCCCCCACCTGAGGCAGCCGGGCGGACATATATTCGGGTACGTCGTTCTGAGGCGTGATGGGATAGCCGAAAAAATATTTACAGCCCGCCTGAATAGCGGCCTCGGCCACAGCTTCACAGCCCTTCATGAGTTTTTTGGCCATGATATAAGTTCCTCCTTATTTTTCGATTTCGATAACGGTGTCGGGGCATGTACGGGCGCAGGAGGCGCAGGCGATACATGAAGCCATTTCCGTGACTTCCGCGGGGTGGTACCCCTTGGAATTAAGTTTCGTCTTTGACAGAACAACGATTTTTTTTGGGCATGCGCGTACGCAGAGCCCACAGCCCTTGCAGCGTTCCTCATTGACGGTTACGATTGCCATGCTCTATTCCTCTCTTTCAGTATGATTAATGAACATACGTTAGAATATTACTCAATTAATTATATCATTCTCCTTATACGCATTCAAATAATATAAAGTATTCAATAGAACGATCCCTTTAAAGCCTATATTCAGAAATTGTCGTGGCGGCGATACGCTTCGCTGCCTTTGATTCAAACCAGTCGCTTGTTGCATTGGCGTGCCTGAATGACGGCATGAAGCCTAACACAAACTTTTGATAATGAGGCTAAGGCATTGAGGCGCGCTTAATTAATTCATTTGCCGGACAAAACCATGCGCGGCAATCGCCCATACCTGATAAACGCATGGTGCCGGTTTCGCGTTGCGCCGGCTTGAACTTTTTTGTATTTTAGTGAGCAAAATGCCATGGGCATAATTCGATGTTTCCCCTTCTTACGGTTAAATGATTCCAGAAAAATGGTTTAAAATATGAAGGCGGCATAAAGCCGCCACAGTGTGTCGAAAAAGTGGCTGCGCCACGTTTTTAGAGTTAACACGGAGCGCTTTTTCATTGGCGCGGTCAGCGCCCCGTGCAAAGAAACCATTGCTGCGCAAGGCATTCCGAATCTGACGCACATGTCGTCAGGTTCGGTTGAAAGCCTATGGGGGTTGCGGCTCCGACCCTGCCCCGGGGTTTTTTAACAGGCTGAGGCGGCATAAAGCCGCCATTTATACTTAAAGCTTTTAAACCCGAAAAAGCCGTGTTAAAAATCGCGTCAATGTTCAAAACTGAAGCTTTTCTTCAATAAAATTCTTGAGCTTTCTGATCGGCAGCCTCACCTGCTCCATGCTGTCGCGCTCCCTCACGGTTACTGTTTCGTCCTCAAGCGTATCAAAATCGACGGTAATGCAAAACGGCGTGCCGATCTCATCCTGCCTGCGGTATCGCCGGCCGATAGCGCCGGTTTCATCATAATCAAGCATATAATATGCGGACAGCTTTTCAAACAGATCGCGCGCCTTGCCGCCCAGCTTGTTCTTTTGAAGGGGCAGGATTGCGGCTTTGAACGGCGCCAACGACGGATGGAGGCGCAGCACGTTGCGGATATCCCCATTGTCCAAAACCTCCTCGTCATAACCGTTGCACAAAAACGCGAGGGCAACCCTTCCTACGCCCAAAGAGGGTTCTATACAATACGGCACATATTTTTCATTCGTGAACGGGTCCTGATATTCAAAATTCACCCCGGCATGCTCCGCGTGCGCTTTGAGATCAAAGTCGGTGCGGCTCGCAATACCCCATAACTCACCCCACCCAAACGGGAACAAAAACTCAATATCCGTAGTACCGTTTGAATAATGGGATAACTCCTCAGGCGCGTGCTCCCTCAAGCGGATTAACTCCTCCTTTATGCCCAGCGCAAGGAGAAACTTGTTCGCGTAGTCGCGCCAGTAACGGTACCATTCCAGCTCGGTGCCTGGCGCGCAGAAAAATTCCAGCTCCATTTGCTCAAACTCGCGCGTACGGAATACAAAGTTTCCCGGCGTAATTTCATTGCGGAACGATTTTCCGATTTGAGCAATGCCAAACGGTATCTTTTTGCGCGTAGTACGCTGTACATTCTTAAAGTTCATGAAAATACCCTGAGCAGTTTCCGGTCTGAGAAAAATTTCTGAAGCAGAATCCTCCGTTACGCCCTGAAACGTTTTAAACATCAAGTTGAATTTGCGTATAGCCGTAAAATCCGCTTTGCCGCATTCCGGGCATGTTATACCCTGCTCCGCGATAAACTTCTCCATCTGAGAATGATCCCATCCATCGGGATGAACCTCAATGCTGTGCGCGCAGGCATAGTCCTCTATCAGTTTATCGGCGCGAAACCTGGCTTTGCACGCCTTGCAATCCATAAGCGGATCGGAAAAACCGCCGACATGCCCCGAAGCCACCCAGGTTTCAGGGTTCATTAAAATCGCGGAATCCAACCCCACATTATAGGGCGTTTCCTGTACAAACTTACGCCACCATACGGTTTTGATATTACGAATCAGCTCTACGCCGAGGGGACCATAATCCCAGGTATTCGCTAAGCCGCCGTAAATTTCCGACCCGGGAAACACGAAACCGCGGTTTTTGCACAGCGCCACAATTTTATCCATGCCTATTTGCGCCATATTCAATCCTCCTTAACGCTTACACAGTATCTTTGATAATAAACACGGTCATATGTTTTGTCAAGACAAGCACACGTTTCAAATAAGGCGCGTACTATAATGTAGCGACTGATGCCGATATTTATCGGCAGGCGCAGAATAATAAGGAGGCTTCTTTTATGAGCAACTGTTGTAATGGTGTAGGTCTTAGCAACAATGGTGGTAATTGCTGGTGGTGGATTATAATTCTTCTGATTTTATCTTGCGGCTGTGGCAATGGCGCCAGCCCGCTCAGCAACGGCGGCTGCGGCTGCAATGATGGCTGCGGTAACAACGGAGGCTGCTGGTGGATTATCATCATCTTGCTTCTGTTCACCTGTGGCGGCTGTGGTAACGGCACCGCTTTTGCCAATGACGGCTGCGGTTGTGGCTGCAACGATGGCTGTGGCTGCTGCTAAGCGCCAAACCGTGCGTGTCCGAGACTGATTATCAGGGCGGGCACGCCCTTTTTTTTGCATTAACAACACTAATTTTTATAATATGCTCAAGCATTCTCAAAATACTATGGTATATACGCATAACCTTAATTTGTCAACCTTGTTGAATATGCGTTAATTGTGCATTTAACCTATAACAATGAACGAATCCTGCACCCCGCCGGAAGTCTTCCAAACACTACTAACGCCATACGCCATACTATTATCGCCGCTCTAAGCAGGCTAAAGTTTCAATATGGCCCGTACCGGCCTGTGGGAACATATCAACGGGCACGATACGGCGTATGGAATACCCGTGATTATAAAGTATCCTGCAGTCGCGCGCCAGCGTTGCCGGGTTGCAGGAAATATACGCGATACGTTGTGCCCCTGCCGCGCCCAGCACGTTAAGCGCTTCCTCGCCACAGCCCTTTCTCGGTGGATCGAGTACAACGGCGTCCAGCCGCAGACCGTCTTTTACAAGGGACGGAAGCGCTTCCTCCGCCTGAGCGCACATAAAACGGACGTTGGTAATATGGTTTCTGGCTGCATTTTTATGCGCGTCTAAAACAGCCTGCTCAACCGATTCTATGCCGATAACCTCCGCCGAATGCTTAGCGAGCATCAGCGTTATCGTTCCGATGCCGCAATAGATATCCGCAACCGATTCCCCGCCATGAAGCTCAAGGGAGCCGACGGCCTCTTGATACAGCTTTTCCGTTTGCGCATGATTGACCTGCAAAAAAGAGGCGGCGCTTACCTCAAATTCCAGATCGCATATACGGTCAACAATGTACTCTTTACCCCATATCACATGATACCTGTCACCAAGAATAACATTCGTGTTCTCGGCTTGGATATTATGAATGATCGATTCAAGCCCTTCAACGCTCTTTGTCAGCGCTTTAATCAGCCCGCTGCGGCAGGGCAGCGCGCCCGTGGTTACAATAACCGCCATTAACGCGCCGCCAGACGTTTGGCGAACCATTATGTGCCTGATTATTCCCGAACCGGAAGCTTCATCATAGGGTGTTATATTGTTATCCTCAGCCCAATCCAAGACCGCCCGAACGGTTTTTGATATCCCCCCATTTTGTATGCTGCATTCGTTAATCGGTATCAGCCTGTGACTACGTGGGGCGAAAAAACCCGCGGCTATTCGCCCATCCGCCCACCTTACGGGGAAACTGCCTTTATTTCGATAGTTCCAGGGCGACTCCATGCCGATAACCGGTTCTACAACTATTGAGCGCATCCCGCCGATGCGTTCAAGAACATCCTGTACGTGCCGCCGTTTATAATGAAGCTGGCGCTCATACTCCAAATGCTGCAGCGCGCAGCCGCCGCACTTTGGGAACGCGGAGCATCTCGGTTCAACCCGCGTGGGATCAGCCTGCAAAATCTCTACTAATTTACCTATTGCATATCCGGGTGTGGACTTGATGATCAATGCCCTGACCGTCTCCCCTGGCAGAGCGCCCGGCACAAATATCGCGTAACCTTCATGCTTGCCTATCCCCTGCCCTTCTGTGCCTATGGCGTCAATCTTTAGTTCAATAATTTCATTTTTCTGTACAGGGGATAATACTTTTTTCTTCATAATAAATCCTTCGCATTCCTTAAAATTTAGCTTGACCATAAAGGCTTAGGTTTCGTTTATTAATCTAATAGGTAACGCGCACATTTTTGTCGCCGATAAGTTCCTTCAATCCGCTTAATAACGCATCGGAAAGATTCACATACATCTCGCGCGGAACCGCCTTACGGATGTTTGTATACTTATCGTAAAGCGCGACGGGTATGTTGCCAGGATAGCGTTTGATTACGCTGAATATGCTTTCCAACATCGCGGGCTGCTCCTTTGAATTAAATCGCAGCCACAGTTTGCGCTTATCCGATACACCCTTGCTGAGTGGAAAAACCTCGTCGACCAGAATGGAATTGGGCTGATCTTCGCGCATGCTGATTCTTCCCGAAACACATATCTTTTCATCCGGCTTTAGCAGATTGCTGAACTTAGTAAACACAGAAGGGAAGATTACGAGCTCGGCAGATCCGGTTAGATCCTCCAGAACGCCGTACGCCATCATGCCGTTGCCGCTTTTCGTGGGTTTATTACGTATAGCGGTTAATATACCGCCGATACGAACAGCGCTGTTATCGCGTATGGCGCCCAGCCCGTCAGCCTCGATAACGGAGGCGGCGGTTACTACGCCAAGCTTATCTAACTCATCCGCAAACTCAAGCAGGGGATGCCCGCTGATATAGATACCCAACGCTTCTTTTTCCATGGAGAGCAGCAACGCCTGATCATATTCAGGTATTTGGGGGAGTTCAATATCCGTCCGGCGCATATCCTCAACCCCTGGCATGTCCAGATCGAAAAGCGAAATCTGTCCGGTAGCCTTGCGTTTTTTATCACTTGCGGCCAGGGTGATTGCTTGTTCATATACGGACATCAGCTGAGAACGCCGCGCGCCGAACCCGTCAAAGCAGCCCGCTTTAATCAGGCCCTCAAGCATACGCTTGTTTACGCCCTCCAAACGGCTTATAAAATCGCTGAAATCCTTAAAAGGGCCGTTGTCCTGCCTCTCGCGCAGCAGGCTGTTCATCGCCTGCTCTCCCACGTTCCTAATCGCTGCTAAGCCAAAACGTATTGCGTCCCCTTCAACCGAAAAGCGGGTTTGGCTTTGGTTGATATCCGGCGGAAGTATACGAATGCTGTGCTTTTTGCACGAATAGATATACTCGGCGACCTTATCGGCCGATCCCATATAGCTGTTGATAAGCGCCGTCATAAACTCAACGGGATGCTTCCTCTTAAGGTAAGCCGTCCGGTATGCGACTACGGCGTAGGCTGCGGCGTGCGATTTATTGAAGGCATAGGAGGCAAAATCCATCATCTCATCAAAGATTTGGTTCGCAGCTTCCGCCGGAACGCCGTTCCTTACCGCGCCCGGTACGACAACCGAACCGTTTTCAACGATGCCGTTTATAAAATAGTTCCGCTCCTTCGCCATAACGTCATGCTTCTTTTTCGACATGGCGCGCCGCACAATATCGCTCCGGCCAAGTGAATATCCGGCCAACTCGCGTACTATCTGCATAACCTGCTCCTGATAGACCATGCATCCGTATGTCGGCTCAAGTATCGGCCGTAATTTCTCGTGCGCGTAATGGATGCTGTCCCTGTTGTTTTTACCGGCAAGGTACCGCGGTATCTGTTCCATAGGTCCCGGGCGGAAAAGGGATATTCCGGCGATAATGTCCTCAAACGTTTCAGGCCGTAGCTGGGACAGGAACTGGCGCATGCCCGCGGATTCCAACTGAAAAACGCCGTCCGTATCCGTAGCGGATATCATTGCGAAAACTTCCGGGTCGTCATATTGCATAGCGTTCCAATCCGGAATCTGAGCGCCCTTCTCCTCAAGATACGATAGCGTATCGCGAATAACCGTCAGCGTTCTAAGCCCTAAAAAGTCCATCTTCAACAGGCCCAGCTCCTCAAGTGTCGTCATGGAGAACTGGGTGGTAACCGCCTCGTCGTTTCTTTGAAGAGGAACGCACTCGACCGTGGGTTCCGCGGATATGACGACGCCGGCGGCATGTGTTGAGGCGTGCCTTGGCAGGCCCTCCAGCTTGAGCGATAAATCAAGAAGCTTTTTTACCTGTGTATCCGTTTGATAAAGGTTCTCAAGCTCCTGGGACATCTTGAGTGCCTTGCTGAGCGTCATATTTAACTCGCCGGGAACCAGCTTTGCTATCCTGTCAACCTCACCGTACGGTATTCGCATAACGCGCCCTACATCGCGGATAACCGCTCTTGCGGCCATGCTCCCAAAGGTGATAATCTGCGCAACGTGATCTTCGCCGTACTTATGTACGACGTAATCGATTACCTCCTGACGGCGCTCATAGCAAAAATCAATGTCGAAATCCGGCATGGATATTCTGTCCGGGTTCAGAAACCGTTCAAACAGCAGATTGTATTTAATCGGATCGATATCCGTGATATCCATACAGTACGCAACCAGGCTGCCCGCGCCGCTGCCGCGCCCCGGTCCAACGATGATGCCGTTTCGTTTCGCGTAATCTATGAAGTCCCATACTATCAAAAAATAGTCCACAAACCCCATGCTTTTTATTACGGAAAGCTCATATTCCAACCTGCTGCGCGACTGTTCGTCCGGCGCCTGTACCTTTTTTCGATAACCTTCATATGCGAGACGCGTTAAAAACTCGTCGTTACCGAGTCCGCCGGGCGCGGTGAAGAGCGGCAAATGCCTTTGCCCAAAATTGATTTTAACGTCGCATTTTTCGGATATCTCTGCTGTGGCCGCCAGCGCTTCTGGATAATGGCCGAGCGCCTGAGCCATTTCATCATGGGATTTTAAATAGAATTCCTCCGTCTCCATTTTCATGCGGTTTTCTTCGTCCATAAAACGATTGGTTTGTATGCACAACAACGCATCCTGCGCCTGAGCGTCTTCCTGGCGTACGTAATGCACGTCGTTTGTCGCAACCGTTTTAATGTTTAGATCATCGGCAAGCTTTACAAGCCTTGGCAATACGTTATGCTGCTCCTCCAACCCGTGGTTCTGCAATTCAATATAGAAATCCTGGCCGAATACGTTCTTGAGCATACGCGCTATACGGTACGCCTCCTCATCCCGACCGTTGAGCAAATGGCTCGGTATATCACCGGCAAGGCAGGCTGAAAGGCAAATTAGGCCCTCGTGATATTGGCACAGCAAATGATAATCGATTCTGGGTTTATAATAAAACCCTTTGATAAAAGCGATTGAAGACAGCTTCATCAGGTTTTTATAGCCAAGCTCGTTTTTTGCCAGCAAAACCAAGTGGGCATGCTCGCGCACACCCTCCTTATCCTCCAAAGAGCGGGGCGCCACGTAGGTTTCCATACCAAGGATCGGCTTTATCCCCGCGCCCATACACGCCTTGTAAAAATCAATAACGCCGTACATCGCTCCGTGATCCGTTATCGCAAGGGCGTTCATTCCCAGCTCTTTGGCCCGCGCGACAAGGTCGTTGATGCGCGCCGCTCCGTCGAGCAGACTAAATTGCGTATGCACATGCAAATGCGTAAAATCAGACATATCCATCCCCCTTGCGGCAAACTTCGATTTGCCGCGCCATCTCCAATAATTTTTGCAGCCGATGATTAACGCCTGATTTACCGATACCGGCTATTCGCGACATATCGGACAGCGACGCCTCCGGATAGTTTATCCTAATCTCGGCCATTTCCCGCAGCGCCGGCGGCAGATGTTCCAGCCCGACAGCGTTTTGGATAATTCTTATAGCGGCTATCTGCGATACGGCGGCGCGAGCGGTTTTATCCATATTTGCGCTTTCACAGTTATTCGCCCGGTTAAGCTTATTACGAAAGCTTTTTACCACGCGCGCATTTTCAAAATCGAGCGTCATTCCCTGGGCGCCGATAAGCGTGAGGAAATCTGAAATCATCTCCCCATCCTTGATGTAAACGACGTGGTTTCCGTTGCGAAATACGGATTTAGCCGCTAAACCATTTCCTTGAATTAAGTCTGACAAAACGTCCCGGTATCCGGCTTTTCTTGCTATTAGTTCAAGATGGTAGCCCTGTACCTTTACCGGGTCGCTGATTGAACCGGCTCCTAGAAAAGCGCCGCGAAGAAATACGCGGCCAAGTTCGCCGGTTATAAGATGGCCGGGTATTGAGGATATGAATACAGCGCCTTGCGGCCCATCGCTGATAATCCCAAGTTCCTTTATTAGCTTTACGCAATCCGGTCCGCTGATTCGTACTACGGTACAGCGCGCATGAAGGCCCTCCCTTTCTCTTACCGAGATGGAAGCCTCCAATCCACGGTATAGCCTTTGAGCCGTGCTTGCGGCAAGCCTGCCGACGCTGTGGCTTTCCGTAACGTAGCTTACGCCCAGCCGTCCGCCCTGCCCGAGGGTCAGGGAGCCTGCGGCGTTGGTCAGCGCGCAAAGCAGACAAAGCTTCTCAAGCCGTCCCTTAAGCCTGATCTTCACAAGCTCATCCTTTGCGTTCGATGAAAATGACAAAGCGGACCTACCTCCATGCTAGTCGCCAGTGGTTCTTCCCCGTATATCCAGCCCTTCGTCGCTTAAATCACGGTGGACGATCGAAGCGTTGTATCGCGACTTGAGGCGCTCGTAGACCTCGTTTGCGGCGCATACGGAACGGTGGCGCCCGCCCGTGCAGCCGAACGCAACCATCAGCCGGTGCTTTCCCTGTTCCGCGAAGGCGGGAATAAGCTTGTCCAGCATAATGGTAATCCCGTCTATAAATTCAATGTAACGCTCATCCATCGCAACATAGTCGCGTACAGGCATATCTAATCCAGAAAGATGACGAAGCTCTTGTTCATAGAACGGGTTAGGAAGAAAACGCATGTCCAGCACGATATCCGCCTCAAAAGGGACCCCGCGCTTGTAACCGAAACTTTCTACTATCAGATTAAACGGCCGGTTGGCTTTTTCGTGAAGGATGTTTTTGAGCGCGTGGTGCAGGGCAATAGGTTTTAAGTTCGAGGTATCCAGTATGTAATTCGCCCGCTCCCTCAGCGTTTTTAATAACTCGCGCTCTTTGGCGACCCCTTCGTCAATATAATTTGACAAAGGATGTCTGCGCCGTGTTTCACTGTACCTGCGTTCCAGAACGAAATCGCGGCAATCTAAAAACAATATTTCATACTGTACGTCAAGCCCCTCAAGTGAGCGGAGGCAGTTTTCCATGTCGCTCTGAAAAACGCTTTCTCTGCTGTCGATAACCAGCGCGGCGCGCTCAACCGAAGGCGTGGCTTTAATGCACATCCTCACAAAATCGGTTACCATAGCTGCGGGAAGGTTATCCACGCAATAAAAGCCTAAGTCTTCCAGGTAACGCAGCGCCTGAGATTTACCCGCTCCAGACAGCCCTGTTACAATCAACAGATACATATTATTCGCCCCCTTACCAGCAGCCTTTATATTACCTTGACTTCCGTTTCTAAAAGTACGCCGCTGTTTTCGTATACGCGTTTTTGAATTAATTCGATCAATTTTAATACGTCCCCGCAGGTCGCCCCGCCTTTATTAATAATAAAGCCCGCGTGCTTTTGGCTTACCTCCGCGCCGCCCACGCGCGCCCCTTTTAGGCCGGCCTGTTCTATGAGCGCGCCCGCATAATACCCCTTGGGCCGTTTAAATATACTGCCCGCGCTCGGGCTGTCCAGCGGCTGACGTTCCCTTCTGCGCACGGCGTATTCGGCCATACGCCTCGCACAGAATCCGTCGTCGCGCTCTAATGTGAGCTCCACACCCGATACCACCCATTCATCGGGCGTAAAGGAGCTTGAACGATATGAAAAATCGCTCTTTACCGGTTTTACGCGCGTTAACATTCTTTGTTTCAGCCCTGTAATTTCCGTTATAACCTGGCTCATCTCCCCGCCGTAAGCGCCCGCGTTCATAGCGGCCGCGCCGCCGATGGTGCCAGGTATTCCATTAGCCCATTCGAGGCCCATAAGCCCATATGATAATGCAGCCTTAGCCACAGAACTCAAAAGAGCCCCCGCGCCTACCCTAAGCTTACATCCCGAGCATGAAATACCGGCCATCCTATCGCCTACCCGAATAATTAATCCCAGGTAGCCCTTATCGCTTACAAGCGTGTTGGAGCCGTTGCCCATAATATGGCAAGGTATCTCGAGCGAATCCGCCGCGCATAGAGCCCTCAGCAGCTCCTCGGGGCTCGAAGGCTCCGCAATAATAGCGGCTGGCCCGCCTATATGAAACGTTGTCATGGTATTCATAGGCACATTGAGCCTCATGTGAATACCCTTCAACTCCTCGCAAAGTCTGTCAATCCTAATCATCGCATCTCCATAGGGGCGAAAGCCCGTGAACTACTTCTTATTTTACTTGATTTACGGCATGTTAACAAGCTCTTTGAATATCCTGTTGAACTCACTAACGCCGGACTCATCTCCGCTTACAGCGGCCACCGCCGCCTGGCGGAGGCTTTCTTTCATTCGGTAAAGGGAAAAAGTATTCGGCACGCGCGGTTTTTTTAAAGCCTGATATAGCTTCTGGGGAAGCTCCGATGTAAAGGAAGGATCTTCATTCAAGACGATGGCGGGAATACCGCCGAGCCCGGCAAGATTCTCCTGCGGCCCCTCGTCAACAACCTGACGCATCAGCTCCATCGCGTATGGGATTTTGCCCTCTTCTATTTGCCTGTCAAGTCCCATATATTGAACTAAATCTGTATAATTCGTTATGGTGGACAACTGAAAAACGAAACCCTGTCCCAATTCAAGCTTTCTGAGCAGATCGCCTGCCGCGCGGGCGTCTACCACTGCGCTCCCCGCCAATTTATCCTTAAACGCGTCAAACTCCGCCGATTGCGCTTTTACGCCTAAGGAAGCAAGAATGACCGGGTCGCCGCAAATCCCATAAACCTGTTCTTTCTTTTTGCCTTGGGTAAAAGTCATCTTTTGCGCCGCGTCAAGCAGCCATCCATCCTTAGTTGGGTCGTCGGGAATCGAATCAACGCTTCGCGCCTGCGCAATCTGCGAGTTTACGAGAAGCGCGTATCCAGAGAGTACATAGGGTATGGCGTACTGCTTATCCTCTGATTTTCCGGACCGCTCAATGCCATCTAAAAATACCGCTTCCGGCTGTTCCGTCAGCTCCAGCAGCATATCCTCGCCGCACCAGCCGGAAGGAAAGGAGTAAATATCCGCTCGTTCCCCTTTTGACAGGCGTTCCATGCAATCTTCAACACTCATCGCCTCTATGGTAACAAATACGCCAAAATGCTTTTTTTCAACTCTCGCCGCGCGCTTTTCAAGCCAGGAGCTTAAGCTTCCCGCATAGGTTTTAAAGCCGACGATGTGCCAGCATGTGATTACGCCGGTAAAAGGCTCTTGCTCACCCTGCATCCACTCGTTGTAGTAATTGCGCTCAAGCCTCCCCGATAAATAGGTTGGTATTAACGCGAGATATGCGATAATCAGGGCCGCCGCTATAAATCTTAGGCTTTTGCGCGCCATTAATCCATACCCCCTAATATCCTGAGCTTGGCGCTGTTTGGGATAAGAATCCGCACCGCCGGTACTTATCCATATGTTATGTTATAAGCGTATTATTCTGACTTAACGGCGATTAGTGATCCTTGCTTAAATCACAATGTGAGGCGCTCTTTTTGTGAATGAGTTAAATTACGAAAAAAACCCCGCGTAATTCATACGGGGTTCAGCTTGTCAAGGCCGTTGCGCTATAAGGGATAAAGCGTTACGGCACGGGCAGTTTTTCCGGTTCGGGAAGAGCGGGCCCGTCTATGGTGACCTTTTTAATGACCACATCCTCCAGCGGCCTTTCTCTCTCCGTCTTAACCGCCGCAATTCTATCCACTACATCCATACCTTGAATAACGCGGCCAAATGCTGCGTATAGGCCATCAAGCCCCTTATTGTCCTTATGCATAATGAAAAATTGGCTCCCCGCCGAATCATACAGCGGATCACCGCGGCGCGCAAACGATAGCGTACCGCGTGTATGCGATATGCTGTTCTCGAAGCCGTTTACTGAAAACTCCCCCTTAATGCAATAACCCGGGCTGCCGGACCCCGTACCGTTAATATCGCCCCCCTGAATCATAAAACCCTCAACAACCCGATGAAATATCAGACCATCGTAAAACCCTTCCCTCGCCAAGTAAACAAAGTTGCAGACGGATTGCGGGGCGGCTTTGGGGTAAAGCTCGGCGACAATTACGCCTCCGTCCTCCATCTCTATGGTGGCGGTCATTGTTTCAACTTCCATCGGATCCTCTACGTTGTCAGGATGATATTGCGGCGTGGTTTGCCCGCCTTCAAGCGGTGCGCAGCCGGTTAACAAAGCTATGCACAATATCAGGTAAAACAACCTTTTCATAGTTTCTCCCCCTCTTTCATAATACTGATTAATTTATCATCTTAAAGCCTTATAGTCAACGCGACGGAGTAAAGGATTTCTCCATTTTCTCAAGCGATTCCTGAGCCTGAGCCCAATTCTCGTACAGCCTTTCAATATCAATTCGTTTATTATCCGCCGCGCGTGCAAGTTCCCCCGCCTTAACATAATCTGAGGCATTCTCCGGTTCGCTCAATAATCTTTCGATATTTGCCAGCTCCTCCTCGGCGCAAGTAATCTCCTGCTCGCATCTTTTCAGCCTGCCTTTGACTTGGTTAACGGCGCTTTGAAACTCCTTACGTTCTTTATATTGGTTCGGCTTTTCAGGCTCCCGGCTGCTTTGCCGCGATTGCTCAAAACGGCTCCGCTCAGATATGCAGTCGTCATAGCCGCCAATATATTCAGTAATGCCCTTCGAGTCCATATAGAGGATTCTGTCCGCAAGCCTGTTAACCAGATATCGATCGTGCGTTACAACCAGCATCGTCCCCTCATAATCCTCAAGCGCGGTTTCAAGCGCTTCGCGCGATGCGATATCAAGATGATTGGTCGGTTCGTCAAGGATCAGGAAGTTCGTTTCAGACAGCATGAGTTTGAGCAGCTGAACCCGCGCCCGCTCGCCGCCGGATAAACAGCCAACCTCCTTAAGTACATCGTCGCCACGAAAAAGAAACGCTCCTAGCGCGGTGCGAAGTTCGGTTAAATTCATCAGGGGATATTCACGGTGCATCTCCTCCAGCACCGTATTATCCGGTTCGAGTGCGGCCATCGTTTGATCATAATAACCGGGTTTTACCTTCGCGCCGAACATAGCCTCGCCGGCGTCCGCGTTTTCCTTACGCATGATAAGGCGAAGCAGCGTGGTTTTTCCGCATCCGTTCGCGCCGAGCAAAAATACCCTTTCGCCTTTTCGGATATGTAGGCTTACATTGGCGAACACCCGTTTATTCCCATATGATTTTGCAACTTCGTTAACCGTCAGCACGTCGTTTCCCCCGCCCTGCGGAACCTGAAAGCGGAAGCGCACGCTTTTTTCATCGCGCTCCGGCTCAATCAGCGTCTTGCGGAGCCGTTCAATCTGCTTCATTTTCGATGCGGCGGTTACAAAATTACGCTCCTGTCCCCAGCGCTTCTGTTGTTCCACGATGCCCTGTATGCGACGTATCTCTCTTTGCGTGTTTCTATAATGGCGCAGCAATATTTCATTCTGAGTGCTCATGTGGTTTACATGCGCGGAGTAATTGCCGTCGGTAACGAATAGCTTGTTGTTTTTAAGCTCCAGCGTACGGTTCGTTACCTTATCTAGAAAATACCGGTCGTGGGATATCACAACGTACGCCCCGGCGTATCCGCACAAAAACTCTTCCAGCCATTGCGTGCTTTCGATATCAAGATGATTCGTAGGCTCGTCGAGCAGCAAAAGGTTCGCGCCGGAAAGCAATACTTTAGCAAGCTGCGCTTTGTTGCGCTGCCCGCCGCTCATCGTATTGATCCCCTGGCCGAATTCTTCATCTTTAAAGCCCAAACCCTTAAGCGTGGAGCGTGTGCGGCTGCGGTACGTAAAACCGCCCATAAGCTCATATTGGGAGTTCAAAGCATGCTGGCGCTGGATGAGCGATTCAATGTCGCCGGAATTCTGTTCAATTTTTAGGCTTACTTCATCCAGCTCCCTTTCGATATCGATAAGGCGCCTGAAGATATAGAGCGTATAGTCAAACAGGGAAAGGCTGCTATTATCAAGCGCCTGATCCATAGTGGATACAGCCGCTTCTTTGCTTTTGTATACGGCGCCCTCGTCGGGCCGCTCAAGTCCGGTGATCATTTTGAACAGCGTAGTTTTTCCGCTGCCGTTCACGCCAACTAGGCCTATCCGGTCTTTATCCCTTATCTCAAAAGAAACATCCTCAAACAAAAGGCTGTCCACAAACGATTTCTTTATTTGGTTTACCTGAACCAGCAACATAGCTATTTCCACCTATTGCGTTTTGTAATGCGATCGAGGAGGTATGCTCCGGTCGCATTGCGGTATAAACGCTTATCTTTCAAATCGGTATTCTCCATTTCAAACGCATGCTAAAGCGCTGAAAATGCATTAACCCTATAATTATAATTGAAGAACCGGGCTTTTGTAAATGAAGCTGAAAAGCTTAATTGAACAACGAAATACGGGTTGATTTCATACAGATCTAGTCATACTGAGGGGGCTGATTCAGCAAGAAAACTGAGGCAGCCCCCTGTTACGCCTAATACGCTTTAGCGAAATACATTCTTTTCTGGGCGGGTCTTCCGCAATGCACGCAGCGCGCGCCGCTTAGAGGCCCGTTATCGCAGCCAAGCGGTTCGCACCGTGACGTTGCGCTCGTTTTTGCCTTGATTTCATCCTCGCATGCGCGTTCGCCGCACCAATACGCGCGCACAAACCCGTTCTTCACGCCCTCGGCAAATACGTTAAAGTCACACGCGTCCACAGTATGAGCCTCACGCATGGCTAACGCCTTGTCCAAAAGCCCCTGGTGGACCGCGTCAAGCAAATCTGTAATCGTCTCGGCCAAGCCCTCCATTGGGACAAATAGCTTTTCCAGATTATCACGGCGGACTAAAACAACCTGATTGTTTTCAATATCCTTAGGCCCGACCTCAAGGCGCAGGGGGACGCCCTTCATCTCCCATTCGTTGAACTTCCATCCGGCGCTTTGGTCGCGGGTATCCACTTCAACGCGAATTCCAGCGGCCTTGAGAGCGCCGCTTAACTCCTGCGCCTTTTCGAGCACGCCTGTTTTATGCATGGCGATGGGCAGCACCGCAACTTGCACAGGCGCAACACGTGGCGGCAGAACAAGCCCTCTGTCGTCCCCGTGAACCATAATCAGCCCGCCGATCAACCTTGTGCTTGTTCCCCAAGAAGAAGTGTGGCAGTATTTTAGCTGGCCGTCCCTGTCAAGATAGGTAATGTCATACGCCTTTGCAAAATGATCCGCGAGATTATGGCTTGTTCCCATTTGAAGCGCCTTTCCATCCTGCATTAACGCCTCGATGGTATAGGTTTCATAGGCCCCGGCAAACTTTTCCTTATCGCTTTTACGCCCCGCGAGCACCGGTATGGCCAGGACGTTTTGACAAAACTCCCTGTATACCTCCAGCATTTTCATCGTCTCTTCCTGCGCCTCTTCAAACGTGGCATGGGCGGTATGCCCTTCCTGCCATAAAAACTCGCTTGTGCGCAGAAAAGGGCGCGTGCTTTTCTCCCACCGAACCACGTTCGCCCACTGATTGATTAAAATGGGAAGATCCCGATAGGATTGTATCCAACGCGCATACATGGAACAGATGATCGTTTCGCTTGTGGGGCGCACGCATAGCCTCTCAGGAAGCTCTTCCGATCCGCCATGCGTTACCCAGGCCACCTCGGGCGCAAAGCCTTCAACGTGTTCAGCCTCTTTTTTCAACAGGCTTTCAGGTATAAACAGCGGAAAATAAGCGTTTTTATGGCCGGTAGCTTTAAACCTAGCGTCCATCTCATGCTGTATCAATTCCCATACCTCGTATCCGTACGGCTTGATTACCATACACCCGCGTACATCGGAATAATCAACCATACCGGTTTTAAGGATTACATCCGTATACCATTGGGGAAAATCATCTTTTCTTGAGGCGATATGCTGAACGAACGCCTCGTTGTTTTTTTTGGCCATCTCTCCATACCTCCAAGTTTATTCATTAAAAAAACCGCCCTAATATCATATAAGGGCGGGAATCAACACGCGGTACCACCTTACTTTGTTCTCGCGCGGCGCTAACGCTCACCATGCGGCCGGGCATTTCCTACCGGCGGCTCGGGGAATGGGTAATCCGGGCATAATGCGTTTTCTCACCAAAATAAACGCTCTCTTCCATTACGCCATCGAATATGGTTCCCTTCAAAGCCTTTAAAGACGGGTCATTATAGCATACCCCTAAATACCGTGTCAATCCTCGTTAAGCACATCCTCAATAAGTGCGTTAAGCTCATCGTCCAGCTCCGCGTCTTTCGCGGCGTTATCCGTTGCGGGCGAGGCGACCACCTCGTCAACCGTCCAAACCTTATCGTCCTCAGGGGCTCTATTCGTATCCTCCTGAGCGTTGAGAGGCTTAGCGGCTTCGTCCTGAAAATCCTCCTGCGGACGCGGGGTTTCCCTGCCCTGAAGCATATAGATGCTGCGCATCAGATCAGCGGGGTTTTGATACTGCTCGGGCAGGCTTTGCTTTTCGTCGCTGCTTTCGAGCAGCCCGGGAAGGCCTTTACACTCTTGTGCCAGCTCCTTATCGCCCTCGTGGGTGAGAAGCGATACCATCTCGGCAAACTCCTCGGCGTATTTTCTTGCCGCGCCTGCTGTTTGGGCGAGCTTTCCGTTTAGCCTGTCAAGTGCAGCCGTGTATTCAGAAGCGGAGTATTCCGCCTGCTCTAGCCTTCTTTTCGCCTCCGCATGAGCCTTTTCAATAATAACAGCAGCTTGTCCGTTGGATTCTTCAATAATCTTTTCGGCTTCCTCTCTCGCGCTTCGTATAGTCTTATCGGCAAGTTCATCCGCGTTTTTACGTATTGCGTCGGCTTCCTGAACGACATTTCCCGCCTGATGGTTAGCATTGGATATAATGCGTTCGGCGGTTGCCTTCGCTTCCATCAGAGCGCCCACAATAGCCGTTTCCTTTTCCTTTGAAGCGTTCACCGCATTGGATAGCTCTTGTATGCGCCTAGTCAATATCTCTATTTCGCGGTCTTTCTGCCCCAGATTCGCTTCCAGTTCGCGCAACTTTTTGCTCATGGTAAAGGACCTCCTGTTTTTTTATTCTAAACTCATTTTCTCCTGATACGGGCCGTCCGGCGGCGCATAACCCATATGCGAGTAGCCTGCCGGCATCACAATCCGCCCTCGCGGCGTTCTGGCGATAAACCCAAGCTGAAGCAAATACGGTTCGTAAACATCCTCAATTGTTGAGGCGTCCTCACCGGTAGCCGCAGCCAGCGTATCAAGGCCAACAGCACGACCCGCGAACTTGTCGATCATGGTTAATAAAATCCGCCGGTCAACAGCGTCAAGCCCGAGCCGGTCAACAGCCAGCATATCAAGCCCAGCTTTGGCGTTTTCCGCGTCAATAACGCCGCTACCGCGCACCTGTGCGTAATCCCTGACGCGCTTGAGCAAGCGGTTGGCTATCCGCGGCGTGCCTCTGGCGCGCGACGCGATTTCAAGCGCGCCGCATTCGTCTATCTCAATATCCAGAATATCCGCGCTGCGCACGATAATATCCTTTAACGCGGCGGGATTGTACATCTCCAGCTGTTCTTTTATCCCGAACCTGTCGCGAAGGGGCGACGTTAAAAGACCCATGCGCGTGGTCGCGCCAATAAGCGTAAAACGCGGAAGATCCAGCCGTATTGAACGTGCCGATGGTCCCTTGCCAATGATGATATCCAGCGCAAAATCCTCCATAGCGGGATAAAGCACTTCCTCCACATTGGCGTTTAAACGATGGATTTCATCAATAAATAGAACGTCGCCCGGAGCGAGGTTGGTTAATATAGCGGCAAGGTCGCCCGCGTGCGTAATGGCCGGGCCGGAAGTTATGCGCAGGTTACCGCCCATTTCGTTGGCGACTATTGCGGCCAGCGTGGTTTTCCCCAGGCCCGGAGGCCCGTACAGCAGGGAATGATCCAGCGGTTCCCCCCGGTGCTTAGCCGCCTGGATATAGATGCGCATATGCTCCTTGACCATATCCTGACCAATATACTCGTTAAGAAACCTTGGCCTCAGGCTATATTCAATTTGCTCGTCCCCGTTCATCAGGGAAGAGGTGATTAACCTGTCCTGCTCCATATATTACCTCTTGGATATCTCTTTAAGCGCCAGCGTTATCATATCCTCAACCCTTTCACAGGCGGTAACCGCGGCAACCGCGCGGCCCGCGCTTACGCCGTCGTACCCAAGCGAAACAAGCGCGGCGACAGCTTCCGTACGAATGTCGGCAGCAATCCCGTTTTCCGGCTGCGCAGCCATAATCCCCGGAAGCTCGTTTTCCCCGACCTTCTCCTTTAGCTCAAGCAATACCCGCGCCGCGCTCTTACGGCCCATCCCCGGAACCCGGTCAAACGCGGCCGCGTTTTCAGTTAGGATAGCGGCGGCGATATCGCCGACGGACAGATGGGATAGAACCGATAAAGCTAGCTTTGGCCCCACGCGCGTAACGGAGATTAAACGCCGGAACATATCGCGCTCGTTTACAGTCCAAAATCCATATAGGGCCATAATATCCTGACCTAAATGAAAGTGCGTTATCAGCCTCGCGTTCTTTCCCTGAACAAGCTGCCTTAGCGTGGCCGAGCTGCACAAAAGCTCATATCCTACGCCGCCCGCATCGATTATTGCGCGATCGGCCCCAATTTCATCAACGGTACCCTCAATATACGCGTACAATGCCGTTCCTCCCCGTTTATCTTATCCGGTATTCCTCAGCGGCCGGTCCCATGGTGTTCGCATGGCAAATCGCGGCACCAAGCGCGTCCGCCGCGTCGTCCGGTTTAGGCAGGCTACTTAGCTGGAGCAGCGCCCTCACCATATGTTGTATCTGCCCTTTGTCTGCGTGCCCGTTTCCTGTGACGGCCTGCTTGATCTGCATGGGCGTGTATTCGTAAAGGGGCAGCCCGGATTGCTGCGCGGCAAGCAGCGCTACGCCGCGGCCCGCGCCAACCTGAAGCGCGGTTGTTACGTTTCGGCAGAAAAAAAGCTCCTCAAATGCGATATGCTCGGGATGATAAGCTTCTATCAGCTGCCGCATGCCTAGGTACAGCTTCTCCAACCTCTCGGGAAACGGAAGCTTGGCCGTTGTCTCAATAACCCCATAGTCTATGGCCCTGTTACGCGTTCCGTCAACCTCTATAATTCCATATCCCAATATTGCATAACCGGGATCAATACCTAATACAATCAAAGCGCACCTTCAAATTATTTATATATTTGGTAGTTATTCTATCATATTATCCAGCGCATCTCAATGGCGAAGGGACAAAGATTTCATGCTGCGCATAATACTTGTGCGCAAGCAGGCGGATAACGCGTCAGAGCAGTGTGTATGAACAGGGCGCTGTATAAGCCATGAAGAATGGTAAAAACATCCTCTATTTACATACATAACGCAAATAGGAACATTGCTTTAATCATAACTATGGCTTGCTCCCTAACCGTTTTTTAAATTTGCTGTTTGAAGCTCTAGCTTTTTCGCTGAGCGATTAACGAAAAGAATAAAAACCCCCGAGCATTGGCTTTTATTCCTGTGCCGGGATGTTTTATACCTCAAACGCTCAGCCTCGTGTTTTGAGGTTTAGTTATTTTTTTGGCAGCAGTTTTTATATTTTTTTCCGCTCCCGCACGGGCACGGGTCGTTCCTGCCAACCTTTGCGCCGTCGCGCACAAAAACTTTTGACGCCCTGAAAGCCTGCGTCAGCTCGCGCCGTTTTTGTTCGCTCAGTATGTTTTCCCACTCAGGCAATGTATACAGCCATTGCGCCTTGGCGTCCAGCATATTGGTATACAGTTTTTCAAAATCCACGCTCAGTTCCAATTGGCTGCCGGATTCAAGCTCATTCAGCTCAAGCGCTTCCGTCAGGCTCGTATTGATCCCGTCGAGAAAGCCCAAAAAAGTAACATTATCCATTCCGAACTCAACGGCCAGCTCACTTAGTGTTCCTGCGTACGGCTTTTCATGTCGGCTGAGGATCTTTTTATAGTTCTCCGTTTCCAACTCGAAATAAGCGTTCCAAAACTGATCGTGCTCGGCTTTATTACGCTCCTGCCCGGCAAGCTCCCGCCACTGTTCATTCAATGTCATCAATCACCCGCTCCTATCCAATATTATTTAATTCAAAAACCACGCAACAACGCGGAGGTTAAGCTTTATGTAGCGGCCGGGAGGCCGGTCAACGCCGCCCCCCGGTTCAACGATAATATGTTCACTACATCGCAGCGTCAAGCGTTTCCTTTACCTTGAGTATGAAATCCTCCGTACTCAGAACCGTTTTGTCGGGCAGGTCGCAAAGAGGAGCCAAATCCTTAGTCATATAGCCGCTTTCGATTGTGCTAAGCGCGGCTTTCTCCAGCTTCTCACCAAAGCGCTCAAGCTCCAATATGCCATCCATCTCACCGCGCTTCTTTAACGCGCCCGTCCAAGCGAAAAGGGTAGCCATGGAGTTGGTGGATGTGCTTTCGCCCTCCAGATGCTTGTAATAGTGGCGGGTTACAGTGCCGTGCGCCGCTTCATACTCAAAATAACCGTTGGGTGAAACCAATACGCTGGTCATCATAGCAAGCGATCCGAAAGCCGTCGCAACCATATCGCTCATCACGTCGCCGTCATAATTCTTGCACGCCCAGATAAAGCCGCCCTCGGAGCGGATAACGCGCGCCACGGCGTCGTCTATGAGCGTGTAGAAATAGGTGATGCCTTCCTTTTCAAAACTATCCTTATACTCCGCGTCAAAGATACCCTGGAATATATCTTTAAACGTATGATCGTATTTTTTAGAGATGGTATCCTTGGTGGAGAACCAAAGATCCTGTTTGGTCGAAAGGGCGTACTCGAAGCACGCGCGGGCAAAGCTCTCGATAGAATCGTCCTTATTGTACATACCCATCAATACGCCGGGGCATTTGAAATCGAACACCGTCTCATGGAACAGCTCGTTGCCGGTTTCATCGGTGAACTTGATTTCAGCCTTGCCCGGGGCGGGTACGCGGAATTCAGAGCACTTATAGATATCGCCGTACGCGTGACGCGCAATGGTTATGGGTTTGCGCCATGAGCTAACGGAGGGCTTGAGGCAGTTGAGCGTTATCGGCGTGCGGAAAACGGTTCCATCCAAAATCGCGCGGATTGTCCCGTTCGGGCTCTTGTACATGCGCTTGAGGTCATATTCCTTTACACGCTGGGCATTAGGCGTGATGGTTGCGCACTTTACGCCAACGCCGTATTTTTTGACGGCTTCAGCCGCGTCTACGGTTATTTGATCGTCCGTAGCGTCGCGGTTCTTCAATCCGAGATCATAATATTCCGTTTGAAGCTCCACATAGGGCTCAATCAGATGATCTTTCACCATTTTCCAAATGATGCGGGTCATTTCGTCGCCATCCATCTCGACCAGCGGGGTCTTCATTGGGATCTTGGACATGGTAGGTGTCTCCTTTACTTCTTATAAATTTTAGTACTTCTCTCCGCCCTTTCAAGGATAGCGGAGTTATGTGCAAAAGTGGACGCGCGCTTTTGTTCGGCCGCTTCATATGCGGCTTCAACAAGCCGGCCCACCAATTGCCGGAAAGTAATGCCCAAGGGCTCAAACAGGTAGAAAGCCATCGAGCCTGGTATGCTGTTGATTTCATTTACATACAGGCGGCCGTCCGCGCTGTCTATCATATAATCCACGCGGACAACGCCCCTGCATTCGAGCGCGCGGAAAATACGCGACGTGTAGTTCTTAATCGTTTCTGTTAATTCATCTCCGACAGGCGCGGGTATTTTGCGGGAAAGCCCTTTCATCCCACCCATGCCGCCTTTACCGGAGCCTCGCATGTATTTATCCTCAAACGAGAGATAATCCGCCCAGCTTTGCGGCTGTTCGCAGAGGGATACGGTTACGTCGTCCTCAAAGCCAAGGCAAGCGCAATTGACCTCAACGGGTTTATCCAATCCCTTTTCAATAAGAACTTTTTTGTCAAAGGCCAAGGCGGTTTCGACCGCGCTTATGAGCGTATCCCTGTCAACCGCCTTTGCGATGCCGATGGATGATCCAAGGTTGGCAGGTTTGATGAACAGCGGATACGAAAGCTTTTCCGCTTCTTCAACAATAACGTCCTGCTCTCGTTGCCATCTTGCGCGGTAAAACCAAACGCCTTCAAGCACGGGGAGCCCCATGCTTTGAAAAACGGCTTTCATAAGCACCTTATCCATGCTCACCGCGGAACCGATAACCCCGCTGCCCGTGTAAGGTATATCCGCCAGCTCCATCAGGCCTTGAATGGTGCCGTCCTCCCCGTGCATGCCATGCAGGGCTAAAAAAGCGCAGTCAATATTTTGAACCTTCACATACTTGGCCCCGAATAGGCCGCCGCCGCACGCATAAAGCCCGCCTGAACCGGGAACGGGCGGTAAAATTACTTTTTGTATCCCCTTCACGTTCGGGTTAAAGTCGCGGTAGGTTTTTATTTCTTTTAGCGGCTCTCCGATAAACCACTCCCCGGATTGCGAAATATATACCGGAAACGCGTTAAATCTGCTTTTGTCGGCGTTTTCAAGCGCCTGCAAGCCCGTGATAATCGATACGTCGTGTTCGGCGGCCCGGCTTCCGAAAATTACCGCTAAATCTATCATTTAATCGACCTCCTAAATACCTATTCATTATAATTGTCCGGCAGATCGTTTATGAACAATACCACGCTCCCGGGCGGCGCGTACAGCGGGAGCTTGGCTGTAGCCTGATCCAAATTATCCGTACGAACGATGCATTCCCCCGGAAAACCTTCCGCCTTAAGCCCCTTTTCCATCGGGTCCGCATGGCGCTTGCCAACGAGAATCACAATATCTGCGCCGGAAGCCATTTTCCTGCCGAACTCTTCGTTTAGCGCGTCCTCTTCCTCGCCGAGCTCAACCATGCCGGGGGTCACGATAATCCGGCGGCCGTGGAACTCTTTGAGCACATCCACCGCGGCCTTTACTCCTGCCGGATTCGCGTTAAACGTATCGTCGATGACCGTCACGGGACCCGGTATGAGCTCAAGCCTGTGTTCAACGGGTTTGAGCTTTTTTATCCCCGCCGATATTTGTTCAATCGGCATGCCCATATAGTACGCGCACGCGGCGGCGCCGGTGATATTTAGAATGTTGTGTTCGCCAAGAAGCTGTGTTTTACACTTTGCCGTTTCGCCGTTTTGCGCTAAAAGCGTAAAGCTGCTCCCCCACTCGCCCACCGCGATATCCTGCGCGCGCATATACAGGTTGTTCCCGTGTATACCGAATAAAAACCGGTTTTTTACGTGCTTGGCAGCATTGAGCATGTCTACGCAATCCGGGTTATCGCCGTTGGCAAAGGCTGCGCCCGAGGCGGGAAGCGCGTCTAAAAGCTCGCCTTTCGTCCGTATGATGTTCGAGTACGAACCAAATGTCTCAAGGTGCTGTTTGCCGACAGAGGTTATAATGCCGATTTGGGGAGATGTAAGGCGGCAAAGCTCCTCGATATCCCCTACATAGCGCGCGCCCATTTCCGCCACGAAAACATCATGGCTTTCATTTAAAGAGCCCCTTATTACCTTTGTAATACCCATAGGCGTATTATAGCTCGCGGGCGTTACCAAAACGTTGTATATTTCGCTTAATATCGTACCGAGAAAAAATTTCGTGCTTGTTTTCCCAAAGCTGCCCGTAAGCCCGACGACGGAGAGCTTTTGCAGGCGGTTAATCTTTTTTCTGGCGTCGTTAAAATACCACTTCTTCACGCCCTCTTCAATCGGATAGGTCAGCGCGTATGCAATAAATACGGTTACCGGAAGGAGCGCGCCGGGTATCAGCCTTATCCATGCACAGCCCGTTAATAAGCTCAAAGAGAACACGCCCGCTACAAGAACCGCAAGCGCGCTAATCAGGCGCTTGATACGCCCCGTATAAGCCAGCGGCTTTTTGGACGGCGTTTTTCTGCTCAGGTAAAAAAAAGCGAAAAGGCCGCAAAACGCAGTCATATCTGGAAGCCAAGCAATCGCCGGACCGAACGCGGCCATGAGAGCGCCGCCGGCTAACGCGCCGATAAAATAGAAAGGAAAGGGCTTGTATATATGTCTGTAAACCCATTTCGCGTACATTCTTCCCTGATAGCTTTCCAACTGAAGCATATGTATATAAAACAATGAGGCCAAAATGACCGCGATTGCGTTAACAAGCGCTGGAACAATTACCATCCAATCCATGAAACCACCTCTCAATCTCCCAGCAGAACGCTGAGCATTGCGCAAAAGCGCGGAAAATCGTCCAAATAGCTGTAATGGCCCGCCCCGTTTATCACAGCAAGGCCCGCGTTTGGAATCCGGTCTTTCATGATTCGGCCCATATACAGCGGGGTATCCTTATCCTCGTCGCCCCAAACCAGCAGGGTTTCGTTTTGTATCTTGGCAAGCCTGTCGGTCAAATCAAGGTTAACCACCTTTACAAAGCTTGACCTCATAACGCCGGATAGCTCGCGGTAATCCGCGGAGCCCGCATTTTTTATGCGCTCCTCAATATGGAGAAAGCTGTTGAGAAAACCGCATGACGCTATCCGTTTAGCCAGCTTATAGCAGCGGGTTCGTATGTGGTATTTGAGCGTTCGTTTCGGGCGGATGCCCGCCGCGTCCGTCAAAACCAGCTTGCCGAACAGCCCGGGATCCTCAGAGGCGAGTAAAATAGTAACGCGTCCGCCGAACGAATGGCAGATTAAATCGCACCCCCGTAAAACTTCCGCCTCAATAACCCTGCGCGTGAGGGCCGCGTACTCCGGCACTCCCCAAGGTTCACTCGGGGCGGGGCTCAGCCCGAAGCCAGGGAAATCAATTAAAACCGCCTCGCGCCCTATCCGCTTAATATAGTCGGCAACCGGGCGCATGGCCTCCATGGAAGCTCCCCAGCCGTGCAGCAGCAGTACGGGTTTCCCGGAACCAACGCGTTCTATATTGATTTGTACGCCGTCGATATCCTTTAACAACGTTAAACCTCATTCCGTTCATGGTTCAGGCGGTTCCTGTCCGCCCACCCCTCTTTATTCACCTGCTTGGATCGCGCAATGGCGAGCGCGCCGGCAGGTACGTCGTCCGTAATCGCGGATCCGGCGGCGGTATACGCTCCATCTCCGATTTTTACCGGGGATATCAGCTTGGTCTGGCAGCCGAGGAAAACATCATCGCCAACCGTAGCGCGGTGTTTTTTGAAACCGTCGTAGTTAACCACAACCGTGCCGCACCCAAAATTCACGCGTTCTCCGATATCCGCGTCGCCCACATAGCTTAAATGCGATATCTTTGTACCTTGACCGATAACGGAGTTTTTTACCTCCACAAAATCGCCGATTCGGCAGTCGCGCCCGATTCGCGTGCCGGGGCGAAGGTTGACGAAGGGGCCGATAACCGCGCCGCTTTCAACTGTTGCGCCGTTGGCGGATACCGAGTGCAGGCGGCAGCGCATGCCGATTTGAGAATCTATTATATGGCAGTCGCCGACGAGCGTGCATCCTTCTTCGATAATCGTGTTGCCACCTATAACCGAACCGGGATATATGACGGTATCGCAGCCAATGGATACTTCGGCGCCGATATAAACCGCGTTGGGATCTATAAAAGTGACGCCGTTAAGCATATGGCGTACGTTAATCCTTTCGCGCATAGCCGTCTCCGCTCTAAAAAGCGCAACCCTGTCGGTCACGACCATGCAGGAAACTCTGTCGCCCGCGAGCTCACGAACGGTTTTTCCGCCGCCGCTTAGCCACGAAGCATATACATCCAAAGTCCCGGAAAGCGGCGCGCCGGGTAAGCTTAGCGCCTGACGCGCAAAATAGAATGCGCACCTCTCCCCTCCCCCGTTTGATAGAACCGCGCAGTCGCACCCCGCGGCAGCGTCGATAAACTTTAACAAATCGTTTTTCGTAATAAGAGGCGCGTTTGCGCGCACAGCAAGAACAGGCAAAACATCCTGTTCATCAGCACCGCTCAACGCGAATCTCAAGCATGATATTTCGTCTTCCTTCCCGCAGGCCGAAACCCTATCCTCCGCGCGCAGGAATGTATTACTAGCCTCATGTTTCCCGTCGCTTACAACCACTCGTACCGAACCGCCGACGCCCGCTGCTGCAAGAAACGCCCAAACGTACATTTCCCGCCCTCCGACAGTGTGATAGGGGGCGGGGATCTGCGAACGCATAGCCGGCGATTCTACAGCGGTTATTATAATAGGCTCAACTGCCTGCATACTTATCTCCTTCCAGCCGCAAGCGGCCAAAATCCGCATTTATTCTAATGGGACACGCTATATCCTGTCAAGCGGGCAAGGTTATGAATACAAGTATTCTTTATTAACCCATCTATATTATATTGGCGTATGCCCGTCCTTTTTCCCTGAAAAGACAATGCCGCCAGTATTTTGTACTCAATGCTCGTCATCCGGCATACCAGCGTCGGTATAAGACATATTATCCAGTTCAGCGGTACAGCGCGGGCAGCGCGTGGCTTCATCATGAATTTCGCTTTTGCAGTACGGGCAAAGCCGCGCTTCTTTCGCGGCCGGCTCCTGAGCAGGCGCTCGTTTAAGCTTATTAATCAGTTTAACAAATATAAACACACAGACCGCAATGAGAATAAAGTCGATTATGGTTGATATAAAAGAGCCGTAAGCGAATACGGCCGCGTTCGCTTCTTTTGCCGCTTCAATGGACGCGTAGGAATTACCGTCGAGCGGAATAAACAGCGCGGTAAAATCAAGGCCGTTGGTAAGAAGCCCAATGAGCGGCATAAACAAATCCGCAACGAGCGACGATACGATTTTCCCAAAAGCGCCGCCAATCATAACGCCCACAGCCATATCCATCACGTTACCTTTAAACGCGAACTTTTTAAACTCACCCCACATCAGTATAACCCCCCATGTAATCTTTAGTATCCGCTATTGTCAGCATCCAAGAAAATCCCTGTCGATTGTGATAACGCAAAGATACCGGTGATCCCGGCTTTCAGCGGCTTGGCATATGCGCGCCTGAATCGCGTTTATATCTTCCCGGGACATCTCCGGCGGCACCACGAGATCAAAAAACAGGTTCAGCCGAATGCTGCGCACAACGCGGAAATCATGAAACCGCAGGCGGCCGTCCGTTTCGGCGATTATATCGGCGATATGCTCCCTGGCGGTATTTGCAAGCTCATCGTCGGTCTGGATAGGATCCAGGTGGATGGTAATGAGCATGTTCATCCGCTCCCCCACCTCTTTTTCGATATGGTCGATGATTTCATGCGTTTCAAGTATATCCGCACGCGCGTCAACCTCCGCGTGAAGCGTAGCGATTCGGCGGCCCGGCCCGTAATTATGTATGACCATGTCGTGGATGCCGTTTATCCCTTCATAGGCTAATATCTGTTGAGTCAGCTCTTGCACGGTTTCCACGCTGGGCGCTTCGCCCATCAGCGGGCTGATTGCGTCCTTAACGATTTTTACGCCCGCGTATAGGACGAAGCAGGCTACCAGCACGCCGATATACCCATCCAGATTTAACCGCGTAAAATAGCCGATAACTGTGGAAACCAGTATGGCTCCGGTAGAAATCATATCGCACAGGCTGTCCATAAACGCGGCTTCCATCGCGCCGGAATCGATGCGCTTGGCCACGCTTCGGTTAAAAAGACCCAGCCATAGCTTGGCGAAGATTGAAACGGCCAGAACTACCATTGCGGATACGCTGAAATTTACGGGCGTTGGGTTCAATATCTTTTCTATCGCGCCGCGGCCTAGCTCAACACCGACAAGCAGAATTAAAAAGGCGATGATAAGCGCGCTGATATACTCCATTCTGGCATGGCCGAACGGGTGCTCCCTGTCCGCGGGCTTTCCGGCCGCTTTAAAGCCGATAAGCGTAACGGTTGACGAGCCGACGTCCGAAAGGTTGTTGACCGCGTCCGCCTGAATGGCGATACTGCCGGTGAACAAGCCCATCATGAACTTCGCCGCGCACAGCACGAGGTTTACCACGATGCCGACGCATCCGGCTAAAATGCCGTAAGCCTCCCGCACCTGTGGATCCTTTGTGCTTTCAGGTCTTTTAATAAAGAGCTTGAAAAGAAGTTTTGTCATAGTACTATACCTCAAGAACCGCTTTATAGAGCGTTCGGCCAATGGGTTCACGGATAACTATATCCGCATTCAAGTCGCGCGCCGTTTCACCCATATTGATGAGCGCAAGGCGGCTTCCCCGATAATAATCCACAAGGCCGGCCGCTGGATACACCGTAAGGGAAGTCCCTCCCACAATCAGCATATCCGCGCGCGTGATATGGGTTATCGCCACGTTCAACACATCCGTGTCCAATCCTTCCTCATAGAGAACAACGTCCGGCTTAATTATGGCGCCGCACCCGCACTTAGGTACCCCCTCCGATTTTATCATATGCTCTTTGCCGTATAATCTGCCGCAGGATACGCAGAAATTCCGTTCTACCGAACCATGCAGCTCAAGCACCCGCCCGCTTCCGGCCGATTGATGAAGCCCGTCTACATTTTGCGTTATTACTGCGGTAAGCTTTCCTCTTTTCTCAAGCGAGGCCAGCGCCCTATGCGCGTCGTTAGGCTCAGCGTTTACCGAGAGAAAAGCCTCTTTATAATAACGAAAAAACAGATCCGTATGGCTTAGAAAAAAGCTGCGGCTCAATAAAATCTCCGGCGGATAGCCGTACTTGGTCAAAGCGGCGAAAACGCCGTTCTCGCTTCTGAAATCGGGTACTCCGCTCTCAGTGGATACGCCCGCGCCGCCTAAAAAAACGATGCGCCCGCTTTCATCGATCATCTGCCGGAGCCGTTGTATTAAATCCATTTGTCAGCACCTCCGCAATAACCCATTATATCATAAAACGCTTGTGCTTCACGCAATATATCTTTACTTTACGTATTGACTTACCGCTAAATAGCAAGCACAATATGCTTGAGGTAAACTATGTAAACAAACTCGCGAAATATAAGCTCTGAAGGGAGAAACCCATGAACATTCCGCCCGAAATGACGAGAGAAGAACAAACGCTTTTTTACGAAAACGCTAAAGCCTGGTACCTCGCATGTAAGGATAAGAACATGAAGCTCGATATGTCTCGAGGCAAGCCGAGCGTCAGTCAGCTGAATTTATCCAACGGCTTGTTAAATCTTCCGGTTAATCCTGAGGATTGCCTCAGCGACGGCATTGAGGCGCGCAATTATGGTACGCTCGCCGGGCTGCCCGCATGCCGCCGCCTTTTCGCCGAGCTTTTGGGTGTTGACGCGGATAACGTTTTTGTCGGCGGTAACGCAAGCCTTACACTCATGTACGACATAATCGCAAAAGCGCATACCCATGGCCTGCTCAACAGCAGCGCCCCGTGGTCAAAGCTCAATAAAGTTAAATTTATATGCCCCGCGCCTGGATACGACAGGCATTTTGCCATATGCGCCTCGTTCGGCATGGAAATGATCTCAGTGCCAATGCTTAATTCCGGCCCGGACATGGATATGGTAGAGGAGCTTGTCAGGGATCCAGATGTAAAGGGCATTTGGTGCGTGCCGAAATTTTCAAACCCGGACGGGATTGTTTATTCCGATGAAACCATCGGCCGCATCGCGGCGCTTAAACCGGCCGCACCCGATTTTATTATCATGTGGGATAATGCCTACTGCGTGCATGAATTCTCCGGCGAATATTATAGCATACCCGATATCCTCTCGCTATGCAAAATGGCCGGCAGGCCTCACATGGCGTTTGAGTTCGCGTCCACATCCAAAATAACCTTCCCGGGCGCGGGCGTATCGTGCTTTGCGTGCAGCGCGGAAAATATGGAGTATATGAAACACCTCATGTCCGTGCAGTCCATCAGCTATGATAAGATCAATCAGCTCAGGCACGTGCTGTTTTTCGGCTCAAAAGAGGGCGTTATCAAACACATGCAAAAACATGCCGCCATATTGAGGCCCAAATTCGACCTGGTTTGCGATATGCTGGATAAATACATACTCCCCTATGGAATCGGCTCCTATCACCGTCCGGCAGGCGGGTATTTTGTGAGCCTCTATACCCTTCCCGGATGCGCGCGGCGAACGCATCGGCTCTGCGCGGAAGCTGGCGTTACGCTTACCAATGCCGGGGCAACGTACCCTTACGGGCGGGATCCGGAGGATTCCAACCTGCGCATCGCCCCCAGCTTCCCTCCGCTAGACGAACTTAGCGCGGCGATGGAGGCGCTTTGTTCGGCGTTATGCCTCGCGGCCGCGGAGAAGCTTATGGGAGAACCCAAACAATAACAATACCTTTTCTTGTAAGGTTTTAAAAAAAGCGGCGCAGCCGCTTTTTTATTTGCCTTAAAAGCCTACGACTGAACTTTCACGTACATCAAGATTGCATTATTGAATAAAGAAATCCACAAGAAGCGTAATGAACGACTATTAAAAGCTATAAATTAAAAAAAACGGCGGCAAAATTATACAATCTAGGTTGTGCCTACTACAAATTTATGGTAATATAGTTATGTTCTTTGTGATACGGTGATGAGGAATTATGCAGTATAATAAAAGGTAATGGTCTATCATTTCAGGGGGTGATGCGGGTTGCTTGTTTCTTAACAATATGCAGCATGCATAGTTTTGTTTCAGAATTTAGTATTAGTAAAAATCAGTTTGGTTTGCAGCGTATTTAGTTAAGCATTGTAGGAATACTTGGCATTCCTATGTAAATATGAATTAAGTTTAATAAATTAACTTTCCTTACCTTGAACGCTTAACCGAACGCGATAAAAGACAACCGCCTTTTGAAAACGCCGCGCAGCAAAATATGTGATAAGGGATGTGAAAATATGGATAAGCCAATAATTGAACTTTTTCGGACGCCAAACAGTTATTATCTGTTTGATGTTAACAAAAATGAAATTATACCGATAGATTATGACTCGTATCATTATTTGAGGGAGTTGTTCGACTTAAACAACCAACAGCACTCCGAACCGGCACAAGTTAGACAGCTTAAAGAGCAAGGTTATCTTTCAACCGTCAGCGCCGTTAAAGATGTCAGGCATATTTACACCGATCATCTTCAAGTTTTTCTTGAACGCAAGCTCTCCAAGATAACTTTGCAGTTAACCCAGAACTGTAATTTCCGCTGCAAGTACTGCATCTACTCCGAGGAACACAGCTCGCGGCAGCGGACGCATACAGCGGTTCGCATGACTTGGAAAACAGCCAAAAAAGCGGTTGATTTCCTCAGAGAACACTCTGTGGACAGCCCAAGCGTCAACATCGGTTTTTATGGGGGCGAGCCGCTTATGGAATTTGAATTGCTGAAAAAAATAGTACGCTATAGTTTGGATCACTTTGAAGGAAAAAAGATAACATATAGCATAACATCAAACGGCACCCTGCTCGACGATGAGATGATACTCTTTTTTCAGGAACATGAAATATCCCTGATGATAAGCCTCGACGGCCCAAAGGAGATAAATGACAGAAACCGCGTTTTTGCCGACGGGTCGGGGACCTTTGATAAGGTGGCGGAGCGGATCAACCGCATAAGAGAAATTGCCCCTGATTATGCCTCGAAGCTGCAGATCAGCATGGTGATGGACCCGGATAACGATTTTGATTGCATTAATGAAATCAGCCTGGATGATTCACAATTCAGCAAACTAAGCTTGCAGCCTTCCCTTGTGGAGCGCGAATACGGCGATGAAAACGTGAAGTTTTCCGAGGAATATTCGTGGAAATATGAGTATCAGCGGTTTTTATCCATCCTCGCGTATTTTAAACGTTTCCCTCAAGAGGAAGTATCTCCGATTACGGAGCGCTCTTTAGCCTCCGCAATAACCGATTATCCCCAAATTGAAAATGGTACGCCGCTGCAAATGATAGAAGCGCCGTCAGGCCCTTGCATACCCGGTCAGCTCAGATTGTTCGTAAACGTTTATGAACAATTGTTTCCCTGCGAGCGGGTAAGTGAAAAATCCCCGCCTATGTGTATCGGCACCCTGGATGACGGTTTCAATTTGGAAAACGCTAAAAAAATACTAAATGTCGGCCAATTGACCGGAAAGGCTTGCCAAAGCTGTTGGTGCTTCCGGCATTGTATGCTGTGCGCAAAAAAAGCGGACGACGGCTCTGAGCAACTTTCAGCGAAAAAGAAACTGAACTATTGTGAGGAAGCAAGGACAAGCGCGTACTTCAAGCTTTACCAACATCTATTGCTTAAAGAAATCCCGCTCTACTATTGTGAACAAATGCGAAGCCATTCTGGGGAAGGAGGCATGTACATATGAGAACGCCTGCGGCTATTTATCCGTTTACCTGTGAACTTTTGCCCCTGGTAAAATACTTTGATAAGTTACAGTCTTCATTTACAATAACCAGGGTCATCTCAATGCCCGGGCTTGGGCTTGCCGGCAAAGACGCGGGATATTCCTGCAATCATCCCGATACGGGCTATATCGTGACGGATAAACCCGATATGGAAGACCCCACATGGAAAACCTTAATCGTTGCGCGGCCCCTTAACCCCGATGTTATCACCGAGCAGAAACTCGCCGAAACCATTGCCAATGCGTTAAGCGCGGGCAAAATGGCGCGTTATTTTGATACGGGTATAAAGAACGTACCCAACGCCATTTGGGATCTGGCCCAAGCGTGGCCCGAAAAACTCGAGATTATTACCGAGGATATGAATCCGGAAGAAAAAAGCAGGATTGACGATCGTTACTGCGTCCTCAATTCCCCCATAATTCTTATTGGCGGGCTTATCACTAAAGCCGATACGTTAGAGGTATTATCCGGCATGGCCGTTAGCTTAAGTGAGCAGGGGCTGCACCCTCTTGTCATAACCAGGCAGCCCTGCGGCAAGCTATTCGGGTTTCATAGCCTAAGCCATGTGTTTCAAAGCAAAGATAAATCCGAAGCGGAAAAGATCGTGCAGATAAACTATACGCTGAGGGATTTGGAGCACAAATACCTGCCGGATGTGATTCTAATGGAGGCGCCCGATACGGTTATGCGCTATAACGATATTGCGCCAAACGGCTTTGGCATACAGACTTACATGCTTTGTCAGGCTGCGGCGCCCGACTATTTCATATGCTGTATCCCCTGTGATTTGGCAGTTGGCGTATTCTTAAAAATGCTGAGCGAGGATTTTTCGTACCGTCTTGGGGCTTCAATCAATGCCGCTCACGTCACAAACATTATCGTTGACGCCGCCGAAATTCAGCAAACGCACGAGGTATCTTATGTTCATACAAACTTGGATTTAGTGCGTGAAAATATTGAAAAAGAGCGGCTGCAATCGGAGATACCGTTGTTTGACGTCATAACTCAAGGCGCGCAAAAGCTGACGACGCATTTGTTCGGCCCAACAATTCAACCGGATTAAATCAGGCGTTACCCATGCTGTAAGGAGGTTAAGATGAATACTAATAACGAAGCGATATGCCGGGAAGTTATTCGGATAATGGTCGATAAAATCCATTACCCCGAAGAAGTGCTTGTAAAGGAGAACTGGGATAAACCGCTGACCGGGAAGGTTTTAAGATTATCATCGGTCGATCTTACTTACCTGTTTTTGGAGGTTGAAAAGGCATTTTGCATACGAATACCGGAAAGCTGCCTGCGCGGCTACGGCTTCAGTACAATTAACGGGGTTATAGATACTGTATGCAAGTGTAAAATGATCGGCTGATTCTTTAGATGACAGCTTTACTATTCACCTGAAAATCGGGGGATGGCATTTAAGCATTCATCTGCTGTTATTGGAGGTTTAAAGAGGCAATAGCGATGAGTTTTGCGCCGCTAAGAAGCTGGCGCAAAAACGGTATTAGAGAGATACCGCAACATAACCGGATATTCAGTTTCACTGGCGCCGATACATGCCGCGCGTAACGGATCACAATGATTTTATGAAAGGGGGTGAAATAATGCTTAGATTAGCCAAAAACAAGAAGCGTCTGAACTCGGTCGAGGCCTACGCATGCATGTGCGCGTTCGCAACATGCACCTGCACGTGCAACTGCAGCTGCTCATGCAGCAACGGCAATCCCTCGGCAGCCCGGTATGGGGATACAAGCGGCACATATTCCGGTACCAGCGTTAACAGGTTGTATTCAACGAATCCCGCGGAAGTTATATCCGGGTCGTAATAAGCGTAAAAGCGGCCGGTAATCAACACGCGGCATGAATATTCGCGCCAGTGACTTTTGAATGGAGGTGATGATAGAATGTTTCGCTTGATGAAGAAAAAACAACGCTTGGATTCCGTCGAGGCATACGCTTGCACATGCAAATACGCATTATGCACATGCTTATGCTCGCCTTGTTTATGTGTGTGCCAAATTGGCAACCCGAGGGATAACGATGCGGCATTAGGATATAGCGATTTTTCCCATAATTTTAATGTTAGCACGTTATACAGCGATAACCCTGCGGAAAATATCGCCAGATGGTAAAATTATCAATCAATTGGCACAATATATGCCGGCGAACCCTTTAATGAAAGTAGGTGTAATCATATGAAACGGCTGATGAAATCAAGGCCGTGCGCGGCTTCGGTCGAGGCGTACGCTTGCGTGTGCATGTCCGCCACCTGCTCCTGTGCGTGTAACAGATGCGGCTGCGGCTGTATAACAGACTATGTTCTATTTGAATCAGACCGCGCAAAGGCGCATATAAACGTTATTTCAAGCTTTACTATAAGCAGCGACCATCGTCATGGTTTAACAGACAACATGCGGTTATAGCCTGATAGCCTTGAACCTTTTTGGGCGGCGAAGGCGCCGCCCAACTCTGGCCGCCCTTGGCTATCATGCTATGGCCTCACTACAAACGGAAGGAGATTGATAAACCGCAATGAAAAACCGTGTCTATTTCAAGTCGGCGCTGCGCCAGCCGGCCCGAACATTGCTATTAGTGCTGCTCATCGGGCTAATAAGCTTCGCCTTTACCGCGCGCGCGGCTCAATACGCGCTTATCCAGCGGGAGACCGGCAGGCTGGGCGGGTACTACCGCTCCATCGGGACGATAGCGAATGCGGACCCGGAGGATTACGACGTAACGGCGGGCGCCAACCTCATCGCGAAAAGCCCGTACGTGGAATTTGAGGACAGGCGCGGGAGCTGCCCCGCTGTGCTGCAAGGGCTGTATAACGGGGATATTGGCGGCTACACTAGCGACGGCTATCGTGATACGTCACTTGGTCTGCATGTCAGCGACGTATTCGTATATGGAGAGCTGATGAGCAAGCCGATTAAAATAGAAACGAGCCTCAGATACGATAGTGAAGGAATAGACGCCGTTTACTTTTTCACGCTGCGGGTGGATCAGGTCGAGGCCGGTTACCCGGAGTACGCCGCCGCGGGTAAAACCCTCAAGCTCTACTTCATAGCGGACGAAACGCTCGACAGCGGCGTATTGGAGGAGCTGGAGGCCGGCCGCCGCTACTTCCTGAAGGCGTTTTACGACCCAATGGCGTTTAGTACGTTAACCCCCGGCGAAAATCTTATCGTCAAGCCCCTGAACGACAGCGGCCTCTGCTTCCTCCCCGTGGAGCCCGGTGAACATGCGGATTTTGAATCCCCGGAGCTTGCGGGGCTGAGCGAGGAGCTGGCCATACTTCAGGAGAACCTGCGCGCCATGTTCGTAACGGGGACGAAGGATATGAGCGCCCTGCCAAGGGCACAGCAGTCCGCCATGCTTTCATATTATCTGGCCGATGGGCGCTGGCTGAACCGGGACGACGACCTCAACGCGCGTAACGTATGCGTTGTACACAGCGAGTTCGCTGATTTCAGGGGCCTGTCGGTCGGGGATGAAATCACGCTGACATTCCGGGATTTTAAACCGTTTTTCAGCGGCTATATGCTCGGGGGCGAGGGCTGGGAAAACTGGCGTGAATTCCCCACGCATACGGAGAGCTTTGAGATCGTGGGGCTGTATGGGATCACCTCTATGAACGTTCAGCCTTCCCACCGCAACACCTTTATGTTTATCCCGGATTCGCGCATGCCGGCGGGGTTCGGGAGCGATTCTGAGTCCGAGGTTTTGGATTACAGCTTCGTTCTCAAATCATCCCGGGATCAGGAGGCCTTTATACAGGAAAACCGACAGGCTCTGGCGGAAATGGGATACACCCTTTCATTTGTAGAAAATAACGCGGAAAACTTTTGGGCCTCCGCCGCGCCGATTCTCCAGTCCGCGTCCATGAGCGCGGCCGTGTTCGCGGCCGTGCTCGTTATGGGCCTGATCCTGACGGCGTTCCTCTACCTGCGGCTCCGGCGCAGGGATTTCGCGGCGCTGCGGGCTATGGGCGTACCCGCGCGCAAAGCCGCGCGGGATCTTCTCGGTCCCATGGCGGTCGTAGGGCTGGCTGGCGTCGCGGCGGGGTGCGTCCCTTCCTGGCGCTACGCCATGGAAAAGGCTGGCCAAACCCTCTCCGCCATACCCGGGCCGGAGGGCGTTGAGGCCGCGGCGGAGCTTTCCCCCGCCTTTCCGGCGGCAATCGGCGCGGTTATTTTCGCGCTGCTGCTGATTTTTATCCGCGCCGGGGCCGCGTACCTTTCCCGCCGCCCCGTGCTTGAATTGCTCCAGGGCGCGTCGGTCGCGCGCGTAAAAAAAGCCCGTGCTGTCTCAAAAAAGCCCCAGCTTTCCGACGCTCAAAGGCCGGAAACCGCAAAAAAAACGTATGAGCCAGAAAAAGCGTCCGGCCTCCGTCCGCCGCAGCCCTACGCCGCGCCGAGCGCCGCGAAAGGACCGGGCCTGAGCGTATCGGCGCGGTTTGTTCTGCGCCAGATCCTTAGGGGCCCGTTGAAGGTGATTCTGGTCATGGCGCTTGCGCTCGGTTTCGTGCTCGCCCTCGGCTGGATGGATCTGGCCATCGAGCGCAGCCGGCGGGAGGCGGAGCGCCTGTACGCCACCACCGTCGTAGAGGCTCAAATCGTCAAGAGCAACCCCTCGGTGTTTATTTCCGGCACTGCGGGCAGCGTTATCAACAAAAGCACGGTGGACGCCATGCTCGAGAGCGGGTTCGTGCGGGAAGCGTATCTGGAGGCTTGTGCTCAATACGCGTTCATCGCGCCCCGCATTGAGTTTGAAGGGGACGACATGACGGACGATCGCCCCTTGGACGAACTCTATGACAGCGCCCGCATGCTCGATAATGTGACCTTCTGCGCCTTTGACCGGCCGGAGGCGTTTAGCGAACGGCACGATATTGAAATCGATTACGCCCCAGGCTGGGACGCCGGACTTTTCACAAAGGCCTGGACTCTGGATATGGTTAAGGGCGCGAGCGTACCGGTGATTGCGCCCGACAATACGCTCGAGCTGCTTGGCCTGGAGCCGGGAGATGGAATCATGGGCGCTTATATAGTTGCTCAAGGCGGTTCGGAATACATCATGTATGTGCAATATGTTATAGCCGGCCGGTATACGGGCAGCGTGATTACGCAGGGGACGGGCGAGCCCATGCTGATGGGGCTGCCCGCGTATAGCGCCGCGTTTGAAGGCTTTAAGGAAAGAGGGTTAAAGGAGGATATCCGCTACTCCACGGCGGAGTTCACACTTGACCCGAATAAAAACCGGGAGCTGGCTGGGTTTCGCGAGGAGATGAAAGCGCTAGTCGGCAATACCGGCGCGGGCCTGCAGGATTTGAACCTCGTTTTCTGGGATGAGGAGCTGACACGGGTGGTCGGGCCTTTGGATCAGAATATACGGCTGCTATCGGTGCTCTACCCCGTTACGGCGGCGCTTTCAGTGCTTATCGCCGCGGGCGTATCGGTGCTGCTTCTGCTCCAAAACGCGAAGGAGGCCGCGGCGCTCAGGGCCATGGGCTGTACGAAGGCGCGCGTGGGGGCGATGCTGAGTTTTCAGCAGGCGCTGCCGTGCCTTTTCGGCGTGCTTATCGGCTTTGCGGGCATGGCGGTTTTGCGCGGCGGGATCGAAGGCGTATTAAGCGGTAATACCCTGCTGTGCGCAGGGCTGTACCTGGCGGGCGCGGCTCTTGGCGCGGCGTTTACATCCGCCGCGCTCGTTCGGCGCAAGCCGATGGAGCTGTTACAGGTTAAAGAATAGGGAGATGACGATGCTTAAGCTTGAACATGTATATTACAGGTATCCCAACAGCGGGCGAGACGCGCTCAGCGACGTATCCTGCGTATTGGAAAACGGGCTGTTAAGCGCTGTCGTAGGGCCTTCGGGAAGCGGCAAAACTACGCTCCTGTCCATTCTGGCGGGCTTGGACAGCCCGTCTTCGGGGTGCGTATCCATTGACGGCGAGGATTTTGCCAAGCTTGATTTAGATCGGTGCCGCCGCGAGCGTATCGCCATGATCTTTCAGGCGTTTCACCTGTTTCCATTGCTGACGGCGCTCGAAAACGTGTGTTTCCCCATGGAGCTTAACGGGGCTTCAAAAGCGGAATCGTTGAAGCGCGCAAAGGAACTGCTTGGCATAGTGGATATTGGCGAGGAGCAGCACAGGCGCTATCCGTCGCGCCTGTCCGGCGGCGAGCAGCAGCGGGTGGCCATCGCCCGCGCGCTTGCCGGCGGAGCGCGGGTGATCCTGGCGGACGAGCCTACCGGAAACCTGGATTCGATAAACGGCGAGCGCGTGATGGGGATCCTCAGGCGGCTTGCCCGCGAACACGGCTACTGTGTGGCAATAGTGACCCACGATACGGCTGTGTCCGGCTCATGCGACCGGGTCTTTCGCATGACGGACGGCGCGCTGGCTTTGTCGGATGAATGACCTTCGCTCCCCCGCTCCTGTTTTCAACCTAGTCCGGGTACTCAATCGATGGATTGGATATGCGTCGCATGTCTTGCCATAAAACTTTTGAAAGGAGGTGAACAGAATGAAGCGGTTAGTTAAAACAAAGCCGTGCGCGGCTTCCGTCGAGGCATACGCGTGTGCGTGCGTTTTGGCCATATGCTCCTGCAGCTGCAGTGCGTGTTACTGTATATGTGATCCAGGTTATAACCAAGAATCAATTCGGTCAACGGTTTCTGCCAACAATACAGCGATAACCAGGAGAGGAGTATACTACATTCCTAATTCGGTTGAAAACATGCAGCTGTAACTAAATGGAAAGGCGCATTAACGAATGCCGTCCCCAATAAGGCTAAGCTGTACGGAATTTCAGCAAATCGCTGATATTGTTATCCCACTCGCGTCAAACGGAGGTTATGTGAATGGGACTGTTAGCAATGGGGACGAAGCGTATCCCCCCCTCACATTATGTATAAACCTTAAGAAGATTTAAGCAGGGGGTTAATTCAAAGGCGTTATATGCGTTGCGCATATTTTGCCCGTAAGTTTTTTGAGAGGAGGTGAAAAGAATGAACCGTTTAGTAAAAACCAAGTCGCGCTGCGATTCGGTGGAAGCATACGCGTGTATGTGCTTATACGCTCCATGCTCGTGCAGCTGCAGCAAAAGCCTGTGTATGTGTAAACCGAATAATCCTTCGGAATACGAGCGGGTGATGGTATCGGACGCCACTCTCGCCGGCGTCAGATCAGCGCTAATATCCGGCTCCGGGGCAATTGAAGACATGCAGCTATAACAGAACCTGAACGGGCGGCGGCGTATGGGTTACGCCGCCCAAGCGGCACAGGGAAGGATGCATGGCTGCTTCAATGGTTTGTCTTCATGGCGTATGAAAGACGCTCGTCCTCCCCTTTTATAAATTGAGAAATATGATGAATAGATAATATGAAAAACAAAACTCGTTTCGGCAGCTTTAATGGTTTCTTGTCGGCATTAATATACTGTATACGCCTTTCGTGGGATACATCGCCGCTGTATACGCTGATGCGGACATTTGCGTATTTAGCAAACGCCTTGATCCCTTTTATTACACTGTACGCCTCAAAGTTCCTTCTGGACATGCTTGCCCAAGCGGCATATATTGAGCGGGCGTTTTCGGACGTTGTATTCCTGCTAATCATAATTTCCGTTGCGAGCGCACTCAAATTGATGATTAACCGAGTGATTCAGTACGCGCAGAACATCCATAACGAGATGATGTCAAACACAATACAAATGGGGTTAATGACTAAAAGCATGTCGATAGACATGGAATTTTTCGATTCTCCGGATTACATGGACGCTATGCAGGCGACTATGGTTGACTCGTATGCGCTTACAAACATTGTATGGAACATTTTTTCTGGCGTCAGCAGTATCGTATCGCTTGTGAGCGCGTTTATCATGATAGGCGCAGAAAATTGGCTTTACTCGATCATCCTGACTTTGGCGTCCATACCTTCGGCGTTCATGAGCCGGAAATATACCAATGCATTATACAACTGGCGGCTCTCGCATACAAAAGAGGACCGCAAAATGGGGTATATCCAGTCCCTTGCGGGGCATAGGGTATTTGCCGGCGATGTCAGGCTCTTTGATCTAAAGAATTATCTGGTAAATCGTTATCAGGGTATATGGTCCCTATTGATTATGGGACGAAAAAAAATGATGAAGCGCCAACTGACTGCCGCGCTTCTTACGGCAATGCTGCCTGAAATCTGCGTTTTTATTGTTTTAATCTATATTACAAAAGGAATATACGACGGTAATAATACGGTAGGCGATTACTCGCTGTATTCCGGGCTTCTGGGAACCTTAACCGGCAGCCTGACCTATGCGATTGACGCGATAGCGGGGATTTATGAGGACAAGCTTAAGGTAGATACCGTTAAGCGTTTTGAATCGAGAAAAAATCATGTGCTCGACAAAGGCGATAAGATACTGGAAGGCGACATGGATATTGAGTTTAGAAACGTCGGTTTTCATTATCCCAATACCGAGCGTTATGTGCTTAAAAATCTCTCGTTCCGCATACTCCCAAAAGAAAAAATCTGCCTTGTTGGTGTTAACGGCGCGGGTAAAAGCACGATAATTAAATTGCTGCTCCGGTTTTACGACGTTTCTGAAGGTCAGATACTTATCAATGGCTCCGATATACGCGATTATACGCTTAAAAGCCTGCGCAGAAGCTTCAGCACCTTCTTTCAGCAATATGATAAGTATGCTTTTACACTAAGAGACAACATTCGGATTTCAGACCTGGAGGCGGAAGATGAAAGCGATGAAAGAATTTTTGAGACAATCGCGAGCGTGGGGGCGCAGGAGGTTCTCAATAAAGCATCCAAAGGGTTGGATACTTGGTTATCGCGCATGTTTGACCCCAATGGTTTTGAGCCTTCCGGCGGCGAGGCGCAAAAAATCGCTCTCGCCCGGGCTGTTTACCGAACCTGCTCCACAATTATTTTCGACGAACCATCCGCGTCTCTTGATCCCGTTTCGGAGATGAATCTGTTTGAAAACATGCAACAGATTTTCATGGATAAAACCGCGCTGTTTACATCGCATCGCTTGAGTATCGTTCATCTTTCCGACAGGATCTTCCTGCTGGAAAATGGTAATATACTAGAACAGGGCAGCCATGAGGAGCTGATGGCGCTTCGCGGTCAATACGCCAGGCTCTATTCGCTCCAGGCGGAAAAGTATAAGGTGTAAAAATGAAGCTTTGTATCGCTGTAATTGACGACGGGGTATCAAAACTAACGGCGCCTGATTTATGTTTTGATCTAAGGCTCTCCGATTCAGCCGTTCATACAAACCTTGATGCGGTTAACCCGTACAGCCACGGAAGCATCTGCGCGGCAATCATAAAAAAATATGCGCCTCAGGCTAAGATCGGCAGCATTGAGATCCTCAAAAATACAGGATGCGGCACGCTAGCCTCGCTTCTTAGCGCACTAAAATGGTGCGCCCAAAATGGAATTAAACTCATCCAACTCAGCGCCGGGAGCATCCAACCCTGCGATATTCTGCCATTGCGCGATATGATAAATCAAGTTTGCGAAAAGGGGTGCGTTGTCGTCGCCGCTTGTAAGAATGGTAGGAATGTGAGTTTCCCGGCATCGTTTCATAATGTAATCGGCGTAAAGGCGGACGAGCGGATAACGGATAGCCGGTTTAGGGCGAATTCTTATCCAAACGGAGGAATTGAGCTTTCTTGCGGGGCGACACATGAAGTAACGCTCATCCCTCAATCCTCTCCTTATCGGACGCCGTTTTATAACAGCTTTGCGGCGCCGGTTATCACCGCGCATGTATATCATATGCTGCAAAATACTCGATGCGCGTTAACGGCAGAAAAAATCCGTCGGGAATTATGTTCAGGCGCCAATGCTTCCCGTTTCGCAAACGTTAACCCATATAATGCTTCGTGGTTCGCGAACCATCAATATACTGATAAGCGTCCTGTCGTGGTATTTGTTGGGGAAAGGCTACGTGAATCATCACGTGTTATTGCGCGCATGTTTTTACAGGATAACATCTTCCCGCTTTTGTTTACTAGATTTCAAAACGGCTATTCATACGATTGCTATCTAATGGACGGCGTATCTTCCCTGCAAAACGCCTGTCAGGGAATGGCGGAATTTTGCGGCGCGGAGCTTATCTTAGCGAACGCCCGCGAGGATGAGCTTGAGGCCTTGGAGGCGGACGCCATAATATCTTATGGCGTTACATTTGGGGGGGCTACGAATGAAGAAGCGTTAAGGCTAGACGCAAACAAGCTCAGCCTTCATTGCATATATGAGAATTTATTGGGTTTTTTGGTGGAAGAATAAGTGTAAGCGCCTTATCATAAAACAAATTTGTATTTGACTCTATATATACTAACAGTTCGTCGGAAAGGTGGAATTCAGGTAAAAAGTCCCAACACAAGCTTTCTTAAGCGCGAGCGGCGCTAGGATTTACTCGTCATATGGATAAGCATTAGCGAGAGAATTAAAGATAACAGAAGAAAAAAATCACAGCCGCCATGTTTGAAGGCTCAAAAAACCCGGGGTTGGGTCGGAGCCGCAACCTCATAGGCTTTCAACCGAACCTTACGACATGTGCATAAGATTCGGAATTCCTTGCGCAGCATGGGTTTCTTTGCGCGGGGCGCTGACCGCGCCAATGTAAAAGCGCTCCGTGTTAACTCGAAAAACTTGGCGCAGCCACTTTTTCGACACATGATCAGAGTGTAATTATAGATTTGGCGAAACCCAGTCAAATCAATGGTTTTCAGGTAATCGGCAAGCTGTATTTCCTCACGTATATTATCTTTTTTTCATACGATATTTAAGGGGACAGTCATGAACTGTTTCAAAAATTATGAGGGAGATAAGTTTTTATGGACTATATGGCATCAGAGCGCCGTGGACTTCGACAGACCTGCCCCAAAGAACAAACTCATGTCCATGAGGTTCTTGGTAGTGTCCAGATTGCTGAAGCTACAACGGATCCTCACAATCATAGATTTGCTGTTGTATCCTGTGAAGTCATTCCGGTTGGAATGCGTGACCATGTTCATGAGGTGAAATTTAGGACAGATTTTTACGAGGACCATTTTCATGAGTTTACGGGAAGAACACAGGGTGCTATCCCCGTTGGCGATGGTCGGCATGTCCATTTTCTAGACTCGGTCACTGAGCAAAGCGAAGGGCACAGGCATAAATTCAGGGTTGCCACCTTGATTAATGATCCAATTGGAGAATAATCCGACAACGTCGCAACCTGAAATGTATAATTATAACCACCAGTTCACTGGTGGTATGCACAAATACTAAAGGGTATAAAAGGCCAACGCCTCAAAGCGCATTGCATGTACCGCCAATCGTATTACTTTTACAGGCCGCCGCTAAAGCGGCCTTTTTATGCCTTTTGTATTTTTGTCGCCGTAAACGGGTCATGTATTTCATAAGCGATAGTTGGTCGGCCGCTATGTCTTACTTGTAATTGATTTTTTAATATTCCTCAATTACATTTTAGTTGCATCCAACTTTCACATAATACCCGCGGCGCCCAAAATGGTGGTTTCCGTATTTTGAGATTGCATGTCGAACAAATATCATCAGTGAACTTTAATCCTTTCAGATACCCCGCAAGCTGTGCAACGACAGAGTTTAGCGGTATGCTCACCAATCTTTGGCCGGGACACGCCTAAGCTTCAATTCAAAATCAGTGCCGTTTCATCATAAATAATAGCTGCCAGCGCGACGAGCGCCATTGCTATGGCAAAGGCCTTACCCCTTTGGTACGCTAAGCCAAACACAGCCGTCAGACCTATACTTAGAATACAGGCTACCGCGCCCATATATCAGTCGCATATCTCCCGTTTAAAACATCATGGCAACGTCGCTGCGCTTGTTCTCCTTTGTCACGAAAAATTCGCGCTCCGCGGCGTTTTGCGATTTCGCCACAATACTTGACGGAAATATCCTTGTCGCTGTGTTAAAAGCCGTCACATTGGAGTTGTACAACCGTCTCGCCGCCTGTAAATGTTCTTCCGCATCCCGTATGCCCGCCTGGAGTTCCTTGAACACGTCGGAGGAGCGGAGTTCAGGATAAGCCTCCGCAACCAGATTCAGGTTTGAAGCCAGATGATCCATCTTGGCGGCTTCATTGTTCAGCTCCGATACGTTCATGCCCTTGCGCAGCTTTATGACCTCGGAAAACAGCTCCGTCTCGTGCTGCTTGTAGCCCTTTGCCACGTCCAGCAGCTTGGTCAGCATATCGTAGCGCTTGGTGAGCGCAACCTCAATGCCGGACAGGGATTCACAAATCCTTATTTCCATCCGCTTAAAGCCGTTGCTTGTTCTGATCCACCAAAATACCGGAACAAGGATTACGACTGCAATCAAGATAATAATTACCCAAATCATACCTGTACCCTCCTGTTTTTAACAGCTGTTATCAGCTTCATAATCAGCGGGAAAAAGCCCGCAAACGTAAGCGGAATACCTCCTATGATAAAGACCACGAACATCCATATGCCTTCCGACGCGCTTTTGAAATCATTCGGGTCATCGGGGTTGTAAAAGATTTTGACTGTCTGCCCTTTTTTCATTCCCGAAACATGAAACTCCAAATCACCTTCAACCTTCACATCGTCGGCATAAAATTCCACCAAAACATTGTATTGTGTTTCGTCATCAGAATCTTCATATGTTTCAATTTTCGTTATGGTCGCTTCGGTCTGCACAGCGTTTTTCTTGAAATTTTCTGATTGAACAAGCCATACAGTGCCCACGACGATGAGGGCGATGCCGACAACAGCGAATATAAAATACAAGCTTATTTTCCTGCTCTTTTTTTCATTACTCATCACGCACCTCCTCTCCGGTATGCCCGAACAGATACTCATTTTTGAGCAGCTCGTCTGCAATGCTTGTGATGTACCTAAGCTCCATCTTCATACGCGCCCGAAGCTGGTCAAGGTTGACGCCGTCATTTTTTCTAAGCTCAAAGGAGTCTTTTCCTGTATAGCAGGCGATGTGGACCCGATTCTCGAAAAAACATAAATATGTCCGTGTGTTTGCGGCATCGTCCGCAGATAGGATAAACTCCATAAAATGCGGCGTCAGGATGTAGAATGCGCTGTGGGGATCCTCCGTTAGAATCTGAAAACGCTTGTTAAACTCCGCATTTTCTGTCTGAACATCGCTTTTATCCTTATAGCGTTCACCAAAGAGCTTCTTAGATAGTTTGCCGCTGCGCTCAAGATTTTCCCGCAAGCGTAATTTGGCGGGAACCTCACGTTCCAGTTCGAGTATCATCCATTGGCCTTTGAACTTGGTTTCGTAAGAGGTGGAAGTGTTCCCGTCGGAGTCTTCGCGCTCGATTTCTTCCGACAGCTCTATGTCGCTGAAATTGATGGTATGCCCCTTGTACTTGGCGGAAATCAGGTCGGAGCCGGTCGCCATGTCCCACTTCGGAATCAATGCGGCCTCACGCAATAGTTCGTCCGGCAGGCAGTGTTCGGCGCTGTAAATGCACTTCTCAAAAACCTGGGATAAAATATCCCGCGTGATGTTGTTCGCCAAAAGGTTCTTGGTCTTGCTGCCCGCTTTTGCGGACAAAACGGCGAACACGGCGGCGGGAATAAAGGCGGAGGCGCCAAGCAGGGGATGGACGATCCACAGCACAAAAACGCCAATGACGCAGACAAGGGCGAGGATTTTCAATGTGTTCGCCTTTTTGTGCAGAGCCGTAAGCTGGCTTGACAGCTCCGCATCGCTTATGCGAGCCTTTGCCGCCTCCTCCGGTGGGAGAGTTAAATCCGCTTGGCAGTTGCTGCAGTGCCAGTCTTTCACCTTCGGATCTGCAGGATTAAAATACACGCCGCAGTTGGGGCAGGGTTTATAGCCCTTCAATAACAGGTTCTGTACTTCGTCAGCCATCGTTTTCGCCACGCTTACACACCTCCCGTATAAGTTTTCGTCAGATTCTGCAAGCTGCCCTCTAGATCCACATAGCAAAACTCATTGTCCCTATTGAGGCAGCACCTGTCACGGGCTGTAAAGGTCTGTCCGTCCCAAACGTATTTGCTCTCCGCTTCGTCAAACTCCACGACAGCAATCGTAATGATTCCAAGCTCTTCCCGCGACAGAACGTAGAGAATTTCGGCGTCAAATACGTTTACGGCGCAGATGTCAATCTGTTCGGTCAGGAACGCGCCGTTATCGTCGATTGCGCCAATGCCCTTGAAAATCGGCAGGAAATCCGTCTCTCCGAATTTCGCGTTTGCAAATACCCCGTTCTGACCGTTGATGGAATACGGCACCTTTACATTCGTAAATATGTCGTCGGTTTTAACCGCCGTGACGGAACCGGACGTGTAAAAGGATTCTTCCTGCGTCGTCCATTCATAGGTCACCTGTTCAATATTGTGGTCGCCGCCCACGCACAGGAGATAGGAGCCGCTGTTATATTCCACCCGCAGATTATCCGCTACAGCCAGTATCTCGTCGGGAAGCGGCATATATTTTCCATCATACACTCCCTTTTGATAGGAATAGACGCTCTGAAGATACGTCATCTCTGCTGTGTTATTGTATCCCAGAGACATAAGCGCGCATAAAAACAGGTTAGATGTGTCGATGTTCCAATCCATACTCGCCAGCCATTCGGACTCGCTTTTGCTGACCTTTAATCCTATTTCTTCCGCTATGGCACTAAATTTTTCGTACATCGCAGTGCGCTCGTCGGCGCTTATTGCCTGCCATGCTTCTTCGCTCAGCTCCACATAATCTTCATAGGAATTGACGGCAAACGCGGTGAAAATCGCCTCGGCGCGCTCCGGAGTCATCGGTTCGTCCAGTAGCGAAGCGTCACCGCCGCTGTTTCCGTCGTCCCATCTGTCGTCGGGGTCGCTGTCCGCGTCATATTCCGGGTGGCTTTGGCTGTCGCCGCTGGGATAATCATAATCCAAATCATCAGAGCCGCACGCCGTTAGGGTAAAAACAAGCAATACCGACATCAGCGCCAGCGCGATATACAGGAGATTGCCTTTTAACATGGTATTGATTGGTCGCATTGTAGTTTTCTCCTCGCGTTAATTGAATTTTATCCACCCATGGGACAGAACATCGTATTCCCAAACCGGCCTGGAAGCGGTTACGGCAAAACGCTTCTCCGCCGTAAATTTATCCACAGTATTCTTGCCCCAAGCAAAATCATTTTGACAAGTCCTTGCCATGCATAACCGCGCCCTTGTCTCCGTCCTCCGTTATAACCGCAGTTCCCTCCAAATCATACCCCGCCGCTTGAATTTCATTTAACAGGTAATCCGAGTCTTTGTCCTCGCTTCGTAGGAACATGGTACCGTCGATTTTCTTAAATACGCCCTCGAAGCCTTCCAAGTCGTCATATCCCCGCATATGCAATTCGGTCTGCCCGTCAAAAAACGAAGCGAATATACCGATTTCGCTGATCTCATCGTTAATCACGAAAGATATGACCATTAAGGGATTGCCGTTTAACGCTCTCTGCTCGGAGTAGTCAATACAGCTTTCGGCGACAAGGCTTTCTCCATCATACATATACATGTATCCGCTGTCATCTTCGGGGATTTCAGCTAAAGTGAAAGGAGTATCGCCCTTATGCCCGGTAAGCTGATAAAGTCCGATGTAGTCGGCAGTATCGGTATCTCCTCCTGTTGCTGCGGCTGGGGAAGATGATGGCGATGCAGTCGCGCTTTCGCATCTTCCTACTGGTTTTTGGCAGGCAGACGTCATAAAACACCAGGTAAGGCTTAAAAACAGCGCCATAATATGCAAAGTGTGCTTAGAACGCATCATTTTCCTCCATTCAAGTTTCCGCGGACACTGTCCGACGTCGTTTCAATGGCCTGTTTACGTGTGGATACGGTGCTTATTCAAAGCGACGTTTCCTTTTGCCTATGACAACAGATCCGACAAATGCACCACCGGACACATATACAAGCGCAACCCAGAGGGGCACATTGTTACTGTCCCCGGTCTGTGGCGGGCTGACTGAGACGAAATTTCTACCGCCGCCTTTTTGTAGCCGCAGACAGTGCATTTGTCGTGCTTGAAGCCACTTTCCGCTTTGGTCGCTTCTTGTCTGTTACCCATTTGAAGCTGTGGATCGCGCGACCGAGAACTTCACCGCAGGAGCATTCTTCCCGGTGATTAATACCGTCCTGATTACATTGGCCGCAACAATGGGTATTCGGGTCGGGATCAGTAGTTTTTACCTTGCCAACCACACCTTAGTAGCTGAAATGTATCCGCAACTCTTGTGGTCCGCTGCTACAACCGCTCAGGAGAGGCGGAAGTATGAGCAAGCATCCCAAGCCTTTAACCAATCTTCTTATATTTGTCGATTATATCTCTCCCTTCTTCACTCACTTCCTCAGCCATAGCCAAAATCTCATCATGTGCTAATTCGATATTCCCGAATCTTACAAAAACCACATTCGTTATTGCCAAGTTCCAAACGTCCAATTTTTATAATGGACGAAAATGCAATGAATTGATTCTTTCAGACATATCAAAAAGCAGCCGACTGCTAAAAACAAAATCTACCTGCAGAACGTAATTTTCTAGCGGTATTACAGCAGCAATATACATTCGTTTCATTGATTTCCTCCTTTGTACGCTGCATTGACATATGAAAATCCCACCGTACAAATAAAGTATACGATGGGAAAAATCGAAAGAATATTAACCTGAAGTTAGTTCTCTCCAAACAAAAGTACGGTTACCCGCTTTCTTTTGTCACGAGCATCGCCGTCTATTCCAAGCTTGGAATAGACTTGATTCATGTACTGTTTCACCGTTCCTTCAGTGAAAAACAGTTCCTTCGCAACTTCCCGATTGGATTTATGCGCTGCGATCAGCTCGCAAATTCGATATTCCGTTTCGGTAAGGCTTTTTGCCGCAGGAACCTTCACCTCGCGTTTCAGAATGTCATCTTTTTCTATTACATAATCGCCCGCAAGTGTTTCAAGCCGTTCCATAAAACCGGAGTAATCGCCTTGTATATGAGGTATCAGTTCTTTCATATAGGTGTAATTCTCAACAAACGGCATCACACATCCGTCGGATACTGCAATTGCAAAGGCATTTTTCAATTCCGAAATGGCGTCGCTGCGCTTTCCCAGCGCTTCATAGGCGGCAGCCTGCTGTATGTGCAGATGCAAGCTGCACAGCGTGTACGGATAAACGCCACACAACTTCAAAAGCTCTTCACCCCGGCCGAGCAAACGGGCAAACTCTCCCGTTGCCAATAGAACCTGATTATAAATAATCTCATATATCGGTCTTGCCGGATGCAAAAGATTCGCGCTGCTTAGATCTCCGCATGCAATCCACTCCGGAATATTTTCCGTCCTTTGAAGCAATGCACAAAAATAGGCATAACAGCCGTCAAGCACCGTGAGCAGCGTTGAATCCAAGTACTGTTTTAGTTCGTTCCGCTTTTCATCATACCATTTCTCATTGTATCGAAACATCCCGCAGAGCGTCATACGCAGTGAGAGAAAGTCACAGCAGAGAAGAATGTATTGCTGCCCTTTGGGTTTCGCGGCTATCCGTGCTTTTTCCAAAGCGATGTGAGCGTCCACAAACTCGCCGCGGCAATATCGCACCTCTGCTTCCATCATATGTTCCGCACCGATTCCCTGATCGTCAGTAACCCTGTAATAGTAGGGCATGGACTCCTGCATAGCATGCAATTCATCGTTCATTTTTCCTGTTTCTCGATGAAACATCATTAAAACGGAAGGAGAACCGAATGTCCATGAACCATGCTTTTGAATTGATATTGCATTTCTGGTCATTCTCTGACAAGCACTGCGATGGAGCCGACTCATAGCGGCAATGTCATTGTATCCAAGAAAGCTCATAATCAGGTCGCACTCACCGAGCAAATTATTTCTTTCTGTTTCAGTCATTGTAATATCGTCTGCTGCTTTGAGCAACAGTTCTTTAATGCGCATCATCTGCGTTACCTTTCGCCATGAGAACAACCGTCGCATTAAGACCAAAAGTCCGCAAGGATCGGCAATCAATTCGTTTTCTGTGCATTGCTCCAGCCAAATTAAGATCTTTTCCGGTTGAATGGATGCAAGCTGAACACCCGCGTCCATACCGATAATGTGCAAAACAGCCGTGTTATTGCCGGCACTCATATAAAACATCAGTGATCGGATATATTCTTTTTGGGACTCGTACCAAGCACCGTAACGACTATGCAGCTCACTTTGCATTTGTATCGGCATTAGCGCAAATTGTCTGTCCATACACTCCTTGAGCATGTGATGCAAACGATAGGTTTTTCCGTCCGGTAAAAGCCGCACAAAGGCGTTGTTCTGTGAAAGCTTCCTGGCAATTCCCTCCGTTTCCGGAAGTCTGGTGATAAACTCCGCCTGTTCGAGAGTGAATTCATCTGCAAGACCGATTCTTAACAAAAAATCCCGCTCATTCTTCTGAAGCGGCACGAGCAGCGAGTCATTCAGCATTTCATAAATATCGTGGCTGCCCGTAAGGAAAGTGCCGTGTTGCGAAAAAGATTTCAAATTCAGGTAGACGGCAGAGAACCACCCCTCGCTGAGCTTATCCAATTCGGCAATCTGTTGATCGTTGATAAAAACACCGCAGCGGCGGCTGTATACGGAAAGCTCTTTCGGATTCATCCGCAGATCGTTTATACCGATTTTGTGTAATCGATGTCCAAGCTGGAGCTCCTCACTGCGTGATAAGAAAGCTTCTCGGGAGGCAACCACGATATGAAGACTGGTAAGGGAGCGTGAAAGCGCCAACAGCAATTTTTCAATCCACAAGTCATTCATCAGATGATAATCGTCGATGAACAGGTAATATTGCCGTGATTTATTTGAAAAGTTACCCTGCAGAAGTTCTGACAACAACCCTAATGCTGTATTTGTAGTAGGAAACTCCATTTCTTGCATCTGATTTCCGGCTACGGTGCTTCGAAAAGCTCTCTGGAAGCTCTTCCAGAAGAGTTCTCTGTTATCAGAATAGACGCTGATGCGCAAAACTGTGTCGCCTTCATCGCTGCGTTTGTTCAGATACCAGTTAACCGCTGTAGTTTTTCCATAGCCCATCGGTGCGACAATAGTTGTGATAGCGCTCTTAGATATATGACGAAGGCACTCCTGAATACGTTCAGAAATATAGATGGCGTTCATATTTGATTTTGACCTTGGCATGTAACTCACCTCTACTCTCTTATACTTCCATAATATCGTCAAAATCACAATCCAATGCTTCGCATATACGAAGCAGCATTTCTACTGATACTTACTGATTATTGTGCAATTTTGTAACAGTGGATTGACTGAGAACAGCAATTTTCCAGAGTTCTGATTGTTTTATAATTAATCAGCAATCTCCATAGTTTTTTATAGCATACCTGCATAGTGATACTCCGATTAAGATTAATTTATTATAACACAAACAAGCATAAATCACAACGTAATTATAATACACACGGAAAGATTCGCAATACGCGTTGAAGTCACTTTAAAAAGTACGCAGATACATCTGCTTAAGCAGCATTATTATTTCTGAACCGTTCCCGTGGCCGTCCATCACCGTGTAAGCCAAAAGCCCGCATTGCAATCATCTGGCGGTCTTCGTTTTGTCCTTAGAGCTCACCCACAAATAGACATACTCGCTCATGCAGATCCTCCATTATGTATGTTAGGGTGGCACACGTACGTGCCACCCCATAGCAGTTATCAGCGGCATAGGGAATGCGATAATCGCTGTATTCCTTCTGGAAATTACGCTTCAGGTTATAATCGGGATTTCATAGCGCATGAAGCGTGACAGCGGAGAGGATAGAGAGCTTATAAAGGGTCTGAAATTAGGGTAAGGGGGCTTGTAAGGGTAAAATAAAGGGTAAAACGCCGAAAATGTGCAAGAAAAAAGCACGAAAACGTTGTGTTCCCGGGCTTTTTTCTGGCGGAGAAGGAGGGATTTGAACCCTCGCGCCAGTCACCCCAGCCTACTCCCTTAGCAGGGGAGCCCCTTACAGCCACTTGGGTACTTCTCCAAAATATAAAGATTTATGGCGGAGAGAGAGGGATTCGAACCCCCGGTGCCTTGCGGCATCACCGGTTTTCAAGACCGGCTCCATAAACCACTCGGACATCTCTCCTCGGACGGCCAGATAATTATAACAGAGGAGGATAGCTCTGTCAACACCAATGACGCCGCTGGGTATGATGCTTTTTTGTTTAAATAAAATCCATATACCCTATCGGACTCACATTGGGCTAAAAGCGGCGGCACAACTTCTTTATATAATGTGAGTATATATATCAAGCGCTAAATTAGTGCTTGCTTAAACCATTACCTCTATGATAAAATACTACATGCTATCCGGGGATGTAGCCCAGCTGGTTAGAGCGCTTCGCTCACATCGAAGAGGTCGGGGGTTCGAGCCCCTCCATCCCCACCAAAACGCCGCGGACAATTTGTTATCCGCGGCGTTTTTTCATATTTTTCTCACTCCCTTGCTCCTTTTCCATAAATGCCATACGCGCATGCGTTTACTACCAGCATTACCAGAATATCGCTTAAATTCATCCCCTGTGTTGAAATTCTTGCACCAATTTAAGCTTACCTATACAAACCGAATAAATAATAGGATATTATTAGATTAAATACTTTAAGCAATAGGGTTCTGCCTAAAATACTCGCGGTTATGCAGATAACTTGAATCATTTGGCTTAAGCGCCCCTGCTTTATCGTTATAAGCAATAGCCTTTTTACGGTCGCCCAACCTATCGTAGCATACGCACAACTGCATATACGGGATATAACCATAACAATCCATCAGGCAAAACCCGCCGTTCTTCTCATTCGGCGTTCTTTCGGCCGCGGCTTCGTACCAGTATGCCGCTGTCTGATACTGCGCTAAATTAAAGAAGTGTTCTCCAATATCGCAGCACAACTCAGCTCTTGGCGCATCATACGTGAAACTTCTCAAGAGGCTATTCAAAGAGGCGACGTTATCGCCTAATGCCGCCTGGCAAAAAGCCAAATCCTTACACGCGCTGATGTTGTTTTCAATCCATCCCTGTCCTTCGTCTAAAAACTCGTTGAACTTACGGGCGGCGTCATGTAGTTTGCCATTATACATAAGCTCGCGCGAATAATAAAACTTATGCCGTGGAGACAGTGTTTTGCCCTCTTGAATCATTCTTTCAAAAATGCGAAGGTTTCTTCCCTGCTCGGTAGGGTGAAGCTTTCTATGCTGTATGCTAATCTCGCGATACTCCGCCAGACCGCGCTGTGGTATCACCTCATGAATTTCACCTATCCATCTGTAATTTAACTCTCTCTTAAAAATTCGCTCACGGTAATAGGAGAGCGTAGGATTGTTTTCTTCGTCAAAAGCGACGTCGTATCGCAGATAGACCATATCTGCCAATGGCGACAACGTACTTTTGAGTTCAAGCAGTAGTTCGCGGTTCTTTTCATCAATGATGTCGTCCGCATCCAGCCACATGGCGTATTCCATAGTGGCTTTTGAGAAGGAATAATTTCGGGCTGCGGAAAAATCGTCGCACCACTCAAAATCGTATACCTTGGGGGTGAAATTCAGCGCTATTTCCTTAGTATCGTCTGTGGAGCCCGTGTCCACAATTATTATTTCATCGGCTATGCCTTTCATGCATGCCAGGCACCTTTCAAGCACATCCGCTTCGTTTTTAACTATCATACATAGGCTGAGGGTAATCATCATGACCTCCGTAAAATATTTATAAATTCAACAACCCCTGTGCCGGGGGCCGCCGGAAATACCGGCGGCCGTTTGGCGGGGAATTTCTTCATTAGGAAAGCCGAATTACTGTCAGTGTCGCGCCGTTTCCGCCCTGTAATACGGCTGCGCCGGCCAGTCCAAAGAGTTGAAGCTGCAGTGTATCGCCCGCTGTAAGCGTGGCAAATGTAGTTGCAGCAAAGGAGCTTGCAGAAACCGTGGGCGCAAAGGAGCTTCCCGCCAGCGCGGCGCCGTTAAGCATTACCCTGGAAGACATCAGCAGCGACGCCGTAGTGGCTACCCGGTATGATATCGAGTAAGTTCCTGTTACGGGTACGGTGAAGGTATCATTTGAACCGTTAACCGTAAAGCCGCCCAGAACTTGATCGTTGGGCAAAGGTACTGCCGTGCCGCCAAGGATAACGGTTATTGTAGTTCCAGTGGTATTTGCCGCGTTCATGCTGTTAGCGGTTGTAGATGTACCCGTTGCTCCGGTAGCGCCCGTTGGGCCGATAGCTCCGGCTGCTCCAGCAGCGCCAGTTGCACCGGTAGGCCCGGTGGGACCCGTCGGGCCGGTAGCTCCAGTAGGACCCGTCGGGCCGACCAGGCCGTCCGCGCCCGTTGCTCCCGTAGCGCCGGTCGGTCCCGTCGCTCCGTCGGCGCCGGTCGGACCCGTCGGGCCGATAGCTCCGGCTGCTCCAGCAGCGCCCGTCGGCCCGGTATTGCCCGTGGCCCCTGTTGGGCCGGCTAGGCCGTCCGCACCCGTTGCTCCCGTAGCACCGGTCGGGCCGGTAATACCATCGGCTCCCGTAGCTCCCGTCGCCCCTGTGGGTCCTGTCGCTCCGTCAGCGCCGGTGGGACCCGTCGGGCCGATAGCTCCGGTGGCTCCCGTAGCGCCCGTCGGCCCGGTATTGCCCGTGGCTCCCGTCGGGCCGGTAATACCATCGGCTCCCGTGGCTCCCGTCGCTCCTGTGGGTCCTGTCGCACCGTCAGCTCCCGTCGGGCCGGTATTGCCCGTGGCTCCAGTTGGTCCAGTGGGTCCTGTCGCTCCACCCGCCGGACCCGTCGCTCCTGTAGGACCCGGCGTTCCCGTAGCGCCGGTGGGGCCTGTGGGCCCGGTGGGCCCTGTTATGCCCGTCCCTCTTGTTCCGGTGGCTCCCGTTGGGCCCGTGGGACCTGTCGGCCCAGTTGGACCCGCGGGACCTGTCGGCCCTGTTATGCCCGTCCCTCTTGTTCCGGTGGCTCCCGCCGGGCCGGTGGGACCTGTCGGCCCAGTTGCGCCCGTGGAACCTGTCGGGCCAGTTGCACCCGTGGGACCTGTCGGCCCTGTGGGGCCCGTGGGACCTGTCGGCTCTAACGGACGGCAGCAGCAGTTACAGCATAGGTTTCCGCATCTTGAGCAGATGCCTCTCTTATCGTAAGTATTATTTGCCATTTATGTTCAACTCCAGTTTTATAATAATCGAAGAATATATATGTGAAATATATATCTTCATAATCAGTATATTTAGTGGCTGACCTATCAGTGCAAATGAAATAAAAAGGATTTCAACCTATAAATGAGCTATTTTTTATGTTGGCCGCAAAGCTGTTTAACTTGAATGGTAAGGCAGTACCTCTTGCCTCATAGATGTTCTGTGATTCCCGCCGCCCCGGAGAGCCGGAGGCGGCGGTTAGGCGTCAAGCCTTGTCTTCCATCACTAACAGAATAAGGTTAAGTCGTTATAATCTCCGCTTTGCATGTAGAAACAAATGTGGGATCATTATCACTAGGACCAACTAAAACCAATACTCCAAATTCGTTAATCCGTACGGTACCCTGTGCAACAGTCTGACCGCCAGCGTTTATATCAGCATCTGTTCCAACCGGTAAAAATGACCGGATGGCACTCTCGCAGTCAGCTCCACATCCCTCGGGGGCCGGGACCGGTGCGGGGAGATATGTGATAGCGTCATTGTAAGTGGCGCTGGTAACCCTCACAGACGCAATCCGGCAGATGGATATTGTTTCCTGTATAACTCCCTGACTATTCACCAATTGGAAAGCTCCTGAATTAGGATTAGTGTTAGGTGGGGGAAGAAGCGAGCCTGGACGCCCAATGGCATTGTTACCGCTTTCCATGGCCACCACAATGGTGTCATTCGGGTATAAATCAATGATTTGCTGTAAGATGTTCCTCATTTGCTGTACGCAGAAACACTCAACAGCATCACCGCTAGTGCCCGTCGCACCTGTGGGCCCCGTCGCTCCAGTCGGCCCCGTAGGTCCAGTCGGCCCTGTCGGACCCGTCGCTCCAGTCGGCCCCGTAGGTCCAGTCGGCCCTGTCGGACCCGTCGCCCCAGTGCCGGGACCCGTGGGCCCCGTCGGGCCTGTCGGACCCGTAGGTCCAGTCGCGCCAGTGCCCGTAACTCCTGTTGCGCCGGTTGCACCCGTGGGCCCTGTCGGGCCTGTCGGACCCGTAGGTCCCGGTAGGCATATCGGCCTGCAGCAGCAGTTACATAACAGGTTTCCGCATCTGGAACAGACGCCTCTCATGTCGCATTTATTGTTTGCCATGTATGTTCACTCCATTTTGCATATTATTATTGAAGACAATATTAATTATTGGTATATGTCTTCATAATCAATATATTTTAGAGTGTACTCAACTGTGAGTAGAAGCAATTCCGCTGAAAATCATATTATGTTATTCAATAAATACATCCTTATTATTTGAAGATTAAATGCTTTCATGATAACAAAGGATAAAAAAGCTGACAAATCCAGGCTTAACAGATGATAAATCATGAGTAAAATAGGTCTATTATTTACAAGCGGCTCCTGATAAATTCCCCATGTACTACTTTTTTAGAAACGCTAATGTTGTCAGCCGGGTCAGCTGCGCCGGTCTTATCCTCGGCCGCCCCTTATTTATTACGGTTATTGAGCGCTTGCTTCCTCGCGTAGTGAACCAGTGCAATAAAGGCGCAGATAGTTGCAAGGGCGAGTATTATAAGGTTCCAGTAACCAATCTGAGGCCAGAAGTTTTTCAACAGCGTTGCGGCAACGCTGATATTGAATAAGCCGGCGGCAATTTTTCCAAACCAATCCGCATATACCACGATTTTTTTCCTGAACAAAAGCATACCGCCAATAATCATGACCAATTCCTTGAAAAAAACGATCGCTACCATGTAAAACGGTAGCCATCCGACGCTATAAAAGCATGCCAGCGCGGTTAAAAGCATCAATTTATCAGCCAGCGGATCAAGCACTTTGCCGACATCGGTCGTCCAACCGAAACGCCTTGCGAGGTAACCGTCCAGCAAATCGGTCAAAAAAGCCGTAGCATAAATTATGAGGCAGATGAGATATTGCTCATTTACGAAAAAATAGATAAATGCCCCAACCATCAGGATTCGAAGCCCTGAGAGTATATTTGGTATATGCCGCATAAACGTAAACCCCTGTTAACTGATATTTAATCATTATTAATGACGCCATACATTATAACGTTATTTATCAAGAAAAGCCACAATATTAACTTAAGTTTTCATAAAGATACCGCTCCCCTCTCTTTAACGACTAAACTTTATGATATGTTTTATATGTATCATACGGTTTAGTTGTTACGTTATTGCTATCATTTGTTGATTCCTTATTTTTATGCGCCGTTCACGTTAATTAAGGTGTCACGAATTTAAGGATATAACTTAACTGTCTTTGCCTTGATAAGCAAAGGTCCCGCGAAGCTACAAAATTCATCGCCCAAAAATTTGCGGCAGTCTTGAACTATATACAAAACACGCGCGATTAAGGGACGATAACCCTGTGAATCGTTTGAAGTTTTGGTTTATCGCAATGATTGTAGTGCCGGGTGGAAGTTTTAACGTTTCGTATGGTATAATTGATATAAAAATCCAAAGGCATACTTCGCGACAGGAGACAAATATAATGAAACGCTTTAACCGCATACTGTTTATTATTGCGACGGCTCTGCTGGCAAGCATAGCAGCTTCGCCGGTAGTCTATGCCAATTCAGCGGAACCCCCAAGTTTCACTGTAATCGTTACTAACCCGCCTAGCGACCTGTCGTTAACACTCCAGCTTGCGGACGAAACTCAATCCGAAGCGATTGCGCTTAATAAGGAGCAAAAAGCGTGGGAAGCGTATTACAGGTTTTTTTATCATATGTCGCCTAATGTACACGCTAATATGGAAGGCGCCGTGCTTATTGTTCAGGCTGGTGAAAAAAGCTTTCAATGCCCTCTACCAGCCGGTACGTTTAACACATACAATAACCTGTTGACGCTGGATATGGGCGCTCAAAGCCTGTCAATCGGCCAACCGCCTCTGCGCGTACCCTCGCTAATAGCAATGCGTATAGTTCTAACCCTGGTCATAGAAGGGCTTGTTTTCTTTCTGTTTGGTTTTCGGCAAAAGAAAAGCTGGCTTATTTTCTTTTATGTCAATATTATTACGCAGGGCGCGCTCAACTTAATACTTACCGGACCCAACCTGGGCGCCTATTGGATGTTTGGCTTCATACTGGGTGAAATCGTGGTATTGGCTGTGGAGTTGTTAGCGTTTATCCCGCTTGTAAAAGAGTTTGGAAAACTCCGTACCGCAATATATACAGTCGTGGCGAACGTGGCCAGTTTAATAATTGGCGGACTGCTGCTTTCTTATTTACCGGTGTAAGCTAATCACTAAATGAGTGTTCATGAACCCTGCTATTTGAAAAACTGATGCGAATAAACATATACACAAAGAAAAAGCTGAGTAAACCCGCGCCAAGCTCGGAGCAGACGGCAATTTTTTAGAAAAGATACGGACGCCGCGGCCTGGCGCTGATTAATGTGAAAGATTATTTTTTCGCAAATTCTATTCATACCCCGTCTGGCGAATATGCTAAACAACGAAAAAGCCGGCCTGAGCCGGCTGAATTCTTAAAGCGTATGTTGCCTACAATAAGATGCAGATTAACCCGTTGCAGCCGTCGTTTACCATGCGCTGCAAAGTGGATTGCAGCTTCTGCCGCACATCCTCAGGCATTCTGTTCACCTTGCTCGCCATCCCCTCCTGAATCAAATCGAATAGCGGCTTTCCGAAAATGTTTGTCTGCCAAATCTGATCCGGATCCTTTTTAAACGTATCGAGCAAATAGGCCATAAACTCTTCTGCCTGCTCCTCCGTACCCACCAGCGGCGACACCTCGGATTCAACGTCGATCCGGATAAGGTGCAAGCCGGAAGATTTCGCCTTTAACTTTACGCCAAAACGGCTGCCCTGCTGTACGATTTCAGGCTCTTCAAGCGCCATATCCTCCATTTTGGGATCCACCATCCCGTAGCCTGTGCGGTGCGCCATTTTCAGGGCGTCTGAAATCATATCAAACTCTTTCTTAGCGGCCACAAATTCGCGCATAGCGCTTATCAAATGCAAATCGTCTTTTATTTCGTAACCGCATTGCTCGCCAAGCACCCTGTAAAACAGTGAATCGACCGGCTGCATTTCCATAAACACTTCGCCGCTGCCCAATTCAATTTTCTTGAGAGCAGCCGGTAAGAAATCCTCTATATTCTCAAGCGCTTCAAGAATATGATGATAATCTTTCATCCTATTCATTTTGGATACGCAGCCGTCAACCGCCTGCATTATCCTTTGCGACAACCAATGATCCGCGCCGAGCGCGTTGATCCATGAGGGCAGGCATACGCTGATCATGCGGAGCGGAAACTCCATAAGCATCTGTTCAATAATATTGAAGGCTGTATCCGCCGTCATATTCAACGCGTCCAGCGCGAGTACGGAAACGCCGTACTTCTCGCTCATGGCGTCCCTGAGCTTAATAGTATCCTCCGCGTCGGGGCTCGTTGTGTTTAGAATGATTACAAAAGGTTTGCCCTGCTCCTTAAGCTCCCTGACCACCCTCTCCTCAGCCTCAACGTAGGATGAGCGCGGTATCTGCGTAATACTGCCATCCGTAGCCATGACGATGCCGATGGTAGAGTGTTCGGTTATAACCTTTTTAGTGCCGAGCTCGGCCGCTTCCTCAAACGGTATCTCGTAGTCAAACCAAGGAGTTCTTACCATACGGGGCATATCGTTTTCAATATGCCCAATAGCATCCGGTATCAGATAGCCGACACAGTCCACCATCCTGACCCGGAAACCGGCGTTGCCGTTAAGCTCAAGCTCCACCGCCTCGTTTGGAACAAATTTCGGCTGTGTGGTCATGATGCTCTTGCCGGATCCGCTTTGCGGCAGCTCGTCAATCAATCGCGCTTTGACATGCTCGTTATCAATGCCCGGCAGCACCAGCAAGTCAATGAATCTCTTAATAAAAGTTGACTTTCCCGTTCTAACGGGCCCTACAACACCGATATATATATCGCCCTGTGTTCTCTGTGCAATATCGCGGTACAGATCCATTCTGTCCATTCAGGCGCCCCCTTTCAGTCGCATTACAACCAATAAATGTATATGTGCCGTGCGGTTGATTCATGCAGGCGCATAAGAAAATATCAATAGCGCCGTCAGAGGAAAAATTCTTAAAATCGAACCTATTCTTCATATTCATTACCGGATGTTCCGTTATAATAGAGCAATTAAAAACTAAACAATCCGTGTTTGATAACAACAGCCAAACGTAAGCTTTAGCAAAGCGAACTTTCGGTTCACTCCATACTCATTGCATACCAGCCAAGAGGCAATGCATTCTTATACGTAATTAACCGGCGTAGCAAAAATGCTACGATACTATTTAAGGACTTTACTGTGGCGTCCATATTACAGCTTATTATAAAAATACTCTACTAATTAAGATTGAAAGAATCTCTTATTCAGGCGGCACTCAAGATCAGGCGGCACTCAAGATGCGGCGTCTGCAAAGCAGGCTAGGCGCACATTCATTATAACCTTTTTTTCATCTTCAGCTTAACTGAACTTATGCGCTCCACATCCCTGCCGATGCGGATCAGCCGAAACAGGCGGTCAGCCGCTTTATCAAAGCGGGCAATATATCCCTTGCCCGTATCGTTCACGGCATCTTCGGATCGTTCCAGCGCGATAACAGCCGTCTGGCCGAATGATTCAGCGTCCCTAAAATCCTCTTTAGCATCACCCATCAGAACCGCAACGGGTATTCTCCTGGCCTTGCCATACGCGATAAGCGTCGGTATTATACCAGGCGATACGCCTAAAGAGCCGATGGAATCCCCGCCGGTAACAATCAGTGCGGAACCCTCTATCAGCTTTTCAATATTAACGGCTTCCAGCGACGCGGTAAGGGCGAACTTCGGCGTTGCGTTCAAAACCGCTATAAGCGCCGCGCCCATTCCACAGCACACACCCGCGCCTGCGGAAGATAAAATATCCTCGCGACCGGACGCAGACGCCATAATTTCAGCCAAACGCGCCTCGCTGCCGGATAAGCGCCTATCCTCCCCACTATAAACAAATATAAATTCGGATTCCTTTACGCCCGGATGCAGACGTTCCATATCGGCCCTGCTTATCTTTGCAAGCGTACCGCCGGTTTCGATAATCTCATCCCCATCCGCTGAATAAAACCGTACGCCCAACGCGCGCGCGCAGCCAACCCCCCCATCCTGAGCGATGTCATTGCTTAACCCAATTAATATCCTTCTAATTCCCTCGTCAAGCGCGCGCCGTATCAGCTCGCCCACACCATAAGTAGACGGGCCCGCACACTGCTTCCCATCCTTAAGCCCTGCGGCCTCTCCAGCTTCAATAACCGCCAGGGTTCCGTACAGCACGCCGTAGCGCGCGCGCGCTTTCTCAAAATATGCGTTTTTTACCGAAGCATAACGGTATACGCCTTTACCGGCGGTTACTATCGCTTCAAGCATACCGTCTCCGCCGTTCGTTACGGAAACCGGTATCACCTTAACGCCTGGGAAATGGCGGCGCGCGGCGATGGTAAGCCGCTTAATCGCCTCATAGGACGTTAAAAAACCACCATACGAATTGGGCGCAAGCAAAATCTTTATACGTTTTCCTACGGCACGCTTTTTGCCGTGTAACTTTGGCGCCGTAAGATTCAGCGCTTCGTCCCCCCCCGTTATTGTTCCATTGCCGTTTACGGTGCCAAAATACTTGAGCCCTTCGACATGAGTGAGCGCATTATTTTCAATAAAAGGCCGATTATGCGTTAAATACATGCTCACGCCCGCATCGTCACGAAGCTTCTCATAAATCCTGCGCATTTCCTTTAGGCTGCCGCCCATGAGAACAACCATATATACTCCGGGATTTGTTCCGAACCTGTCGTAATAATTACCGCCGTAAACTCGGAGGCCCTTAAGCTGAGTGACAGTTAAAACAGAAAAAATTTCGTTGAAAATACTGCGCTCCATAGCGTCGTCTACCGGTAAGCCTACCGTGTCAAAACGTATGCCAAGAGCAAATCTGGTGATATTCATGACAATCCCTCTACCTAAAAATTCCCGTTCAGATATGCCAGTTGAAGCGGCGTTAGCGTATCCAGGCCCAGCCCCATCGCGGAGAGCTTAATCATGGCTACTTCATGATCGATTTGCTCTGGAACGGGATATAAACCCGGCTTCATCAAACGCCCGTTTTGCGCCATATAACGCGCGCTAAGGGCTTGGATAGCGAATGATAGATCCATTATTTCCGCCGGGTGGCCATTCCCGGCAACGATATTAACCAGCCTGCCGTCCGCAAGCACATTGATGATCCTCCCGTCAGCAAGGAAATAACCGTCGATAAACGGTTTTCTATTTTCAACCTTAACGGATAAAGCACGCAAATGATCCTTATTAAATTCTACGTCAAAATGCCCGGCATTAGCAAGTATGGCGTTATGCTTCATGGCTTTAAAATGACGTTCTACGATAACGTCCTTGCAGCCGGTCGCTGTAATGAAGATATCGCCTATCGCAGCCGCATCGTCCATTTTCATTACGCGATACCCGTCCATAGCGGCTTCGAGCGCCCTATACGGGTTAACCTCCGTAACAATTACATTGGCCCCAAGTCCCTTCGCTCGCATGGCCACGCCGCTTGAGCAAAAGCCGAAACCGGCGACAACGACTGTTTTACCCGTTACCATGTTGTTCGTAGCGTACATAATACCATCCCAAACGGACTGGCCCGTGCCATGGCGGTTATCGAACAGGCGCTTGCAGTTTGCGTCGTTAACAGCCAGCATGGGAAACGGAAGCGTACCCGCGAGGCTGCGGGCCTTTAATCGGCATATACCCGTAGTCGTTTCCTCACAACCCCCGATAACCTCCCCGCCAAGTTCTGGATGCGCGCCAGTGAGCATATCCACAAACTCCCCGCCGTCGTCAATTAAGATATGAGGACAAAACGAAAGCGTCCGCCTGATATGTTCACGGTATTCTTCCTCTGTCGCGCCAAACCACGCGTGAACGTCAACGCCCAGCCTGTTAAGAGCCGCGCACACATCATCCTTAGTGGATAATGGGTTTGAACCCGTAACGCTAACCTGAGCGCCTCCCTTCTGCAGCAGCAGGCCAAGGTAAGCGGTTTTCGCCTCAAGATGTACGCATATTGAGATTCTTAAGCCGCGAAAAGGCTGTTCCAGCTTAAATCTTTCTTCCAAACTCCGCATAACGGGCATAAAATCCTTAACCCATTCAATGCGTTCAAGGCCCTGGCCGGCTAAGGAGGAATCGCGAATGGTGCTCATATGCTTTATTGTTTCCTTTCTTATCCCGTCATTAAGCTATCTATTCATTTCATTATGCCATGAAAAAATACGTCGCGCAAGCTTGCTGTATGCACCTACATTAGGCGGCAAACAAATTGTTAACCTGAAACCTCATTATATGCCTAGCTAATGCCAAGAACCCTTCTTTGCGAAAATTTACGGTTTTAAAAAAACACCGCACGGCAAGAAACTCATTTCTTATTGAGAGGCCAAGCCGGATGACATGGTTCATACTCTATTGTGGAGCCGCCGATTTCAGCCTTGCCAGCATCCATTGCGCTTCTCTGCGCTTTTTTAAAACGTATACCTTTTTACCGGAGGCTTTAGCCGACGACATCAGCCAATAATACTCTTTTTTAAATTTAGCATTGAACCGCCATACCCACTTGAGAAACTCAAAGTCAAACCTTTCCGGGCATTCTCCGCCCATATCCGGGCGCGTTCTCCCATAGTATGCGAGCACACGCTTAATTACGCCGGCCATGCAGACGATTCGGGCGTAATCCAGATAAATAACCGTATCGCAGCGGTTCAGCCGCATCGCAATGGTACGGTTAAAGTTACCGTCGATAATCCATCGGCCTTGGCTGAGCGCTTCGGACAAAAGCGCGTCAAACTCCTCATCGTCGACGCTGCGCCATCCATCCCGCCAATAAAGGCGGTCTAGATGAACCACCGGCAGATTCAGAAGTTCGCCCAGGCTGCGGGAAAGCGTTGATTTTCCGCTGCCACCGCAGCCGATTACCATGATTCGTTCGCCGAAATCTATTTCCGAATTTACACGATGCCGCGCTAGATTTTTATTTTCGTCCATTCGGCCCCCTTATACCGCCACAGGTTTAACACTGTACGCATGAACTGATCCAAGAACATGCCCAGCCATGCGCCCGTCAGACCGAGGCCGATAGGATAACAGAGTAAATAGGAAAGCCCGGGGCGTATAACGCCTATGCTGATGAACGAGGATATCGCCACAAACCGGGAGTCGCCGGCTCCGCGAAGGCACCCGGAGATAACGACCTGCGTGGTCTGCACAAGGCTTATCGCGGCAATAATGCACACGATTTGAGCCCCCATGTTTACGATTGTAGGATCGGTATTGAATATCATGATGAGCTGCTTTCGCAGCAGCAAAAACAAAACCGACAGCGCAATGCCTATACACATGGAATACCTTTGCCCTACACGCCCGTATATCATCGCGTGATCCGGCCGTTTTGCGCCGAGGCTCTGGCCCACAAGGCTCGTGGACGCTACGCCAAACCCGTCCGCGAACGCGAATGAGATTTGAATGATGTTCATGCAGATTTGATGTGTGGCAAATGGTATCGTGCCAAGGCGCGCAACCATGGATGCGTATGTAAAAAACCCGAACCGGATAAACAGCTGCTCGACAAACGCTGAGGAGGAAACGTTGAATATCCCTTTCATGGTTTGTTTATCAAATTTCCACGCCCGATCGTTTATCAAGCTTAGCCTGTCGGCGTGATGGGTCAGCACCGACGAGAGCGCCATTCCGAAGGCCACCATGCTCCCCACCGCCGTCGCTATGGCGGCCCCACGCACTTCAAGCCGCGGGAATAACCATATACCATTTATCAGTAGGTAGTTCAGCAGCACGTTGATTAAGTTTGCGACAAGGTTAGAGCGCATGGATATTTTCGTGTTGCCAAACCCGCGCTGCGCCGCGTTAATCGTCAGGCCCACGCATCCAAAGAACTGACCGGTTATGATGATGCGGAAGTAATCAACGGAATCGTTGATATAATCCGCCTGCGCGCCCGCAAGCCTTAATAAATCCGGGGCGAGAATGTTTCCGAATACGGTAACCAGAAGCGATAAGGACACGCTGACCATAACCGCCTGTTTAAGCGCGCGGTTCGCGCTGAATATATCTCCCTCTCCCTTGCGCCTCGCGACGACCGCTGTAACGCCTACGTTCAACGATAATATCATCGCCATAAGCAAAAATTTCGGCTGATTGGTAACGCCGACAGTTGATATCGCCGCGGGCCCGAGGCCGCCCACCATTACCGTATCCACAAAGGAAACCAGCGCTACCAGTACGGATTCAAGCGCGGACGGCCAGGCAAGCCGCCAGCATCTGGTATACGCTTCCTTGGCGCTTGGAAGCCCCCCTTGAATCAAGGAGGGCTTAACCAGGTTTTCGGGATGAAAAATTTTTCGTATCAGTTTTCGCATAATACTCCTATAATGCCGCTAAGGCATAGGTAAAAGCAATATGAACCGCTGTACATTGTACACACGCATGCAGGTATTAAAGCGTTTCCGCTTGCATGGGCAAGCAATACGGAGCGCCTTTAGCGGATTATCGGCTCCAAACGAAGGGATGCGCCTTTTCCTCACCGCTAATCACGCGCAGCCCGCCCTCCGCCAGCGCTTCCATCTCATATTCGCCGGCCATAATCTCCACGGGAGCTATCCAGGATACCCTGTCGCAAATCCATTTGGTGAGCATTGCGGAATGGGCTACCCCGCCGGTAAGGATTATCCTGTCCACCCTGCCGTTTACAACCGTGGCAAGGTCGCCTATACCCTTTGCAATCCCATATGCGAACGCCTGGTAGACTAACTCCGCGTGCTTATCGCCGCCCAATATCATCCGCTCCACCTCGCGCGCGTCGCTCGTGCCGAGATGAGCGCGAAGGCCCGCGTTGCCGCGCACTTTTCCGGCCATTTCCTTAAAAGTGTATTTACCGCTGTAACACAGCTTGATAAGATCCATCGCCTGTAACTTTCCGCAGCGCTCAGGGGCGAAACCTGCGTCGTCGTCGCTGTACATATCGATGGAAAGGCCTTTGTCAATAAGCCATACGCTGCATCCGCCGCCGATATGCTGGACGATAAACGTACATTCGGAGATAGGCCTTCCCATGATTTCCTTTGCGCAACGGTGCGCCATTGCGTGCGTGTTAAGCGCGTGCCCGCGGCTGGCCTTCGGCAGCTCCGGTAGGCCCGTAATACGCGCAATAGGCGCGAGCTCGTCCACCGTAACCGGATCGTAGATATAGGCCGGTATTCCTAGGCTCTCGGCAATATCGTAGGCTATTGCGCAGCCAACGTTTGAAATATGCGTATCAATACGCTGCGCGTACATATAATCCACCATATCCCGGTTTATCCTATACGCGCCGGATTTGCAGGGCGGCACCATGCCTCCCCGCGACATTACCAAGGTCAAAGCCTTTTCGTCTACCCCGTTATCCTTTAGCGCGCCGAGTATTTTCAGCTTTCTGTAATCTAGCTGATCCATTACCCAGGAGAAATCCCGAAGCTCTGAGTCCGGATGCTGGATAGAGGCCGTGAACGACGCTTTATTACCATCGAATACAGCGACTTTCGTTGAGGTCGAGCCCGGATTGATTACCAATATCTTCTCCATGCGCTACCTCAGCAAACGCCGGCGCCAAGGGCGAGGGAGTAGTATTTTTCCTGAGCGGAAGATCCCCTTGACGTGAGCACGATGGGTACCTTGCACCCGAGTACAAGCCCTGCCATGCTGCCGCCACAGGTATAGACAAGGCATTTGCCAAGTACGTTGCCTACCACAATTTCAGGTACGAGCAGGATATCAAAATCACCAAGGCTTTCTGATTCATACCCCTTTACCTGAGCAAGCTCCGGCACCAAAGCCAGATCATACGAGATCGGCCCTTCAACAAAACAGGCCGGAAGCTCTCCTTCGAGGCTCATCCGCTTGAGCTCAGCGGCATGCATCGTTTCCGGCATCTTGGGGTTAACCGCTTCAATGGCGCACAACGCCGCTACGTTGGGCCGCTCATAACCGAGCCTATGGAAGAAGTTCACCGCGTTTTCCGTGATGCTCACTTTCTGTTCAAGCGTTGGGTACATGCACATTCCGCCGTCCGTAATGCACAAAAGCTTATGATAGCCCGGAACCTGCGCGAGTATGATATGGCTCATCAGCTTGCCGCTTTTCAGGCCCGCATCATCACAAAGCACGCCCTTTAAAAGATCGCCCGTCATAATCTTCCCTTTCATCAGAAAATCCGCCTTGCCCTCATGAATAAGCTTGGCGGCGGCGACGCTGGGATGCATTCCGTCGGGAACCTCGCATATTCGGTACTCCTCCGGATTCTCATTGAGCGAAACCAAGAGGCTGGATATCCTTTGCGGGCAGCCGACAAGAACCGAATCCACAATATCCTTCGCCGCTATAACTGCTTGCAGCGCATGCTCGTCGTCCGCCTGAACAAGCGCGACAGTTTTGCGCGAGCTGCCGCGGACGCTCGCTATTAATTCATCAAAGTTTTTTATGGGCATACACCATAAACCATCCTTTCATCATGTTCAGATAGCTCTCCCCGAACCATTCAAACGGCTCGGATATAAACTATAGTAAACAAAATAAACCTTATATTCAAGAGTTGTTAAGGCGGCGTAACAAATATATGCAATATATTCTAAACAAGCGGCAAATAGCATCCATATCAATCCAGAAACTCCATAGACATTTGTACGTCCATCTGCCCATCGCTAAAAAGGAATAACGTCATTGTCGATATAAACTCGCTGTTGGTGGGCGGCCAGTTATCCCGTTTCGTATTAAAAATCTTATTTAACAGAGGTTTGTTGCCGTTTTCCCATGCCTTTCGTATTGCAAAGCGAATGTTCTTTTCAACGCAGTATTTTCCCGTTTGATACTTCTCGATAACCATGGGATAGATTTTTGTGGTTATCTGATAAATATATTCGGGGTGTTGTTTCGTTATATGAAGTATATAGGTAAGGTAAGCAAAACCACGGTATTTCGGAGGCATCCCAATTGCGTGCAGCAGTTGAACGGGTTCTGAATAAGTAAACACACAAATCACTCCAATATGTTATTAATAAGTAATGCTTATAATAAACGAAAATTCAAGCCGTTTAAACACTTAAACAAAATTAGAGATCATGCGACATAATACACATATTGTTTTACTTAAAAGCATTGGAAGATATATTTACTGTATGCTTTTGACACAGCAACGCTTTGCTCGATCTCTTCTTTACCAAACCAATTAACCCCCGTTACTTCGCCGGTTATTGTTGCGGCGTCAACAAGGTATCCGTGCATATGCCATTCCACGTGTGAAAATATGTGCTTCTTAACCCCTAAATCCTTTATCCCCAAAACCTGCATAACGCCCCAGTTCCGGCACGCCTCTGCTATCTGGCTTAAAGTTAATGAACCGATCATGTTCATCGGCTCCCAAAGGCCGCCGAGCAGCTGATTGACGCCGCGCTTTTTCAGCGCAATTCGTGCGCCGCTGCGGATAACAGCTATAGTCCTTTCCTCAACATTCCTTTTGGGGCCGCATCCTTTTACGGGTATACTGGCGGTAAGCTTTCGCTCATTCGCTGCGCATATGCCGCAAATCGGGCAGGACGCGCATAGCGGCAATGCCCTGGGCAGGCAAATTAATGCGCCCAGCTCCATCAGAGCCTGGTTAAAGTCGCCGGGGCGATCCCGCGATATGACCCGTTCAAGGCTCTCTCTGACGACCTTTTTTGTTTTTGTTGAACGGATATCGTCCTCAATGCACATAACGCGCGAAGCCACCCTTAAAACATTGCCGTCCACCGCGGGAACGGCCATTTTAAACGCGATGGAAAGTATTGCGCCAGCGGCATAGTCGCCTATGCCCGGCAGATTTGTAAGCCCACGATAATCATCCGGTATCCGGCCCGCAAGCCTTTCGCAAATCTCCTTTGCGGCCGCGTGCATATTAAGCGCGCGGCGATAGTAACCAAGACCCTCCCAGAGCTTTAGAACCTCGGATTCCGTAGCGGAGGCCAGCACCTTTACGCTTGGGAACGCGTTAAGGAATCGAACGTAATAGGGTATTACTGCTTCAACCCGCGTCTGCTGCAGCATAACTTCACTGACCCAAACCCGGTATGGGGTAATGTTTACGCGCCATGGAAGCGCGCGCGCATGTTCGTCAAACCATGCAAGCAGGGGTTCCCCGATGCGCTCAAGCCTCTGCGCATCCATCTTTAAATCGTTCATAATAACCTTTTAATAGTTATGGATTGCTTTATTATAGCATAACGCCTATAATGAATTCCATAAGAAGATATTTCCGAAAGCCTGTAACCGCATTACGCCAGCAGTGAACGCTCGGCCCGGGTCTTCTTTGTATAAAAATCAGTCAGTTGATGAACAACTTTTCGGAGGTTTTAAATGCATATAACACCCATTAGTCCTTTAAGAGAAGCTTTATCCTACTATAACTGCAGGGTAAACGGCGGCCTCCCATCCGATCTAAGCCGCAAATTCTCATTGATATCAAGCGCGAAACGGGAACAGCTTGACAGCCTGCTTGCCCCAATAATTACGCTGCAAAGGATTCTGGATCGTGAGCTAGACTATGACGCGTCGTTATTAGGCCGTTTTTTTAAAGCGTTTGAGGGTATTCCTGAGGTTGGCGTTGGCCGCAATCCCGCTTCTCTTCTTTACGCCCAGGCATGCCTTCGGCCATATGAGGGTATTGATCAAATTGCTTCAGGCTTAAAAAGCCGTTCGCTTGAGAAGGTGCATCTTGATTTTATGTATGAGCTTGCTTTAAGCGGAACGAAGGTTTTTCAAGACAAATCGGACCTCGCGGATTTGCTCGATCTTCTTTCCAGCCTACCGATTTCAAACAATGCGCGCTGGCGCGTAATTGACGTTTATCAGCATATTAATGAGTATATCGACGATTGCGCGGAATTGCTCAAGCCAGCCATAAGTATTATTACTGCAAATGCCGATCTTTGCTCCGGTATCTTGAAAGATTTTGAACGGCATTTTTCCAACTTTGAGCATGTTATTGCGTATACGAGGAAGAGAAGTGAGATCAATAATATCGCGTGGGCGAACCCCTCGGAAATCACAATAACCCCGGGCCTTTTCCTTTTTTATAAATCGCAGACGATTGTTAATGTTGACGAGAAAAACACCGCTTACGCTCATATGTTTATCGGCGCGTTAATTAACGAGTTTTCTTCGCTTACAAATTTAAAAATGACGCCCGCGCAGGCCCCGGATGTGTTGAAGGCGATGGGTGATGAAACAAGATATAATATCTTGCGGTATATCAAAAACAACGATCCATACGGGCAGGAGATTGCCAAGCAGTTTAATATGACGCCTAACCTTCTGTCGCATCATATGAGCAAGCTTCAAGCTCAGGGTTTAGTCAATACTCGAATGGAAGGAAACCGCGTATATTACAGCATTAATCAGGACAATATCCTATTATTGCTGGATCAGGTGCGCGAGGAGTTGCTTGGCGAAAGCGGCAGTTAGTTAAGCAATCTCAAAAATCACATGATTACTTACATGCTATGTATTTTGGTCAGCCGCCTTTTTATTTTGATGGCGATAGGGGCCGCCGTAGCTATCTTTACAATATCCAATGGTATATATGGAACAACCCCCGCTAATAGTGCCTGTCCAATGGACAGCTTCATAGCGTACGCTAGCCACATAGTACCCAACGCGTAGCAAAAAAGCGTACCTAAAATCATGAATGCTGAACTCATTAGTGTATTAAATCCGAATTTATCCGAGGAAAAACCCGTAAAGCCCGCAATAAATATATAGCCGGCCAAATATCCTCCCGTAGGCCCTATAAACTTTTGAAAGCCAGCCTCCCATCCGGAGAAAACCGGCACCCCCACCACGCCAATCAGTAAATATAATAATACGCATATAACTCCACGCTTTAATCCTAAGATGGCGGATATAATGTAAACTACCCATGTAGCCAGCGACAGCGGAACGGCAGAGAAGGTTAGCGGTATAATTAAAGGCGCCGCAATACATAATAACGCTGTACAGAGCGCAGTCTCCAGCATCCGCCTTAGCCGTATATCCTTCATCATATACACCCCCAGCAACAAATTGTTACCAGTATATTGAATAAAGTCAATATTGTCAACCTTGATATGCCAATTGGTTTACAATAAAATCAATAAAGTAATATTCTTAATTATTATCTTTATCTAGTAAACATCGCTTTTATAATAATTAATATGATATTTTATAATCAAACTATATTCAAACTCTTCTTTTAAATAAAAAAGCGCCGCTTTGTGCGAAAATCACAGGCGGCGCTCATCTTACAAGCCCTGATCATTAAGGTTTTTACAATATGCCGATAGGTCGTTCTTGTTTTTCAGGGTTACGCCGCATTGAAAGATATTCTCCTTCATATACTGCGGCAAAGCGTCAAAGTAACGTTTAGCGTCTTCCGGGAGTTTATCATATTGAAACATATCATCACCTCAATGTTAGTATGGCGATTTTCGCTTGGAATATGCCGGTTGGCAAGACGATAAGAGTTCATTCTTCGTAAGACTCCTGCACAAAAGAAAAATGCTTTATTCAATATCCCGCGCCACTACCTCCGGCGGGTTATCCAAGCAATGCGGTGTTTTTAGAAATCCTTTAACCAGCTTTAAAGCCGACGCAAAGTAAAACCCGTCGCAAATACGTTCATCCGTAACAAACGTCCATTTTATAAACCGCCGTTGGCGAACAGAGCCGTCTTTTTGAAGCTCATACCGCCGCTCTTTACTGCCAAACGCGCAGAAAACAGGGATGTTTCCAAAATTATATAAATGATGAAAAACAGGCGGAATACCAAGGCTTCCCATGGAAGTTATAAAAAGAGTGCCGTGAAACGGGCTTACTCGGGTCAGCTTTCTTGGAAGCAGGCCGAAATAATCGAACATATTAATCATATACATGGTAAACTTCATTAAAACGCCCGGTATATAATTTAAAAGTTTTGCTGTGTTATCAAAGTTGGATTCCTCCCCCCTGCTTTCGCGTATGGCGGCCTCAAAACGCTCATATACGTCTTGGGCCGTCATATCGGGCTCAAGTTCAATTTTTATCACCGTATCAGGCGCATCAAGCGTAAATTCCTTCTTGATCGTGAGGTTAACCTCAATATTATTGCGCGCGTAGATTTTCTGCCCTGCGATAAAACGGTTGATAGCCGGGCGCTGTGAGATACCGCGTACATATGCCGCTACAATAACATGCATTATCCCAAAACGGTCAAGTCCTTCCGCGCGTTTATCGTGAATATATTTTTCGATGGGATCGATATCCAGCTCGTCCAGTATCAGATTGCAGGCATCGTTGCGCTTGACCATAATATAGGGGGACACCTTTGCCATTGGTTCAATCCCCCTTATCTTCCAACCGTCTTTTCTATCGCCGAATCTCCTGCGCCTTTTCTCCGTCATGATTATATTCCTTCCCCTTATAGCTGCGGCGCGGTTATCAGCGCCCGTCATACGTATAAAGAAATAAAGCGTGATGTATATACTCAATACGTCATTTTGGCCATTATCTTGGGTTAATTGCACGTCTTTTGCGCGCTTTATAATTTTCATCATGGCCTTAAACCGCTTTATTCTATTATTATTCTATTATTATCATCGCATTCTGTCAAAGGCAAGAATTTATTTTACCGTATCACATATGTATGCGTGTGAATAAACCGTAAAAAAACACGCTGCAAGCTTATCGTTCATACCTGATAACGAGACGCCTCATATCATAATTATAGCATATCCATAACTAACATTTATAATACACTAGAATAACTATATTTAAATATATAGTAGACCTCTTAGCGCCTTTAATTATGCTCGGTATGAGTCGTTCATTTTATACAAGAAAACGCGAATATTCTGGTAGTGCCCGATGGGAGTTTTGGTCAAAGCCACTCCCAAGCCCCATGAACGGCAGCTTACGCGCAAATAGAACAAAAAGCCTTGCTGAGCAAAGCTTCATGTGCAAAGCCGGATTCGCTGACTCTTCATATGCCTCCTCAACTATGACACGATCATACCAGGCCGATCAGCAGTTTTCTACTTATATATCAATGCTAAGCTGCTTTGCAAAGCTCATTTCAAGCAATCGTTCTGGAACATGATCAAACATGTAACTCATTGACTCACGGTCGTGTATATACTTAACCGCCTGTGCGAAAAGCGGCGCGGCGGAAATAATGCGTATCTTGCTGGACAGCTCGATAGCCGGGCATTCGACCGTATCTGTAGATACCAACAACTTAATAGGGCTGTTCTCTATTTTCTTAACGCCCTTCTCGCCAAGTACCACATGGGATAAAAACGCATAAATATCTTTAGCGCCCTTATCCTTAAGTCCGTGCGCCACGTCCACAAGTGTGCCGCCGGAAATAGTAAAATCATCAAGCACGAGGCAGTTCTTGCCCTTGACGTCTCCAATTATCTCCAAAACCTTCGCGTTTTCATCATGCCCAATTCGCATTTTATCGCCAATGGCCACAGGGCGGCCCAATTCGTCCGCAAACTGACGCGCGCGTTTCGCGCTGCCCGCGTCCGGCGAAACAACAACCAGATCATCGTCAACAATGCCCATGCGCCTTGCGTATTCGCAAAGGAGGGATTGTGCGTATAAATGATCGACCGGTTTTTTAAAAAACCCTTGAACCTGAGGGCTGTGAAGATCCATCGTTAAAACCCGATCCGCGCCGGCAAGTTCTATGCAGTCCGCGCATACTCGGGCGCGGATCGAGACGCGGGGCTCGTCCTTTTTATCGCCCTTAGCATAGCTGAAATACGGGATTATTGCCGTAACCGAATTGGCGCTGGCACGTTTAAAAGCGTCTATCCAGAAGAGCAGTTCCATAAATTCATCGTTTGGCTGCCGGCCAATGGTTTGAACAATATAAACGTCCTTATCGCGGATGCATTCATTAATGCGTACAAACGTATTGCCTTCAGAGAATTTTATTGATTCAGAATCGCCCAGTGGAGCGCCTAAATATTCGCACATCTTCAGGGCAAACGCCCTGCTGGTATTGTTGCCCGCAAATATCTTGATGGTTCCGCCGCCTTCAAACATATGCCCGTTACCTCGCCTGTCGTATTTTGCGGTCTTATTATAACAGAAGGAGACAAGTCAGGCAATGTCCATTATTGACATTACAATACGGTCAGTTCATAAGCTATGTTTATATTGCAAAATGAAATAATCTGAAGACCCAATATGAGTTAAAGCCCGATAAAGCCTTATAACAGCCGTTTGATAGGACGAGGTGCTGTGAGGTTTTATTAATTTCATTTATATCTGTATTAAGTAAATGGTAAAAGATAATCGGTATAAAAATTCAACTTTCTAATACGGAGAGCTTTTATTCGATTCATGCCACTTTTCAAGAAAGGCATTATAGGCTTTATAAAGCTTTTGAGTATAACGCCATGCGCAGCCTAATTTCACCGCCTTCCTGTTTTGCCCGTGATAATCGCTTCCGCAGGTAATCAACAGCTCATATCGCTCTGCAAGCATAGAGTAGTATTCCGTCTGCTTTGTCGTTGAGGAAGGATAGTATGCCTCAATAGCTCCCAGCCCGCAGCTTTTAAGGCGTCGGATAAGCGGTTCAGGAGCGAAATCAAAATGACATGGATGCGCAATTGCGGCCAAACCCCCGCACTGTACGATAAGCCGCACGGCATCCTCGGGCGAAATGCCGTTTGCCGGGACATAAGCCGGCCGCCCTTTCTTTAGGTAGCGTTCAAACGCATCGCCCTTGCTGGAGGCATAACCTCCCGCTACAAGCGCGTTCGCGATATGAAGCCGCGTTAAGTTGCCCTTAATCGGCTCAAGATAAGGTGCCGCATCGCATTGCAGGGTTCGAAGCTTAGCAAGCATACTGGCGTTTCGACGTTCGCGTTCGCCGCAAAGCCAGTCCAACGTTTGCTTTAACATATCATTATGCATATCAAAGCCCCAACCCAATATATGAAGCTCCGATGGATGCACCGTATTAAACTCAATTCCTGATAGGACCTTAATATCTTCCCTTTCGCCGGCTTTTGCCGCCTCCGCTACGCCCAAAATGGAATCATGATCCGTTAAAGATATCATTTTAAGCCCGCGAACTTTCGCGGCGCGCACAATAGCGGTAGGGCTGTCCGTACCATCGGAATAATAGGAATGGATATGCATATCAAACGGTTCCATAAAGCGCTCCTGTAAAATTTAATGTCTTTGCTCGTTATGGCATGAAACGTACATTCCTTTGCGCTCACGATAGAGCGCTTTAAGAAGCTGTTTCCGCTCAACCCTCAATACGTTAAAAGCTCGTCGCATATGAGCCGTTAAAGCTTATCAAAAAACCAATGAAGATCTCGGGAAAAACAGTGCCGGCAGTTTCTAAGCGGCGCAATTAGCCTAACGGTCGATGTCCGCAACATAAGCACCCAGTGTTTTCACAGTCGAGGCGCCGTCTTTGATAGCCTGAAAGAAGCGGCATGCCGCTTCTTTCATTGCTTTGCTTATATAACGTCTAGCATATCGCGCTATAAAGCTTGTGTTAAGCATTCGCTAAATAGCATCGTTAACTAACCCGTCCATACCGCCGTCAAGCTTTATTAATCCGAGGTTCTGCTCCCATCCGGATTAAGGCGGCCTTTTTCCGTATCATCAGGCAAATTGCTATCGCTCTGAGCAGCTTGTTCAACTTGCTCGGCGCGCTTATCCGCCCGCTTATCTAAATCAACCGGTTCGCCGCTAAACACTTTCTCAAACTCCTCGCCCGAAAGCCGTTCATACTCGATTAATGCTTTGGCGACCGCGTCAACGCCCGCTCTGTTTTCCTCAAGCGTATGCCGTGCGCGTTCATACTGTTCGTCAAGTATATGGCGTACCTCAGCGTCAACCCTGGCGGCTATTTCCTCCGAATAGTTGTTTCTATGACCCCATTCGCGGCCTATGAAGATCTCCTCCCTGCTTGCCAGGCAAACCGGGCCGATTCTATCGCTCATACCCCATTCCGTAACCATTCGGCGGGCAAGCTCGCTCGCGCGCTGTAAATCGTTTGAAGCGCCCGTGCTGATATCGTCCAGCGCAACCTCTTCCGCTACGCGTCCTCCAAGGAGCATTGCGATAAAATCAAGCAGTTTTCCCTTGGATACATGCATTTCATCATTTTCAGGCAAAGATACCGTGTATCCCGCCGCTTCACCGCGGGGGATTATACTGATTTCCTGAATCTTTTCCTTCTTGGCAAGCTTATGCTGCACCACCGCATGACCCGCCTCATGATAAGCTGTGATGCGTTTATCCGCTTCCGTTATTACGCGGCTTCTTTTTTCCGGCCCCATTGTTACGCGGCTAACCGCTTCCTCAAGCTCATCGGGCGTAATTTCACGCTTATTCTTTCTGGCCGAGAGAATCGCGGCCTCGTTAAGAATATTCTCCAAATCCGCGCCGGTAAAACCGGGCGTGCGCTTCGCCATCTGATCAAGATCCACCTCCGCGGAGAGCGGTTTATTGCGCGAATGTACTTTAAGTATTTCAAAACGGCCTTTTCTATCAGGCGGATAAACGGTTATTTGCCTGTCGAACCTTCCGGGACGCAGAAGCGCGGGGTCCAAAACATCCGCCCGGTTTGTCGCCGCCATGACGATTATTCCCTCGTTCGGCGCAAATCCGTCCATCTCAACAAGAAGCTGGTTCAATGTCTGCTCTCGCTCGTCGTGGCCGCCGCCGAGCCCCGTGCCGCGCTGCCTGCCAACAGCATCAATTTCATCGATAAAAACGATGGCCGGAGCACAGCGCTTTGCCGTATTGAAAAGATCTCGAACGCGGCTCGCGCCTACGCCAACAAACATCTCCATGAAATCCGAGCCGGAAATGGAGAAGAACGGCACGTCGGCCTCACCCGCCGACGCCCTGGCCAACAGCGTTTTTCCCGTACCCGGCGGGCCCATGAGAAGGACGCCCTTGGGAATGCGCGCGCCCATTTCCGAAAAGCGCTGAGGCGAACGCAAAAACTCGACGACCTCGCGTAATTCTTCTTTTTCCTCATCCGCGCCCGCAACATCGTCGAACGTTACCTTGTTTTTTCCGTCTACATTCACGCGGGCCCGACTTTTGCCGAAGCTCATCGCGCTCTTGCTCCCCTGATTCTGCATATAAAAGAACAGGGCTAGCATTCCGCCGAGAATCAGGAGATATGGCAGCAGGGTCAGGAACAGGCTGGGTTGAGGCGTCGGGTTATACTGGAATGTAAACCCGTAATCGTCTACCGTTATCTCATCAACGGTTTTATCCGGCGTTTTTGACGCGACTATCTTATTTAAGTCGTCAATAAGGGTAGTCGGCGAAACAACAACGGAAAAATCATATTTACCGTCTTCAAAAAAGTCTTTATCGTTATACTGGGAATCAACGCGCAGGCCATAAAGCGTTTTTTCAGTAAGCTGCACAGCCTTAACCTGATCGTTTCGCACCATATCCAAAAACTCGGAGTAGCGCGGCGTATCCGGTTTATTACCGTCAAAATTTACGCCCGTAACCATGAAGATAATCATGGCTAGAAGAAGAAGATATATTAACGGCGTACGCAATTTTTTTAATTTCAAAACCAAAATCCTCCTGCAGCGGAATCATCCATCGTTTAAAAGGCCTAAAAAGGCCGTCTTTACCATACTACCATAAAAATATTTTCAATTCAAACCATACGTTTGAGCAAAACGTAAATTATTGGTGTCGATTTTGTATCCACAAACGTACGCCGGCATTTTTACGTCCGCAGCGTTTATAATCTGCGTAACATTAAATCTAAGCGTTAAGCTTATTGTTCCAACCATTAGTTTCACACCCAATCGCCCATTTTATTAGGAATAAATTACGAACGGCCCCTTCTACCGCTCTGTAAAGAGTGAAATTGTCGGGGAGATGAACAGTAACCTAGATATTATCATGTTAAAAATGTATTGAGGCGACCTATCATCAATTATTTAGCTGCGCTAGGAAAAATAATTTATCGCTAAACAAAATTTAATCTGTACAAAAATGGATTTAAATCGTATAATAAATTAAATAAAGCGTTGATTGGGACGCGCGGAAGAAAAATTAGGCTTTAAGCGAGCCGCGGCATGGTGCAAGCGCGGCAGGCCGTATTCTAACCGTATCACCCATGAGCGCGGCGCGTAACGGCATTATGCCTATTAAGCGCCGACGTGTCCTCACGTTACAGGGGTGCGCGATGAAGTCGCGCGTTTTAAGAGGGCGCTCTAAGCGCCAACTCGGGTGGTACCGCGAGGCAATTAGCTTACGTCCCGTTTGGGCGGGGCTTTTTTTTTACCCGCTTTGGCGGCGCGTTTATGTTAAAATCTAGCCGTTAAAGATTATCCGAAGTAAAGCAAAGGAGTAAACTATGTACAAGAAGGTTTCAACATCTTTGGATTTCGCATCCCGCGAAAATGAGACGCTCGCTTTTTGGAATGAACGCGGCATCTTTGAAAAAAGCGTCGAGCTGCGCCGCGGGGGTAAGCCCTATACGTTTTACGACGGCCCGCCTACCGCTAACGGCAAGCCGCATATCGGCCACATACTCACGCGTTCAATAAAGGATATTATTCCCCGATACCGCGCGATGAAGGGTTACGACGTGCTGCGCAAGGCCGGCTGGGATACGCACGGGCTGCCCGTGGAGCTAGAGGTCGAAAAGCTGCTCGGGCTCGACGGCAAAGAGCAGATAGAGCGCTACGGCGTGACGCCGTTTATCGATCAGTGCAAAAAATCCGTTTGGAAATATCAGTCCGAATGGGAGGATATAAGCGAGCGAGTAGGTTACTGGGCGGATATGAAAAACCCTTATGTAACGTATGACAACGATTATATTGAGTCGGAATGGTGGGCGCTTAAAACCATATTTGAAAAGGGCCTGCTTTACAAAGGCCACAAGATCGTTCCGTACTGCCCTCGCTGCGGTACGTCCCTTTCCTCGCATGAGGTGGCGCAGGGCTATAAGGATGTGAAGGAAGTATCCGCTTTCGCAAAATTCAGGGTAAAGAACGAGGACGCCTGGTTTCTCGCATGGACCACCACCCCCTGGACCCTGCCCTCTAACGTCGCGCTGTGCGTAAACGCTCTAGAGGACTATTCGCTCGTTGATTATCAGGGCGATAGGCTGTACTTGGCTTCCGCACTGGTTGAGAAGGTTCTTGGCGAAAGCGCCGCGGTTTTATCGGTTGTGAAAGGTTCCGAGCTCGTGGGCAAGGAATACGAGCCGCTCTTCGATTTACCGGTAAACCATCAGGGGAAAAAGGGGTGGCGAATTGTTTCGGATGGCTATGTAACGCTTACGGACGGCTCAGGCATTGTACATATCGCGCCCGCTTTCGGCGAGGACGACGCGCGTATTGGCCGGGACTGGGATCTCCCCTTTGTGCAGCTTGTGGACGCTTCAGGGCATATGCGCGGCGGAACGCCCTGGGACGGGATGTTCGTTAAGGATGCGGATAAGCATATACTTGCCGCCCTAGAAGATAACGGCAAACTGTTCAAAGCCGTCGATTTTGAACACAACTATCCCTTCTGCTGGCGCTGTGATACGCCCCTGGTTTATTACGCGCGGGAAAGCTGGTTTATCCGTATGACGGCTGTAAAGGATAAGCTAACGGAATTAAACCGGCGAATCAACTGGATACCCGAAACCATCCGTGACGGGCGCATGGGCAAGTTCCTTGAAAACGTCATTGACTGGGGCATATCGCGCGAGCGGTACTGGGGTACGCCCCTCCCGGTTTGGATGTGCGCCGAATGCGGCCATGTACACGTGGTAGGCAGCAGAAAGGAGCTGCGTGAGCTTAACCAAAATGTTCCTGAGGATATTGAGCTGCATAAGCCCTATCTGGACGCAATCGAGTTCCCATGCGTTAAATGCGGCGGCGCCATGAAACGCGAACCCGTGGTTATCGACTGCTGGTTCGATTCCGGCTCGATGCCCTTTGCGCAGTGGCATTATCCTTTTGAGAATAAAGAGGAGTTTGAAAAGCGCTATCCCGCCGATTTTATCAGCGAGGCGGTGGATCAGACGCGCGGATGGTTCTATACACTTTCGGCTATCTCTACCTGCTTATTTGACGACCCGGCGTTTTTGAACTGTATCGTACTAGGCCACGTGCAGGATAAAGACGGCGTTAAAATGAGCAAGCATAAAGGAAACGTGGTCGATCCGTGGACCGTATTGGATAAACAGGGAGCGGACGCCGTACGCTGGTATTTCTATACCGCATCCATGCCATGGCTCCCTAACCGTTTTTCCGCAGACGCGGTGAGCGAAAGCCAGCGCAAATTCATGGGTACGCTTTGGAACACCTACGCGTTCTATATCCTCTACGCTGAAATTGACGGTTTTGATCCGACCAAGCATACGTTGAGAAAAGAAAACCTTTCGGTTATGGATTCATGGGCGCTTTCAAGGCTGAACAGCCTGATAGAAATCGTGGATAAAAATTTGGGCGCTATGCGTATCACCGAGGCCGGGCGGGAGCTCCAGCGCTTTACGGACGATCTTTCAAACTGGTACGTGCGGCGCTGCCGCGAGCGTTTCTGGGGGAATGAAATGACTGAGGATAAAGAGGCCGCGTATATGACGCTGTTTACCATACTCAACGCGCTATGCCATGTGTGCGCGCCGTTCATACCCTTTATGGCTGAGCAGATGTATCAGAACCTCGTGCGTTCGGTAGATGATAACGCGCCTGAAAGCATTCACCTGTGCGATTTCCCGGCTGCGGATGATTCCCTTATAGACGGCGAGCTGGAGTCAAATATGGACCGCGTGCTGTCCATTGTCGTTTTGGGCAGGAGCGCGCGCAACGCTGCCGCGATAAAGAACCGCCAGCCTCTAAGCGAAATGCTTGTACAGGGCGCTGGGCTGCCGGAAGCGTTTATCTCTATCATCGCCGAAGAAATGAACGTAAAGAGCGTTAATTTTGTTGACGACGCTACCGGCTTTGTTTCGTACCGCGTAAAACCGCAGCTCAGGACGCTCGGACCCCGTTACGGAAAAATACTGCCGAAAATCAACCGGTATCTGCAAGGCGAGGGCATAGGCGACGCTGTCGTGGCAGCACATAAGGCCGATATGCCTTATGAATTTGTGTTAGACGGCGTTACGGTTTCCCTCAGCCCGGCCGACGTATTGGTGGAGACCGCGCAAAAGGAAGGGTTCGCGTCGGAGAATGGTAAAGATACCAGCGTAGCGCTCAATACGACGTTAACGCGGGAATTGAAAGACGAAGGCAATGTCCGCGAACTGGTATCTAAAATACAGACTATGCGCAAGGAGGCCGGGTTCCAGGTTACGGATCATATACGCCTCTATCATACCGGGAACAGCGCTTTAGCGGCGCTCATGGAAAGCTACGGCGCTGTTATCGCGGCCGAAACCCTATCCGACGATATCAAAGGCGGTTCCGTATCCGGTTATGTTAAAGAATGGAACATCAACGGGGAATTGGTAACGCTTGGCGTTGAGAGAATCAGCGGATAGATTCGCTCTACCCTATCTCCAGCGTGCTTACAACCGCGCCCGCCATATCATATATGGTGAAGGCGCGGTTTTCATATACCGCGTATGTCGCGGGGAATCCGCCCTTTGGCAGGGATACGGAGCCCGGATTGAGACGGATTACGGTACCACTGCGGCTTAATAGCGGAATATGCGTATGCCCCTCTAAAATTACGTCAATCCCACCCATGGGCGGCGGGTTGCCAATGCCCGAAGTATGCGTAAGGAACCATGCCATTGAGTCCGCATAGATCAATGCTTGAGGCGCGGTTATTGGAAAACGCAGCATCGCCTGATCCACATCCGCGTCGCAATTACCCCGTATGCAGAATATCTTATCCGCCTTGCTGTTGAGTATGTCCGCCGCATCCTTGGGCGAATACGATTCAGGCAGCGGATTGCGCGGCCCATGATAAAGGATATCACCCAAAAGGATCAGCGTTTGAGCGCGTTCCTGGTTAAAGCGTTCCATCAACCGGCGGCATGCTCCGGCGGAACCATGCAAGTCAGAAGCTATCAAGAACTTCACACGTATCACCTCATTCACATAATATAATTTGCGGCGAAACGCGTCAATGGAATTAAAAAATAATTGACATTAAACGTCGATATGACGTATATTAGTTCGCAATACATTTAATTGGATGGACACGTAAATGTTTGATACTTTCCGCAGCGACATACGCTGCATTTTGGATCGGGACCCCGCCGCGCGCAACGCATTCGAGGTGTTTTTATGCTATCAGGGGTTTCATGCCATACGCGCGCACAGGCTTGCCCATTTTCTTTATAAGCGCCGCCTCCGGCTGTTCGCGCGGATCATCGCAGGCGTATCGCGCTTTTTTACCGGAATTGAGATTCATCCCGCGGCGCAGATTGGCAACAGGGTATTTATCGATCACGGCGCGGGCGTTGTGATAGGTGAAACCACCTTGATCGGCGACGACGTTACAATTTACCAGGGTACGACGCTGGGCGGCACGGGCAAGGAAACGGGCAAGCGCCACCCAACCATAGGCAATCATGTCACAATCGCCGCGGGCGCAAGCGTGCTTGGCCCGTTTAAGGTGGGCGACTATGCGAAAATAGGCGCTGGCGCCGTGGTACTCAAGGAGGTGCCTCCATGCGCCACGGTTGTGGGCGTACCGGGCCGGATTGTAAAATACTCCTGTGATCTAGACCAACTGGAACTCGGGATTCATACGCCTGTTCAAAGGCCTGCGTTAAAGGATGCGCAGCCCGGCTTAAAGGGTGAGGACGGCGTGGATTTGGATCAGGTAAGGCTGCCCGACCCTGTTGAGCAAGAATTAAAGCTTATCGCAATGCGGTTGGAGCGGATCGAGAGCGCCCTGAATAACGAAAAGCCCGATTAATGATTTGTATGAAATTGGAGTTTCGCGCGATATTCCTGCTGCGGGGTATGCAGGTGCGAGGAATATAAGCCGTTGATAGCTTTGTTTGTGATCCCAAACGACACGCGGCTGAGAGATTAATCTATAAGAATGTCGGATTTTCCATAGTAAGTATCACAGATGATGCGCAGCCGCTCTTGACGCAATTGTCCCCCGAATCATATATTTGGGGGACCTTTTTCATTCACCTAACCTCAGCGTTCAAATATTTTTAAGCGGCCGTACTATTCTTAAGCCTTCACGGATTTAAATATTCAAACGCTGAATCAGCCGAACAGCCCTTTTTTCTCTTCTATGGAAACTGCTTGGTAGCCCGCTTCATTTACGGCGTCCTTCAACGCTTGATCCGTAACGTTTGCGTCGACAGTAACAACGGCCCGGTTTTTTTTGAGCTGCATATCCACTTCTTCAACGCCCTGTACGCCAGAGAGCGCTTTGTTTGCCCTTGACGCGCAGTTCATGCAATGCATGCCTTCAATCATAATAACTTTCTTCATCCTATTTTTCCTCCGTGTTTTTGTATTTGTATGGGTTTAAATCTTTTAAGCCTGAGTGCGTTTAGCACCACGCAAATTGACGATAGGCTCATTGCCGCGGCAGCGAACATTGGGTTCAGCTTCCATTGCAGCACCGAATAGAATACGCCGGCCGCTAAAGGTATACCGATGATATTATAGAAGAACGCCCAAAACAGATTCTCCTTAATATTTCGTATTACCCTGCGAGAAAGCTCGATGGCCGTAGCAACGTCCATCAAGTCGTTCCGCATCAGTACGATATCGGCGGATTCAACCGCGATATCGGAACCTGCTCCGATAGCCACGCCCACGTCGGCACGCGTCAGCGCGGGCGCATCGTTTATCCCGTCCCCAACCATGATAACGCGCTTCCCTTCCTCCTGCATGGCGCGCACCTGCCGCTCCTTATCCTGCGGCATAACCTCAGCGATTACACGCGCGACTCCCACCTGGGCCCGTATCGCCTCCGCCGTTATCGCATTGTCCCCCGTTATCATAACAACGTCCATACCCATACGCCTGAGCCTTTCAACCGCCTCCTTGCTGGTCGGTTTTACGACGTCCGCTACCGCTATAACACCGAGCAGCCGCCGTTCATTGGCAAAATACAGAGGGGTTTTTCCCTGGGAAGACAACTTATCACCCTCCTGCTCCATCCTCTCCAGAGAAACGCCCGCTTCCTTCATCATGGCGATGTTGCCGCCCATAGCCTCCCGGCCATCGATAACTCCGCGAACGCCGCGCCCTACGGCGGCCTCGAATTCCTGCGCCGGTTCAGCGCTAAGCCCTTTTTCACGGGCATAATCCACAATTGCCTGCGCAAGCGGGTGCTCAGAAAGCGCCTCAAGTGAAAGCGCAAGCGACAAAAGATCAAGCTTCTTAACGCCCTGAGCCGCGATAATATCCGTCACACGCGGTTTTCCTTCGGTAACGGTTCCCGTTTTATCAAGCGCAACGGTCGTAGCATGGTGGGCGGTTTCCAGCGCTTCGGCGGATTTTACCAGTATCCCATTTTCCGCCCCCTTTCCTGTACCCACCATGATAGCGACTGGGGTGGCGAGCCCGAGCGCGCACGGGCAGGATATGACCAGAACGGCAATGCCGATGGAAAGCGCGAAGGAAAACGGCTTGCCCGTAATGAGCCACACGGCGGCGGCAATTACTGCAATTACAATTACGACCGGTACAAATATACCGCTGATCTTATCCGCCAGCTTTGCGATAGGCGCCTTGCTCGCGCCCGCCTCCTCAACCAGCCGGATAATCTGGGCGAGCGTCGTATCCTCCCCTACCCTGCGCGCTTCAAAAGTAAAGTATCCGCCCTTGTTAATAGAAGCCCCTGTTACGGCGTCGCCCGGAAGCTTTTCAACCGGTATGCTTTCTCCCGTTAAGGCGGATTCGTCTACATACGACCCACCGGACGTCACAACGCCGTCTACAGGTATGCGCTGGCCCGGACGCACAGCTACCGTATCTCCCGCCCTGACCTGTTCGACCGGTATCTCAAGCTCCGAGCCGTCGCGTATTACAGTCGCGGTTGGAGGGGTCAGATCCATCAGTTTTTCGATCGCCTCAGACGTTCTACCCTTTGATCGCGCTTCCAGATATTTGCCCAGCGTTATCAACGCAAGTATCATCGCGGCGGATTCAAAATATAGCTCCATCGTATAATGCTCCGCGTGCGCCACATCCCCGCGCCCAAGGGAAGCTGAGATAGCGTAGAGCACCGCTATGCCGTAAACAAGCGCGGCGGATGACCCCATCGCAATCAGGGAATCCATGTTGGGGGATCCGCGAAGCAGGTTTTTAAAGCCGGACTGGTAATACTTACGGTTAATATATACCACGGGTAAAGTCAGCAACAGCTGCGTAAGGGCGAACACCGCCGCGTTTTCCCCGCCGTAAAACGTATCGGTTAACCATGCGGGTATTGGCAACGAAAACCATTTAGCAAACATATGATACATGGTCAAGAACATCAGCGGCAGCATGAAGGCAAACGATACGACAACCCTTGTTTTCATCTCGCGCAGATTTTCCTTTATCCCGCTATCGCGCGTTTTGGGCTTGGCCGCTCCTCCTTTGAGGGATGCGCCGTAGCCCCCAGATTCAACTGCGTTCACGATATCCGTCTGTCCTAAGGCTAATGCGTTATATTCAACGGTCATCGAATTGTTTAACAAGTTCACGGAAACATGCTTAACCCCATCTACCGCGCCCACGCTTTTCTCAATATGCGCGGAACACGCCGAGCAGCTCATGCCGGTAATATCATATTGCTCCTTTATTAACTGTTCTTCCTGCAAGCGTTTCACCTCCAAAACCGTATAAACTAGTTTATCCCTTTTAACATTCTTTAAATGTATTACCCATTTCCAATTTTGTCAATATCCGCTTAAGTCCATGTTTTACATACTTTTTACAAACCGATGGATCATATTTTACAGAACGGTGATACTGTATAATTGTCGTAATATGTTTATTCATAAGGGGTAAAGAGGATGGATGTTCAAAGTTTAGCGCAGATGATCTTCGGAGTGCTCGGCGGGCTCGCACTGTTTATTTACGGAATGAACCTCATGAGCGAGGGCCTGCAAAAAGCCGTTGGCGAGAAGATGCGCAGCATCCTTGGAATGCTTACCAAAAACCCCGTCATCGGCGTGCTTTTAGGCGCGATAATTACCGCCCTGCTACAAAGCTCCAGCGCTACGACCGTGATGGTTGTAGGCTTTGTCAGCGCTAAGCTTTTGACTTTGCGCCAGGCTCTTAGCGTGATATTGGGCGCGACTATCGGCACGACCATTACCGGCCAGCTCGTCGCTTTGGATATTGGCGAATATGCCATGGCGATTACCGCCGTGGGCTTTATCCTATATTTTTTCGTGAAACACGGTAAGATCAAGCATATTGGGCAAACAATTTTCGCGTTCGGCATTTTGTTCGTCGGCATCGACGCGATGAGCTCCGTGCTTAAGCCCCTTGCGGCTTTGCCCGAGTTTGCCCGCCTTATTCTTTCCATAAAGGACGTGCCTATATTGGGCGTGCTTGTTGGTACGGTATCCACTATGGTCGTGCAGAGCAGCTCCGCCGTTATAGCGGTCGTGCAGAACATTGCGGCTCAGGCTGGGCCGGACGGCGTTACGTCCATATTAGGGCTTGAGGCCGCTATACCGATATTGCTGGGGAGCAACATCGGCACGACCATAACCGCGTTTATCGCTGTTATCGGCGGCAGTAAGGACGCCAAGCGCGCCGCAATCGCGCATACGTTTTTCAAAACCTTCGGTACCATATTCTTTTTCTTCTTTATTCCGGCATACGCGGATTTTATCCGCCTCATTACACCCGGATTGGGGCTGGATCTGCTCAAGCAGCAAATCGCCAACGCGCATACCATATTTAATATTGTCAACACGGTTATTTGGCTGCCGTTCTTATGGCTGATGGAGCGGATGGTACGTATGCTTGTAAAGGGTGATGATATTCACCTGTCAACAGAACCGCAGTTTTTGGATTATAAGGTGCTGCACACGCCCGCAATCGCCATGGAGCTTGCGACGCGTGAGCTTACCCACATCGCCTCTGTGACGCGTAGTATGATGGAATCCGCAAAGGCGGCGTTCATAAAAGGGGACGACGCTGAGATTCAAAAGGTACTTGAAAATGAAAATGTTGTGGACAGCCTTCAGCGCGCCACGGTAAAGTACCTCTCAACCATGCTCTCAAGCAGCGATTTGAACCGCAGGCAATCGCTTAGGCTCGCCGGGCTTTTACATACGGCCGCCGACGTGGAGCGCATAGGCGACCACTGTGAAAACATCGCCGGCTACGCTCGGCTTAAAAAAGAGGAACGCTTGAAGTTCTCCGAGGAGGCAATAGGCGAAATAGAGGATACCTTCAGCATGCTCAACTCGATGGTTAACGACACGATAGAAGCGTTGCAGAACGGGAATCAGGAGATGGCGCAGCGCGTGCTTAATCTCGAGCCCGAGGTGGATAATCTTGAGGACAGGCTCCGGGCAAAGCATATTGTGCGGCTCAACGAAAGGCGGTGTTCGCCGCAGTCCGCCGTTACGTACATTGAACTCATCCATAACCTGGAGAAGATCGCCGACCATTGCACCAATATCGCGGAATCCGTAATGAAGGAGGTGAACTACCTGAATTACTGCGAATAATCATGGGTTGAATATATCGTCAAATCAGCATACCGCGTGGGCGTTTTGTATGCTAAAGCGGTGCAATCGGCTCAATATAGCCGCGGATAAGCGGTGCGGATATTTATAACAACCCTAAACGGCGTCACAAAAGAAGACTATTATCAGTACCGTTCTAAACACGTTTGCAGCGCCGGTAATCTTTGTTTGCCAGAACGCCCTCAGGCTCCGCCCGATTTATCATTTGTAACGTCCTTTTTGCGCTGGAGCAGTTTGTTTTCCTCACCCTTTATCAGCCGCCGTATATTATCGGTATGGCGCAGGATAATTAATACCCACAGAATGGCCACCGTGCCTAATAACAGCCAATTCCCCATATTCATTATCACCGCCGCCGCAAGAAAAACCGTAATACCGATAAGCGAGCCTAAAGATACCATCTTGCTCGTGAAAATTACAGTAAAGGCTGCCGCCGTAGCAATCGCCGCGCACAGCGGATCGAGCATCCACGCAATGCCAAGCGCGGAGGCGACGCCCTTTCCGCCTTTGAGCTTAAAAAACACCGGGAAATCATGCCCGAGTACCGCGCCAAGCCCGGAAAGGCAGCCGCCAACCTCGCCTCCAATCAGCCACCCGGCTGCTACCGCCGCCAGCCCCTTTAAAAAATCGCCGGCAAACGTCAGCGCGCCCGGGCCAATGCCAAACACGCGCAGCATATTCGTCGTACCCGAGTTGCCGCTGCCGTGGTTGCGCACATCATCGTGATACCTTAACCGGCTTATGAGTATAGCCGTTTGAAAGTTCCCGATAACGTACCCGCATAACAGGCTTAAGAACCATAAAAGGTATTCCATGTTCAGCCTCCTAATCGTTATTGGACCGCTGCCGGATTATTAACCGTATTGGCGTGGCGGTCATCATAAAGGATTTACGAAGATAGTTTTCCAGATACCTCTTATATGAAAAATGCATCAGATCCGGATCATTTACGAATATAACAAACGTCGGGGGCTTTACCGCCGCCTGCGTTGCATAAAAGATTTTGAGCCTCCTGCCCTTGGACGAAGGCGGTTCCGCGGCGGTAACTGCTTCGGAAAGCACATCGTTTACCGCTCCCGTGGAAACGCGCGCGCAGTACTGTGCATAGACCATCTGAACCTCTTGCAGTATCCTGTTTACCCGCTGGCCGGTAAGCGCGGAAATAAACAGCGTCGGAACATAGCTCATAAAAGCCAAATCCGAAGCAAGCCTTTTTTTAAACGCATCCATGGTATGCGTATCCTTTTCAATCAAATCCCATTTATTCACGATAAGGATACACGCCTTGCCCTCCTCATGGACATAGCCCGCTATTTTAACGTCCTGCTCGCTCATGCCCTGCTCCGCATCAATTACAATAAGCGCCACGTCCGATCGCCGTACCGCCGCGAAGGAGCGTATAACGCTGTACCGTTCCACGCTCTCATCCTCAATAGAACGCTTGCGGCGGATCCCCGCGGTATCGATAAGCACATAATCATTCCCGTCAAGCGTAAAGGGCGTATCCACAGCGTCTCTGGTCGTTCCGGGTATATCGCTTACAATATTGCGTTCCTGCCCAAGCAGCTTGTTCACAAGGCTCGATTTGCCGACGTTTGGCTTTCCCACAACAGCAATTTTGAGCACTTCCGAATCTTCCTCGTCCGCTTTCGCGTCAAAAAACGAAACGATCTCGTCCAAAAGATCGCCGATCCCGAGCCCCTGCTCGGCCGAGACGGTTACAGGGTTTCCGATCCCCAAGTGATAAAAATCGAACTTGGCGTCGTCATACTTGATATGATCCACCTTATTCACGGCAAGTACTATGGGCTTTTTGCTCCTGCGCAGCATTTGAGCCACTTCCTCATCCGCCGCCGTGACGCCCTCGCGCCCGTCAACCAGAAAAAGGATCACGTCGGCGGTATCGATGGCAAGCTGTGCCTGGCGGCGCATCTGCGAGCTTATCACATCGTCCCTGTCCGGTTCAATACCTCCGGTATCAATCAGGGTAAACACGTGCTCGAGCCATTTTGCATCCGCGTAGATCCTGTCACGGGTTACGCCTGGCGTATCCTCAACAATCGCAATGCGTTTGCCGGCCAGCTTATTAAACAGCGTGGATTTACCCACGTTCGGGCGTCCTACGATTGCGACCAGTGGTTTGGACATATGATTTACCTCCTGCGGCTGATTGAATACAGCTCGTTAATGAATTCTTCTCCGTCATGCGCGCAAAGCGCGTTTATGTTCACCCCAAGCTCGTCGCTCAGGCGTTCAAGCGTATATCCGTCTAAAAAAACGCTGTCCCGCTCCCGAAGCATACAGCGTGGCAAAAGTAATCCGCGCCCGTCCAGCGAACCTTTGATCTGCTCCGCGATATCCTGCCCGCATACCAACCCGCTTACCGTAACGGTTTCGCCGAAATAACGGTTTTTTATCGGCTTGAGCTCCAGCTCAATTCCATACGGCACCAGCTTATTAAACAGCTTCTGCATAAAAGAGTGCGCGGCTACCCCCGTAGCCCCGATAAACCGGCGTTTGGCCTTAAGCGGCCTTTTCCCCTTAAGGGCGTATAAAAACCCCTCCTCGAATCTGCGCAGCAGGCCCACCCCGTTTTCAAGCTGTGAAAAACCTTCATAATGCTCGTAATCCGGCAAACTCAATCCGGCTTTTAAATACATTTCATCGGCCGCAAATACAAACGACGTTCCAAGCCGCGTTCTTAGCGCCGCCTGCCTGCGTTCAATTAAGTTTATGAGTGAGCGCGCTTCCTCGCTGGTAAAGCACCTGAGCGGATACAACCCCTCGCGAAAACGGGTAAGCCCTACGGGAACCACAGCGACGGATTGCACCGCGGGATAGAGACGCGCGAGATCCCCGATTGATTTTTCCAAAACGGCTCCGTCGTTTATGCCCGGGCACACCACAATCTGGCAGTGCGCCTTAAGCCCGGATTTTTTGAGACGCTCCAGCCTCTCCATCAGCCTGCCGGCGGTCGGGTTTCCCATCATCTTAACGCGAACCTCCGGATCCGTGGCGTGTACGGATACGTACAGCGGCGAAACGCGGCGGCTGATGATGCGCTCAAACTCCTCGTCGCCCACATTCGTGAGCGTTACGTAGTTCCCCATAATGAGCGACAGCCGCCAATCATCATCCTTAAAATGGAGCGTCTCCCTGCCGCCTTTGGGCATTTGATCGATAAAACAAAACAGGCAATGGTTCTTGCACCTGAAAACCGGGCTCATGAGGCTGGATTCAAACTCAAGGCCAAGCGGCTCGCATTCATCTTTGCATATTGTAAAAGCCTGGCGTACGCCGTCCGCTTCGCATATAAGGTAAAGTTCTTTGTCAGCGGTCAGGTATTGATAATCCAATACATCCTTTATGGATTCGCCGTTTATGCTGATCAAATCGCATCCCTGTTTTACGCCGTATCGCGCGGCGGCGGAGCCCGGCGTAACCGCCGTTATCCTATGTCCCATTTTTCTCCCGCTTTCCCTTTTATACCGTAAACGCTCAAGTAACCCCGCTGCTGTAATCCGCGCTACCTCATCCTTTGATATAGAGCGAGGTTTGGCATGCGGATATTATATCATGCGAGTAAAGCTTTACCAACAACTTGCCCCTTTTTTTAACGTTTGACACGCAGCCGTCACTTTCTTCGCCTGCGTCCTTTTACCGTCCGCGCTTCCACGTTCGGAACCAGCGCGCTGGGGTGACGCCCGATTAAATCCTCGCGGCCGGCCATGATCAGCGCCTTCCGCGCAAGCGCTTGGTATTGCGGCATGAAAAACTGAATCAAAGCGCGCTGCAATGCTTTGTCCTGAGCGCTCTTTGGCACATATACGGGCCGCATTGTTTTTGGATCGAGCCCGGTGTGGTACATGCAGGTAGAAAGCGTTCCGGGAGTGGGATAAAAATCCTGCACCTGCTCCGGCCGCTGCCCGGTTTTCTTGAGATAAACGGCCAGTTCAACAGCGCTGTTCAAATCCGAACCGGGGTGTGAGGACATGAAGTAGGGTACGATATACTGCTCCTTGCCAGCGCCGCGAGAAAGCCGCCCGTACTTTTCACAGAATTTATCGTACAGCGCGCAGCTCGGCTTGCCCATAAGCTTCAAAACGTTCTCGTCCACATGCTCGGGCGCAACCTTCAGCCTCCCGCTCACATGATGTTTGACGAGCTCCTTCATAAAGCTGTCGTCCTTATCGTACATCACGTAATCGTATCGAATCCCGGATCGCACGAAAACCTTTTTTACTCCTTCAACCTCCCTGAGCTTTTTGAGCAGCGCGGTATAATCGCTGTGGTCGACCTCAACGCTCGGGCATTTATGGTAGCCGAGGCAATTACGGCCTGCGCACGCTCCTTTTTGCGGCTGCTTCTTACAAGCGGGTTTTCGGAAGTTCGCGGTCGGGCCGCCAACGTCGTGTATATAACCCTTAAACCCATCAAGGCGCGAAAGCATCCGCGCCTCCCGCACGAGGGATTCATGGCTTCTCGCCTGAATAAACCTGCCTTGATGGAACGAAAGCGCGCAAAATGCGCAGGAACCGAAGCAGCCCCTGCACGATACGAGCGAGAACTCGACTTCTTGAAGCGCCGGAATGTTTTCTTTATACGATGGGTGCGGCTTTCTTGTATAAGGCAACTCGTATACCGCGTCCATCTCCTCTCCGCTCAAAGGCTCGGCTGGCGGGTTGACGACTAAATAACCCTTGTCATGCGGTTGTACGAGAACCTTGCCGCGTATCGGGTCATGCTCGGTTTGCTGCTTCATGAACGCACGTGCATACGTTTTTTTATCCGAAGCTACATCGTTGAATGATGCTATTTCCTCATACCCATACACGGAATTGATTGACGAAGTATAATAGCATGTTCCCGGTATATAGGTGATATGCTTGATATCCAACCCGCTGGACAATGCGTCGGCTGCCTGTATTATCGGCTTTTCGCCCATGCCATAAATCAATAAATCGGCTCCGGATTCAATGAGAATACTTCGTCGGACCCTGTCATCCCAATAATCATAATGCGCAAATCGCCTGAGGCTTGCCTCAACCCCGCCAATAATCACGGGAACGCTCCGATATGCTTGCTTTATCCGGTTAACATAGACTATTGTGGCGCGATTCGGCCGCTTACCTATCGCGCCTCCGGGCGTAAACGCGTCGCTTGCGCGCCTTTTTTTCGCCGCAGTATAATGGTTTACCATAGAATCCATGTTCCCGGCTGACACGAGAAAGGCCAAATTTGGCCGGCCAAACCGTGTAAAATCCTCGATTGAGCGCCACTCCGGCTGCGCGACAATACCAACCGAGTAACCGCGGCTTTCTAGCACGCGGGATATCACCGCCGGACCAAAGCTGGGGTGATCAACATAAGCATCTCCAATAATATATACGAAATCCACCGATTTGCGGCCGCTTAGCAGCAGTTCCTCATACGACAAAGGCAACGCAACCGCATCCCGGTTCTGTGGGCGAGGCGCCTTATCCATTGCTTTGATCAAACCGCTCCCGACTGCATTGGAGGCGCTCTACTTCATCAAGCAGCGTTTTTATACGTACAGCCGCAATTTCTCTTTCATAATCAATCCGCTCAAATTCCTTTATAAGCATATCCAGAAACATATCCACTTCTTTAATATCATAGCCTCGAAAAGAACGGCTAAACCGCTTGTTTATAATATCGTCTTTGTTTATCATACTTACTCCCTCTTGCGTGCAACCCTCTTAACAATCGCTGTTGGGCCGCCGCCCCCGCCCCGGCGTTTAACGGGCCGGCGCTTAATGTTGCGCCGGCCCGTTAATGCCTGAGCTGAAAATCCGCCTAAAGCTGCCGTTACCGTTAAAGCGCCCGACGCCGGCAGCGCTGCAACGTTATTAAATTACGCCGTCTCCCAATCCATTTTCACCATTCCCGATGATGTCATAGTTGGTGGGGGCTACGACAAATATTCCACGGGATATCTTGTAAATGGTTCCGCTCAGCGCATACACCGCACCCGCCATGAAATCCAAGATGCGCTGCGCGCACTCGATCTCAAGTTCCTCCATATTAACAATAACGGGCTTGCGGCTCTTGAGGTTATCGATAATATTCTGCGTATCCTCATAGCTTATCGGATGATAGACAATCATCTTCATCTGCGCCGCGGTGGGGAGGCTAACCACATTGCTGCTGGCCGTTGTTTTTTTCTTCCCCCTGTTGCTTAGGCTGAGTACCTTCTCCGTTTCTTCGGTATCCTCTTCATAAGCGTCAACGTCAAGGAGTTCGTCGTCTTCAAGCTCAGTTTCCTCAATACCGATGTAGTCAAGGAATTTGTTCAATAATTTTGCCATTGTAATCCTCCAAATCGATAAATTATCGTTGGCGTTTGGAGAATTCTGAATAAAGCCGGGCGCTCTATCTCTTTACGGCCCAGCGTGCCGCTACCCTCGGGCGCCAAAAATACCCGTCCCCACGCGGATCATTGTAGCGCCTTCCTGTATTGCAGCCTCGTAATCGCCGCTCATACCCATGGAGAGATGCTCCATCTCAACGCCCTGCATTCCCTCTTCACGGATACGCTCATATATCCCGCGCATCCTCGAAAAGTAACGCCGTGCGCCATCCCCGGCAAGCGGCGGCGGAATGCACATAAGCCCCTTTACACGAACATGGGGCATTGCGCAGGCCGCGTCCAATAGGCTCGGTAAACCTTCTGCTGCGGCTCCCCCTTTTTGGAGTTCCCCGCCGATATTTACCTCAATCAAGATATCCTGAACCAATCCTGACGCCTCCGCTCGGCTGTTAATTTCCTTTAACAGTGCAAGTCGGTCGACAGATTGAATCAGGCGTACTTTGCCTATGATATATTTTACCTTATTTGTTTGTAATTGTCCAATGAAATCTACACGGGCGTTTCCGTATACGGAATCATCCATTTTCGCCGTCAGCTCCTGAACGCGGTTCTCCCCTACCGTTGATATTCCGCACTCAAGCGCCTTGAGAATCCGGTCTTTGTCAACGTATTTAGTTACCGCTATTAATTCGATTTCCTTAACATCCCTGCCTGATTTTTCAGCGGCGTCAAGCATATTCGTACGGATCCGCCTTATATTCTCCTCTATTCCCATAACATCCCCCAGTTACGGTTTCTGATATTTTTGCCCGGCCTGTATGGAATCCCCCGCGTTTTTCGCGCGGATAATCGCATAACCGCCTCCGCTCGCAAGTACGTCAACCTCAATTAGCGTCGGCTCGTTTCCGGTTATGACGGCCAAATGCGGTACGCCGTCGACCATGGTAATTGAATCGAGAGGGACCTCAACGCCTTGCGCGTCTTTTTTTATCACCACATTTGCCGTTCTTACGCTGATTACGCCGCCAATACTCTCATTAAACTCCAATATATTGAGCACCTTGCCGTTTTCAACAGCCGGTTCCAGAGCTACGCCTGTATAAGGTTTGTCCATATGGCCGTCAAAAACAACGGTATACTGCTCGCCTGCAATTGTGCGCTGCGGGTCAGAGGCATCGGACACAAAAGCGATATACCAGTGCGAAACGTTCGTGATCCGATATAAATAGTTTTCATCCGGTGAAGAAGCGTCCTTCAGCGTCGACCCGCGCAGAACGTTGGAGACTAAATCCGCATTGATAAGCGCAAGCTTGGAAGCGCTTAACGCCTGCTCGTAACCGTCAAAATAAAAGCTTATTACGCCTGAGCCGGAGGAGTATACATCACTCTTCCATTCCTTTAACTGGGCGTCGCGTTCGGCCTCCTGGTTATAAAGCGCGGTAAGCGCTTCATTAGCCTGAATCTTGCCTCGAAGCAGCTCGCCGCGCTGTTTAAGCAGACCCTTCAACTCCTGTTCCAGTTCAAGAAGATCGCGGCCGCCCGCGCCCATAACGGTTTCGCGTATCTGCGTTTCATACGAGAGAATGCTCTCATTCAGCGCGCTCAGTTCCGCGTCCTCCGCTCCGCCTTGCAGCTCCATCTGTAAACTGAGTATATTCTGTTGCACATTGAGGTAAGCCTGCAGAATGTCGTCCTTATAACCCCATTTAAATACGCTGGCGATAAAATCACCCTCGGCGACGCTGTCCCCCTCATTCGCGCTGAAAATAATACGGTCGAATTTCTCGCTCGATACGCACACCTCGTCGCGGATAAGGACTGCCTTCGTGTTGAGCTCCAGACGTATTTCGCCCATGTCGGTGACGCCCTCGCCGCGGTTTCCAAGCAGAACGATAAGCAATACTACCACTGCCACGGAAATAACTGTAATGAGGATATAAAACCTGCTTTTAAGCTTAACCTTCGCCATTAAGCACCCCCTCCTCATCGCACGCCTTTATATCATAACCGGTTTTCTTAGAGCGCCCATACTGCCTGTCGAAGTTCTCCCGATTCTTACTTATATAAATACGGTAAAGCTCCTCGGCGTCCATGCCCGCGCGGATACACATGCTGATGAAAAAGTGGAGTATATCCACCATCTCTTCTTTGACGGCGCTATCGTCCACAGGCTTTGGATTCTTCCACCATTTATAGTTTACCTCGTCAAGAAGTTCTCCGGCTTCCGCGATAATCGCGAGTACATCCTTCTCAATCCACTCCAGAGATGTAAAATGGAGTCCCCTCCTTCTTGCGATATCGTCGTCCAGCGCCTTTTGCATGGTGAAAATTGTTTCAAGCTTGTCCAACCATACCCCTCCCCATCGTTTATTCTTTCGGTATCATTTGTTCGAGCGAGCCGGCCCGATCGCCAATACGCCCCACGAAGGCCGCCGCGATGCCGCTAAAGTCAATAACCTTTGGCAGAATATCCGTAACGTCGCTCAAAGTTATGCGCTCAATCCTTTCCAAAATTTCATCCTCTGAATAGATAGCGCCCCTGAGCAGCTCGGATTTGCCTATGGCGTTCGATCTGCCCGACGTGCCCTCCTGCCCGAGCAAAAAGCTGCCTTTCATCTGTTCCTTGCTGCGCTCAAACTCAGCTTTAGTGATTCCCTGCTCGCGTATATTGCTTAGCTCCTTGAGCATCATTTCCGTAACTTGCTCCGCCTGCTTTTCCCCTGTCCCGGCGTAAAGCGTAAAATAGCCGGTGGATCGATAGAACGATGGGTAAGAGTATACGGAATAGGCAAGCCCGCGCTCCTCCCTTATACTCTGAAACAGCCTTGAACTCATACTGCCGCCCAACGCGTTATTGAGTACAATAAGCGGGTATTGCTCGGGCGCGTCGATTGCAAACCCCGGCATGCCGAGGCAGATATGCACCTGTTCGACATCCTTGTCAATACACGCTACCCTACGCCCGCCAGCGAGGCGGTGGTTGTACGGTAGAATCCTTTCACCAGCCTCGCATTCGCCAAAATACCGGCTGACAAGCTCAACAAGACGCTCTCGCTCAAAATTCCCCGCGCAGGAAATTACCATGTTATTAGGATTATAATGCCCGCGCATATAAGAAAGCAAGCCCTCTCGCGAAAAAGCCCGAACGCTGTCCTGGGTTCCGAGTATAGGCCTGGAAAGCGGATCGTTTTCATATATGATGGAGCAAAGCTTTTCATGCGCCAGATCCTCCGGGTTATCCGCAACCATCAGTATTTCTTCGCATACAACGCCTTTTTCCTTTTCAATATCTTTGTCGTCGAAGCTGGAATTGAGCATGATGTCGCTGAGCATATCCACGGCGAGCGGCAGGTGCTCGTCCAATACCTTGGCATAATAACAGGTGCATTCCTTGGCCGTAAACGCGTTGATATTACCCCCGATTCCATCCATTTGCGCCGCTATATCGGAAGCGGTTCTATTGTGCGTGCCTTTAAACAGCATATGTTCGATGAAGTGAGAAGCGCCGCCCTCCCCGCCGCCCTCAAACACCGAACCGGTGCCGACCCATATTCCAATGGATACGGAACGGTACTGCTTCATCGGTTCGCCTATTATTCTTAAGCCGTTTTCCAGTGTTTCTTTAAAGATCATATTGTTCCCTGGATCATCCCGCACTGATAACCTGGCTTGTGCAGGTGATTTCAAATCCTTTCTTCGATAGTTCATCCAGCACGAGCGGCAGGGCCTGTGCGGCCGCCTTCGTTGGCTGCATTAACATTATACTTCCATGCAACGGCCTATCCAATGCACGCGATACAATATCTTGATAGCTTCCGCGGGCGCATAACAGATCAACCGTGCAAAGAACATGGGTAACGCCCGATTTGCGCGCCGCCCGCGAGGAAACGTCTGTATCCCGCGTGCCCGAATAATAAAGCTTGGGCTCAACGCCCCCCATCCGCTTAATGCAAGAGATGGATTCCTCAATATCCTCACAAACCCAGCCCACAGGTCCGTCCGCGCCCGGCTTCATGCCCATCGTTCCTATCTCATGTCCTTCTTCAATCATGCGCCGCAGGCTTTCGCCGTTCTTTTGAGCCCATTCGCCGCTGATGAAAAAAGTGATAGAAACCCCCTTGCTTTTCAGCGTATCAAGCATGTCGGTAAGAGCGTCCGCATCCCAGCTTACGGCGCATTGAAGCGCTACTTTGTCCTTAGCGCCGCCGCGGTAGACCGGCGCCATAACGCCGTATACACTCGGCTCTGACGTTGCGATATATAGTACGCATATCAAAAGAATAAGTAGAATATTGGTAGCTGTCCGGCTGTATATGCATCGCTTTTGTATACTCATAGAGTCCTCCTGTATGGTGTGTTTACTCTATGAATATTCCAAGTAAACAGGAGGTAGACCCTAAATATTATGACGAAATCAACCTTCTGAAAATCAACGATTGCGAGCAAGATAAGCGCCCGGATATTTCTATATGGCTTCCGCTCGTAATCGACCGCGAAACCCAAAAAGCCAATAGTTCGCCTTATATCGCATAATGTACTTTATACAGAATAAACGATGCCGGGCATCTCAGCGCGAGTTTATACCAATAAGGCAGGTACCCGGCAAGGCGCCTGCCTTTTCAGCTATTATAATTGTGAGAACAGCTTTCCAGTTAATCCAGCTAAAATTAGCCGTTTAACAGGCTTGCCGAGCGATTATTTATCCTCGGGAAGCAGCCCCTTGCGCGTAAGATTAATCTTGCCCTGCGGCGTAATCTCAGTTACCCGTACAAGTATTTCATCGCCAATGGTAACCTCGTCTTCCACGCGCTCAACGCGGTGGTTGGCGAGTTTTGAAATATGAACCAAGCCGTCCTTTCCGGGCTTGAGTTCAACAAACGCGCCGATTGGCAGGATGCGCACAACCTTACCAAGATAAACGTCCCCAACTTCAATATCGCGAACAATCGTTTCAATAATTTTACGCGCCGCTTCGGAAGCAGCCAGATCCGGTGATGCGATAAACACGCGTCCGTCGTCCTCGATATCGATTTTTACGCCGGTTTCAGCGATTATCTTATTGATAGTTTTCCCTCCAGAACCGATAACTTCCCTGATCTTATCGGGATGGATGTTAAATTTAATGATGCGCGGAGCATACGGCGACAGCTCGGTCCTTGGCTCGCTGATGGTTTCAAGCATTTTATCCAGTATATAAAGACGGCCCCTGCGCGCCTGTTCAAGGGCGCGGGTTAAAATTTCCCTGTCGATACCCTTGATTTTTATGTCCATCTGAATAGCCGTAATGCCTTCCTTAGTGCCCGCAACCTTAAAATCCATATCCCCAAGGAAATCCTCTAGTCCCTGTATATCCGTCAAGATTGCTATTTCCCCGTTCGACTCGTCTTTAATTAACCCCATGGCCACGCCCGCGACAGGCTTTTTAAGCGGAACGCCCGCATCCATTAGCGCCATTGTGCTCGCGCATATGGAAGCCTGCGAGGTCGAGCCGTTGGAGCTGATGACCTCGGAAACCAGCCTTATCGCGTAAGGGAAATCCTCCTCATTGGGTATCATCGGCAACAGCGCGCGTTCCGCAAGCGCGCCATGACCGATTTCACGCCTTCCCGGCCCGCGGAGCATCCTCGTCTCCCCAACGCTGTAAGGAGGCATATTATATTGATGCATATAACGTTTAAATTCTTCCTCGCCAATACCGTCAAGCGTTTGCCCGTCTCCCATCGCGCCAAGGGTCGCTACGGTAAGCACCTGCGTCTGCCCGCGCGTGAAAACGGCGCTGCCGTGGGTACGAGCCAGCAGGCCCACTTCAGACCATATTGGTCGTATCTCATCCATTGCCCTGCCGTCCGGCCGCACGCCGCGGTTGATAATCTTATCCCGTACAACTTCCTTGGTCATGGAATAAAGTATTCCGTCGATGTCCTTTGCGGAGTCAGGATACTCCTCGGCGAAATGGTTTAATGTTTCATCCTTTACCTGATCGGAACGAACCTCGCGCTCTTTGCGATCAAATGTATCGAGGGACCATTTTACCTTTTCCCCCGCGAACTCCCGTACTGCTTTTTCCAGCTCAGAATCCGGTTTATGGATGTTGGGTTCCATCTTGGGCTTGCCGACCTCGCGGGAAATCTCCTCAATAAACGAGACTATACCCTTTATAGCGTCGTGGCCCAGCATAATGGCCTCTAGCATTTCCGCCTCGGTTATCTCGCTTGCCCCGGCCTCGACCATCATCACCGCGTCCCGCGTTCCGGCTACGGTAAGATGCAGGCGGCTGTATTCCCTTTGGACGCTATCTGGATTAACAACGTAGTCACCGTCGACATAACCTATCGAAACCGCCCCTATTGGTCCCATAAAAGGCGCTTCGCTTATTGAAAGCGCCGCCGACGCGCCAATCATGGCCAAAATATCCGGCTGTATGTCCTGATCGACGGATAATACGGTCGCGATGACCTGCACGTCGTTATAAAACCCCTTGGGGAAAAGCGGCCTCAACGGCCTGTCTATGAGTCTAGAGGTTAGCGTCGCCTTCTCCGAAGGTCGGCCCTCCCTTTTGATATACCCTCCGGGAATCTTACCGACCGAATACATTTTTTCCTCAAATTCGCAGCTCAGCGGAAGGAAATCTACGCCATCGCGCGCATTTTTCGCTACCGTGGCGCACACAAGCACAACGGTATCCCCGCACCGCACCAAACAGGAGCCGCCGGCCTGTTCTGCATATTTTCCCGTTTCGATTGACAGGGTTTTACCCGCCAGTTCCATTTCAAACTTTCTCTGCATGTCTTCATGCTCCTTTTTTATATCATTTTATTTTTAACCAAATTCAGCCCGCCTATTAGCGATAACAATTTGTTTTTGCATTTCATGAGCAATGCGATGCGAAACAAATAAACGGACCCCTAAATATTGGATATAAACGGACAGTAAAAGAGCGGGATACCCTCCCGCTCTTGCTGATTTATTTTCTGAGGTTCAGGCTTGCAATAACCGTTCTGTATCGCTCAATGTCCTTCTCCTTTAGATAATTGAGCAAGCCCCTGCGCTGACCTACCATTTTTAATAGCCCTCGCCTCGAATGGTGATCCTTTTTATGAAGTTTCAGATGCTCGTTCAGGTGGTTAATGCGCTCGGTAAGCAAAGCTATCTGAACCTCCGGCGAACCCGTATCCCCTTCATGTAATTTGTACTGCTCAATTATCTCCTGCTTCCTCGTCTTATCCATTATTTCATCCTCCTGCAATATTATCCCCGTCATCCATGTAAAGCGTCGGAGCTTCGCTAAACATAGCATGCGGTTCTTCAGTTACGCTGGTAATTATAGCATATTGTAACCGACGTTGTAAATAACTATTTCGATTCCTCGCCAATCGTATTTCTTAAAACTTTTCTGGCATAAGCCGCGTCTTTCGCTATTTGATCCTTAAGCGCGTCAATCGACGGGAACCGAATATCGTCCCTAATCTTTTTTATAAACTCCACGCACAGATTCCGCCCGTACAGATCGAGCGATAAATCCAAAATATGCGTTTCTACGCTGAGCTTATCACCGTTTACGGTCGGGTTGAAGCCGATGTTCGTCACCGCCGGCATTCTCTTTCCATTCATTACGGCATAGGTCGCATATACGCCGCCGCCAGGCGTCGCCTTGCCGCCCCATTGAGCCAGATTTGCGGTCGGAAACCCTATCCGGCGCCCAATCCGGCGGTTTGGCTCAACTTCGCCGCTGAGCGCATAGGGCTTACCAAGCATATAGTTTGCCCGTTCGACATTACCGGCTGTAATGCACGCCCGGATCCTTGAGCTTGAAACAGGTTGGCCCTTATATAAAACAGGATGAATGAGCTTTACCTTAAATCCAAACCGCCGGCCCATTTCCGGCAGACAATGCGCCTTACCCAATCCTCCCTTCCCGAAGGAATAATTAAAGCCGGCTACAATACAGCTGGGATTGAACCTGTTGACGAGCCCTTCAACGAAATCTACGGGTAAAACGTTCGCGTAGTCGGAGTCAAAAGCATCCATTTTCACCTCGTCTACGCCAAGGGCGCGCATCGCGTCATATCGTTCCCTCGCCGTCATCAAAAGTTCGGGCGCGGAGCCGAAAACCTCCATAGGGTGATTCGCAAACGTGCATACGATTGCTTTTAGTCCATGTTTACGAGCTATTCTTACAGCCGTCCCAATCAGCTTCACGTGACCCTTGTGCATACCGTCAAACATTCCCAGCGCAACAACGCTGGGCGATATAAGCCCTGCCGCCATTATACGTCCTCTCCCGCATATAAAAGCGTTGATACTTTTACCAACTCGCCGTCTGCGCCTCCGATCCCGATAAAATCGCCGGCGTATATGCGGAGCCTCCCCTCGTTGGTTAGGCCGCAGAAACGCTTGGGAAGGGGAATCGGCGCACCGTTCGTTAACAGCCGCTTATCTCTTTTAGTGATGTCGTCAAGATAAAGCGCGGGCAAATGCGCTACCGCCATGTCAACCGGCGTAACGGCGCCGTCAAGCTCGCCGAGCGTTTTCAATTCCTGAAGGGTTGCGATAGAATATGAATCCTCTATAGTAAAACGCCCGGATTTAATCCTGAGCAAAAAGGACATATATGCGCATGTATTTAAAGCCTTGCCAATATCATGGCAAAGCGTACGCACATAAGTACCCTTTGAGCACTCGATCTTGAGTAAAAACCTCTTTAAATCTATTCTCTTAATTAAGTTTAATGATGAAACGGTAATCTCTCGGGTTTTAGGCTCTACCGGCTTACCCTGCCGGGCAAGCTTATACATCTTTTGCCCTTTATAGTTTAATGCCGAGTAAACTGGCGCCGTCTGCATAATCCGCCCTGTGAAACTTGGTAAAACCGCCTCAAGCCGTTCACTTGATACGTCCGCGGTACAATCAGACTTGATTATGGTACCGTACGCATCCTGCGTGTCCGTTTCCGCTCCGAAAGCTATTTCGGCAATATAAATCTTATCCTTATCGACCAAATAGTCAAATAAACGCGTTGCCCTTCCTACGCATACCGGCAGCACGCCGGCCGCTCCTGGATCGAGCGTACCCGCATGGCCAACTTTTTTGGTTTCAAAGATCCTCCGAACATCCGATACCACATCGCTTGACGTCATGCCCGGAGGCTTAAGAATATTAACAACTCCCTCAAGCATTCCCCTATGCCTCCAGCGCGCCCTTTGCCGCCATAAGAATTCTCCCTTTTGCGTCCTCGTAAGAGCCGCTATCCGTATACCCTGCGGCATTCACATGGCCGCCGCCGCCAAATGCCCGAGCAATTAAGCTCACATCGATATCCCCCTTAGATCGGAGGCTGAGCTTATAACGCCCATAATCGCTTTCACGCATAAAAACCGCAATTTGCACGGTATCAATATCGCGTGCGTAATCAATTATCCCTTCCGTATCCTCATCCAAAGCGCCATAACGCGCGATATCCTCGCGCGTGATTGAAACAAAGCTTACCCTGCTTTCGTACAAAAGCGCAATGTTTTTAATCGCAAAACCATGTAATCGCAATCTTTGTACGGGTACGCTGTGAAATACCCGCATGTTGAGCTGAGCCGTATCTATCCCAAGTCTCATAAGCTCAGCCGCACAATAAAGCGTATCCGGGGTGGTATTGCTGTAACTGAAACTGCCCGTATCCGTTATCAGGCCAACATAAAGGCATACGGCCGTGTCTTTGTCCGGCGCGCCGGGGAACAAACCAACTAGTTGATGAATGATTTGCGCGGTGGCCGCGGCACGCTCATCAATGTAATTTAGCTGAGCGTGACCCATGTTCGTAGCGTGATGATCGATATTGATTGTAAGCTCCGCCCGTTCAAAAATGCGCGCGGCTTCGCCCATACGCAATTCGTCGGAGCAGTCCACGCATACCGCGTTTTGATACGCCGCCGCCTGCACAGGCCGCAAGACTGTCTCCGCGCCGGGCATAAACTGATACACGCGCGGTACGGGGTTATCACACACGACCTGCGCGCGTTTTCCCATCTTATGAAGCATACGGTAAAGCGCAAGCGCGGAACCGACTGCGTCTCCGTCTGGCGATACGTGCGTGATTATCGTAAAACCATCGCGCTTTATTAACGTCTCCGCAATTTCCTGCAGCGAATTAGTCTTCCGCTTCATCCTTATTCTCCGAATAATTAAGCTGATTAAGCACCTGGGAAATATGTACGCTGTAAGCGATGGAGTCGTCCAAAACAAACTTGAGCTGAGGAACCCTTCGTATTTCCATCCGCTTGCCCAGTTCGCGCGAGATAAATCCGGCCGCATGGTTTAACGCCTCCACAGACCCCGCGCGTACCTTCTCGTCTTCATCATACACGCTTACTCGAACCTTGGCCTGTTTCAGGTCGTTGGTAACCTCGGCAAGCATGATGGTGGTCATTGTCGAGATGCGCGGATCCTTCATCTCCCGCACGATTTCGCTCAAAACCTTTTTTACTTCCTCGTTAAGTCTGTCATATCTAACTGACGGCATTTTTTCTCACCTTACTCTTATCTTTTCACTTCTTCCATGACAAACGCCTCTATGACGTCGCCCTCATGGACATCGTTGAAGCCCTCAATTCCAATACCGCATTCATACCCGGTAGCAACCTCTTTGGCGTCGTCCTTAAATCGTTTAAGCGACGAAATTTTGCCCTCATGCACTACGATTCCATCGCGAACAACGCGAACCTGAGCATTGCGCGAAACTTTGCCTTCCTGCACATATGCACCCGCTATCGTTCCTACGCCGCTCACCTTGAACGTATTGCGTACGGAAATCCTTCCAAGTTCAACCTCGTTAAATACCGGGGCGAACATTCCCTTCATGGCGTTCTGCACGTCCTCAATCGCGTTGTAGATAATGCGGTATAAGCGCATATCCACCTTTTCCTTCTCGGCGAGCGTTCGGGCGCTTGCGTCCGGGCGGACGTTAAAGCCGATAACAATCGCGTTAGAAGCCGAAGCGAACATGATATCGGAACCTGTTATCGCGCCTACGCCTCCATGTATGCACCGTACGCGCACCTCTTCGTTGGACAGCTTTTCAAGCGCCTGCTTAACCGCCTCGACAGAACCCTGAACATCCGCCTTAACGATAATGTTCAAATCCTTTACCTGACCCTCGGCGATTTGGCTGAACAGATCGTCAAGCGATACCTTGGAAAGGTTTTTTAGCTGTTCAACCTTCTGCTTGTCTCGGCGCTCCTCAGCCACTTGGCGGGAAAGCTTGTCGATCTCCGATACGTTAAGGGTATCGCCGGCGGACGGAACCTCCGAAAAGCCAAGCACTTCCACTGGGCAGCTCGGCCCCGCTTGATTAACCCTGCGCCCTTTATCGTCCATCATGGCGCGAACGCGCCCGTACGCCGTACCCGCTACAATAGGATCTCCAACTTTCAGCGTTCCATTCTGAACAAGCACCGTCGCTATCGGACCCTTGCCCTTATGAAGTTGCGCCTCTATTATAGCGCCCTTCGCTATCCTGTGCGGATTCGCCTTTAATTCCAGCACGTCCGCCTGAAGCAAGATCATCTCCAGCAGTGAATCGATTCCAACGCGCGTTTTCGCGGACACGGGAACGCATAGAGTATCTCCTCCCCATTCCTCTGTCACAAGCTCATGCTCGGTCAGCTGCTGTTTGATGCGCTCGGGATCGGCCGTATCACGGTCCATTTTATTAATAGCAACAATAATGGGGACCTCGGCGGCTTTGGCATGGTTAATGGCCTCTATTGTCTGAGGCATTATGCCGTCGTCCGCCGCCACAACCAAAATGACAATATCCGTTACCTGAGCGCCACGCGCGCGCATCGAAGTAAACGCTTCATGGCCCGGCGTATCGATGAACGTAATGGTTCTGCCGTTACAGGTTACGGTATACGCCCCGATATGCTGGGTGATTCCCCCCGCCTCCCCTTCAGTAACGCTGCTGTTGCGGATAGCGTCCAGCAGGGATGTTTTGCCATGATCAACGTGGCCCATAATGGTAACCACTGGCGGGCGTTCTTCCATCTCTCCGGCATCGTCCATTGCGTCGTCGCTGCTTTCCTGAAGCACATCCTCAAAGGTTTTTGTTAACTGCAGCTCAAGCTCTATACCGTAATCCGAGGCAATCAGCGAACATGTATCGTAATCCACCTCCTGATTGATGGTAGCAAGCGTACCTAATACGAAAAGCTTTTTAATAATTTCCGCAGCCGGTTTGCCTATTTTTTCAGATAATTCCTTAACCGTAATGGTTTCTGAGGTCATAATAGCCTTCTCAATTCTAACAGGCTCGGGTCGATGTACGATGGCCTGCTGCTTCGTTTTTCTGGGCCTGCGGATCCCCGACGCATCTTCATCCCACGAGCGCGGGTTTGCGGACGTTTCTTTGAGGATCGCCTTTTTTGATTTCGACTTCTTCTCCGTATCAAATCTTCGCGCGTATACGCCCTTGTTCGGGTCATAATTGCTTACGCGCTCCTTATTTGCAGGCGTTGTGGTCGACGCGGAAGTCGCGGTCCGCCCTCCGCCCTGCCCCTGCGGCCTTTGCTGGTATCCGCCCTGACCCTGCGGCCTTTGCTGATATCCACCCTGACCCTGCGGCCTTTGCTGATATCCACCCTGACCCTGCGGCCTTTGCTGGTATCCACCCTGACCCTGCGGCCTCTGCTGGTATCCGCCCTGACCCTGCGGCCTCTGCTGGTACCCGCCCGGACCCTGCGGCCTCTGCGGGTACCCGCCTTGCCCCTGCGGCCTCTGCTGGTACCCGCCCAGTTCCTCTTGCCTCGGCTTATTCTGATTCACTTCCTGCTCATTGTGTTGAGGCGCTTTACTTTGTTCTTTAGCCTCCGCGCGTATATCACTCGGTTGAGGGAACGGAATCACCGAATTGGGCTTAGGCTCCTCCACAATTGGCCTCTCCACAGCCCGCTCCGTCTCCTCCCGTGCTTCAAGGGGTTGAACGTTGTCCTCCGCTTGGCCGGGTTCCGCTTTTTTCTCCGGTTCCGCTTCCCGCGGCGCACTCGGCCGAGGCGTATCGGAAAGCTCTATAACCGGATCGGACTCCAAAGCCGCGGTTTCAACAAAATCACCGCTCTTTTCATCATGCCCAAAGTGCGCGGCTAAGCTGCCTTCCGAAGCTAAAACTTCCATCAGCCTCTCCTGTTTTTCCTTCTCCAGCCGTTCTCTTTCTTCGGCCTGTTCCTTTTCAATCAACACGCTTTCAGCGCGCCGTACGTTCTGCAACGCCGTCGTCACATCCGTTTGCACTTTTTTAATCCGCTCAAACAGTTCTTTGGCCTGAGCGTCCAGCTGCTTGGCTGAATCCATAATTTTAGCTTTTGCCATTAATCAACACCCCCGACATTCAATACGTCCGTTTCAATAGCGTCGTACGCTTTCTTTATCATATCGGCGAATTCGTTGTCGGTAATTACCGCCGTCATCCTGCCGTCCTTGCCAATCGCCCGGCCCATGCCTTCTATTATGAGCATACCTATTCCTTCGCGCCCGCATGTTCCCTGCCATTGCTCCCTGGTTCTTTGAGAAGCGTCCTTGTCCAGCAATACCAGCTTTGCTTTTTTCGCCTTAACGGCTCTTTCGCAAGCAAAGCTTCCGGCCTCGCATTTGCCCGCCTTCATTGCAAAGCCGATTGCGCCATAGAGCTTTTGTTTATTCAACATGCGTTATCTCCTCCTTAAGCCGCGCGACGATATCATCTCCCAGGCGCTTATCAAGCGCCTTATCCAACGCCCTGGTCTTGAGCGCGCGTTCCAAGCACGCGGCTTGCGGGCAAATATAAGCGCCTCGTCCGGGCATTTTGCCAATCCTGTCTAAATTAACTGCACCGTCCTTATCGCGTACTACCCGTATCAACTCCCTTTTAGGGCGCATTTGGCGGCATCCAACGCACATACGCATCGGTATTTTTCTAGGCGTCATGAGCTTAACCTCCATTCGCGCAAGCCGTTATAACTCCTCAACTCCGCCGATAAAATCATCAGGCGCAGCGTCGAATTGTTCCGGTTCCATATCGGGTTCTTCGTCAAAGCCCGCCTGGCTTAGCTGCTGCTCTATCTCCTGCTCCGCCTGCGATTGGCTCTTTATATCGATTTTCCAGCCCGTTAATTTGGCCGCGAGCCGCGCGTTCTGCCCTTCCTTACCGATGGCAAGTGACAGCTGGTTGTCCGGAACGACCACCTTAGCGGCCTTTTCCGTTTCATTGATATAAACCATCAATACTTTCGCCGGGCTGAGCGCTTTTGCGATATACACGGCCGAATCCGCGTCCCACTCTATTATATCAATTTTCTCATTATGCAGTTCGTTTACAATCCGCTCCACTCGAATGCCTCTTTGCCCCACGCAGGAGCCAACGGCGTCGACCTGAGAATCTACCGAATGTACCGCGACCTTAGTGCGGAAGCCCGCCTCCCGGGCAATGGATTTAATTATAACCACGCCCGCCTGTATTTCCGGCACCTCAAGCTCAAACAAGCGCTTAACCAGGCCAGGATGCGTGCGTGATACAAGCACCTGCGGACCTTTGTTGGTTTTTCTCACTTCAAGAACATAAACCTTGATACGGTCGCTGTTCGCATAATTCTCCCCGGGTATCATCTCACTCACAGACAACAGCCCATCGGTCTTGCCCAGCTCCACGTAAACGCCGTTTTTCTCGCAGCGCTGGACGATAGCCGTGAGTACCTCGTTCTCCTTCTCCACATACTCGTCGAATATAACGCCCCGTTCAGCCTCGCGAATACGCTGAACGATAACTTGTTTTGCCGTTTGAGCCGCGATTCTCCCAAAATTTTTCGGTTTAACCTCTTCTTCCAGCACATCTCCGATCTCGTAAAGCTGGTTGATTTTGCGCGCGCTCTCAAGCGTTATTTCAGCATGGACGTTCTCTATATTTTCAACAACCGTTTTAGATGCGAATATCTGCACCTCTCCCGTATCGTGATCAACCGTTGCCCGAACGTTGCTGGAAGCGCCGTAGTTCCGCTTATAAGCCGAGATTAACGCAGCCTCCAGCGCGTCGATTAAAACTTCCTTGCTGATGCCACGCTCCTTCTCAATAGCGTTTAAAGCCTCCATAAAATCGGCGTTCATATTACTTAACACACTCCTTGTCTATGTAATCAAAATTCAATATAAGGCTTGATAAGGGCCGCGTCCTTGCGCAGGAAAGTTATCCCTTCGCCGCCGTCGTTGGCCTCCGGCTTTATCGTAAAGCGTTCAGAATCAAATTCCTTTAATTCGCCCGTCCATTCCTTTTGTTTATTGTAGGGCGCGTATAGCCTTACGATAATCCTTTTATTCAAATTGCGCTCAAAATCCCTATCCGTTTTAATCGGGTGATCCAACCCAAGAGACGACACGCTCAGATAATAAGCCTGTTCAATTGGATCCGCCTCATCCAGTATCGGATCGACCGCGCGGCTAACGCGTTCGCAATCCTCAAGCGTAATACCGTCGCCGGATTCAATATAAAGGGTTAGTACCCAGTTCCCGTGCTCCTTTTGGTAACCGATCTCAGCCAGCTCATAGCCCAATCCCTCAACGGTATTCCTCAAAAGAGTATCTACAACCTGCGTTATTTTCACCCGAAAAACTTACCTCTCAATCCTGCCTATCATAATGAAAGAGTGGGAATCACACCCACTCTTTACACAACAAACGCTCATCGATCAACCATTGTGGCTATTATAACACAAGCGCTGACGAATAGCAAGCGGTTAAATAACCTAAAACAAGCTGATTTGATTGGTTTCCGGAAGCCCGTTCAGACAGCCCATTTTACGAAGCAGACCCATCACGGCGGTGTTTGCTTTTGAACGCGTTTGAAAGTCCTCAATCGAGGCAAACCGCCCGCCTGCGCGCGCGCGGGCCAGCGCCTCCGCCGCGTTCGCCCCAACGCCCGGTATTGAGGAGAAAGGCGGCCGGATGAACCCGTTTTCAATCTTAAACCGGGTGGCCTCAGAAGAATAGATATCCACCGGCAGCAATTCAAAGCCTCTCAGGTTCATCTCATAAACAATCTCAAGTATTGTAAGGACGCTCTGCTCCTTGGCGTCGATATTCTCCTTGCCCTTGCCGCGGATCTCCATGATGTTTTTTAGCACGTTTTGCGCCCCGCCCATGCTTTTTTCAATATCAAAATCATCAGCGCGTACGGTATAATACACCGTATAGAATTCAAGCGGAAAATGGACCTTATAGTAAGCTACGCGGAACGCCATCATAACGTAAGCGGCAGCATGGGCGCGCGGGAACATATATTTGATTTTCTTGCACGAATCAATATACCATTCGGGTATCTTTTTTTCCCGCATGGCGGCCTCCATCTCAGGCGTAAGCCCTTTGCCTTTGCGTACGCTCTCCATTGTTTTAAACGAGATAGAGGGCTCGCACCCGTTCGCTATCAGATAATTCATAATGTCGTCGCGCGTGCATATCGCCTCAGACAGCGTAGCCGTGCCGTTAAGGACAAGCGTCTGCGCGTTTGAAAGCCAAACGTCCGTACCATGGGACAGGCCGGATATTCTGACCAGTTCCTCCATTGTGGTTGGGCGCGTATCCATCAGCATCTGGCGCACAAACCCTGTTCCAAATTCCGGTATACCCAAGCTGCCTACGTCGCATTGAAGCTTGTCAAGATTGATATTGAGCGTGCTTAAGTTAGAAAACAACGCCATGGTATCCACATCATTTAAAGCGATTTCGCGCGGGTTTAACCCGGTTAGATCCCCGAGCATCTTGAGCGCGGTGGGGTCGTCGTGCCCCAGAATATCCAGCTTAACCAATCTGTCATCCAAGGCGTGAAAGTCAAAATGCGTGGTAATCGTGTCGCTCTCGCTTTTATCGGCTGGATGCTGAATCGGAGTAAACTCCATAATATCATTTTCAGCCGGTACGATAACAATGCCGCCCGGGTGCTGGCCGGTCGTCTTTTTCACGCCCGAGCAGCCGCTGACGAGCCGGTTCATTTCCATTTTGGATAAGCGCTTGTTTTTCTCCTCACAATAGGCGCGAACGTATCCATATACGGTTTTATCTTGAATTGCGGATATTGTACCGGCCCTAAACGCATGCCCCTCGCCAAACATCGTTTCTGTAAAGCGGTGCGCGCTGGATTGGTATTCCCCAGAAAAATTAAGGTCGATATCCGGCGTTTTATCACCCTTGAATCCAAGAAAAGTTTCAAAAGGAATTTCGTAACCGTCCTTAAGATATTGGCTGCCGCAAACGGGGCAGACGGCGTCCGGCAGATCGATGCCGCAGGATGAACCGGTATGCGGCACGTTAAATTCGCTGTGCTTGCACCCCGGGCAGATATAATGGGGCGGCAGCGGATTTACCTCGGTAATCCCCGCCATCGTCGCCACGAAAGAGGAGCCAACGGAGCCTCGCGATCCGACCAGATACCCGTCGCTGAGGGATTTTTGCACAAGCCGCCGCGCCATTAAATAGAGCGAGGAGTAGCCGTTAGAAATAATCGAATGCAGCTCCTTATCGAGCCTTTTTCGCACGATTTGAGGCAGCGGCGCGCCGTATATCTCCTCCGCCCGTTGTAAAGAGCAGCTACTAAGCTCAGCATCCGCGCCCTCGAATTTTGGCGCGTAGGTTCGCTTTTCGCTTAAAAAAGGTTTGAGTTTCTCACATCTGTCCGCAATGGCGTTCGGATTGCGCACAACCACCTCCAACGCCTTATCTTCCCCCAGATAGCTGAATTCCTCAAGCATCTCTTCCGTGGTTTTAAAGTAGAGCGGCGGCTGCGCCTCCGCATCCTGAAACCCCCGGGAATGCATCAGGATCTTGCGGTACTGCGCATCCTCCGGGTTTAAAAAATGTACGTCGCCCGTAGCGACCACGGGTTTACCCAGCGTTTCGCCAAGCGCTACGATCCTGCGGTTAAAATTGCGCAGGGCCTCTTCATCCTTAGCAGTCCCGTTTCTTAACATGAACGCATTGTTCATGATAGGCTGTATCTCTAAATAATCGTACCACTGTGCTATGCCGGTTAGCTCCTTCTCGTCCGCCCCCCGAGTAATCGCCTTGAACAGCTCGCCGCTTTCGCACGCGGAACCCAGGATCAAGCCCGTCCTGTGCATCATAAGCAGGCTGCGCGGGATTCTCGGAACGCCCTTAAAATGATCCAGGTGCGCATATGAAACGAGCCGGTAAAGGTTTTTTAGCCCCTCATGGTTCTGAGCAAGCAGGATGATATGATGTGCATGATGCCCATGTCCCCTTTGCTTCTCCTGCGTACAGCGAAGCATAAGCGGTATTTCCCCTGTCCCCGTTTCCCTAAAAGCCCCAACGATGGTTTTTAGCGCTGCGGCCATGGATTCAGCCTTTAACGCCGCCCCTCCTAACTCGGCGCAATCCACGATCCGGGACAGCGCTTGTTTATCGTTACGGTAGAGGTATCCGGCCAGTATACCAATATTGATATGTTCTTCAGCCAACATGCAATTAAACCTGTTGGCTATAGAAACGAGCGTTTTTAAAACCGGCGCGTCAGGCACAACGGGAATATCGTCGCCTAAAAACCGGTAAAAGCTCGAAAACGCCTCCTTTAGGCTTGGAGCGTCCGCGATTTGCTTAGCGGTTATCCCTGCTTTTTCGCTTATCGCGGCAGGCAGGGGCGCCCCTGGATTCACCAGCGTATAAAAGCGCTCCCCGGCAAGATCTCCCGTTATTCGCTTCGCGGCGATTTCAAAAACAAAGTCTTCCTTCAAACCCGACGCCGCCGTTATGGTAACGGCCGTAAAACGTTGGTTTAAATCCAACGGCCGGCTGTCCGGCACTAAATACCCCTCCACGCCGAATATGACTTTTATCCCCGCTTTTGCGGCGGCGTCGGCAGCATATGGGAAAGCGTGAGCCACGCCATGATCCGTTATGGCGAGAGCGGGGTGGCCCCACCTCGCGGCCGTCATTACGGCTTGCGCGGGCTTTGTGAGCGCGTCCATGGCGGAAAGCTGCGTATGCAGATGGAGCTCTACCCTCTTATGCTCGCATCTGTCCTCCCGCCTCGCGGATGCTACGATATTGATATCAAGCGGATTGATGCACATTTCATGCAGATATTGATCCTGATAGCAAGTCCCCCGTACCATCAGCCAATCCCCATCCTTTTTTGCCTTCTCAAGCTTAGCGGCTATCCTTGAATTGCTTTGCGGCTGATCCAGATAGAGTTTAACCGGTACGGTATTGGTGTTATCGGTCAGAAAAACTGTAAGTATAATTGCGCTGCCATCCTTAATATCGCGCCTGTCCATTGAAAAGATATAGCCGGATACGGTAACGCGCAGGGTATCCTCGCCGAAATCGCACATCCTCGTTACCGGGCTACGCTGGATGGGTTTGCCGATAATCACGTCCTTAACCGTTTTTTGCTCCCCGTTTATACCCTTAACCTCTTTATCCCTTTGTGCCGGTATTACGCGGGCGCGCCGAGGTCCCTCCTTAATCGGCTCAGGCTTCTCCAGCTCAATCGACGCGTCTGCGCGGATGCGCAGCGGCACGCTTAGCCCGTAACGTTCTTTGAGGCAAGCCTCCATATCGCTCGCCGTACCGTTGGCGAACAGCGCCTCGGCGGCCCCCGGTATCAGCAGCGTCATTACGCCGCCCTCTTTTACCGTCTTTGCCCTCTCTAACGCGAACCGGTGGCTGGGGAACGAAAGCTTAAGCGTCTCCAGCGCTGCGACGGCAGCATTTTGAAAGTCCTTTTCCCATTCCTCCAGCGCACGCGGATAAGAAAACCGCGCCTCCGTCTCGCATTCAGGCAGAAGCTTTTTCAGCTCCATGCCAATTCGTTCGACTTGAGCTGGACGCAGAAGCTTATCCGACTGCAGCGACACAAGCAGCTTCTTCGAACGCGCCTGCAGCTTAACGGATTCTATTTTTAAGCCGCTCCCCCCGTTATCCGCGAGGATACGCTGTAATTCCGGGATCAATATTTTTCCCCCTGTCTCTGTGATATTAATTTCTCAACATCCTGTATAAACCGGGGAGTCAGTTCCTCCGCCTCCGCCGAATACGCCGGTTCGCCCTTAATAAATACAACGCCCATTCCATCGCCAAAAGCTATGCCCATATCCGCTTCCCGAGCCTCCCCGGGGCCGTTTACGGCACATCCCATCACCGCTATTTTCAGCGGCACGTCTGTGTTCGGAAGGGCGGCCTCAATCTCCATCACCATTTTCTCCAGGTCAACCCGCGTCCGCCCGCATGTGGGGCAGCTGATAATCTCTATCCCCGTTCGCCGAGCGCCGGCGGCCTGTAAAATTGATTTGGCCGCCCATACTTCCTTTACCGGATCTCCGGTAATAGATACCCTTATAGTATCCCCGATTCCGTCAAGCAGCAACGCCCCTAAGCCGACGGCGGATTTTATTACAGCGGTTTCGCCTGGCCCGGCTTCTGTAACGCCGATATGAAGCGGATACTGAGCGCACCGCGATATCAACCTGTACGCAGCCACGGTATCCGGCGCGTTTGAGGCTTTAATGGACAGCACAATATCCTCAAACCCTTCCTTCTCTAGAATCCGCACGTGCTTCATGGCGCTTTCAACCATCGCCTCCGGGGTCGGCCCGCCGAATTTTTCCAGAACGTCCTTCTCAACCGATCCGGAATTAACCCCAATGCGGATGGGTACTCCGTGCGCCTTTGCGCAGCTTACCAGCCTGCGTATATTTTCCCGGCCGCCGATATTGCCCGGATTAAACCGTATTTTATCAACGCCGTTCTCCATCGAGCCGATGGCAAGTCGGTAATCAAAATGGATATCGGCTACCAACGGTATGTTTACCGCGCTTCGTATTGCCGGTATTGCCCGGACGCATTCGCCATCGAATACCGAAATGCGTATAATTTCGCAGCCCGCCTGTTCAAGCCTTAGAATCTGCGCAATCGTAGCCTGAACGTCCCGCGTATCGGTATTGGTCATGGATTGTATGGATATGGGGGCGCGGCCGCCCATGGCGACCGCGCCCACTCTTATAAGTTTAGCCGTCATCATCAGCCTCCTACAATGGCTATAATATCGACTACTGAAAGATATATGATGAACCCTAACAGCAGAACCATGCCTATAAGATGCACCATGCCTTCCTTTTCCGGTGCGATTGGCTTGCCGCGAATCCACTCTATGATGAGGAATACGAGCCTTCCCCCATCAAGAGCCGGTATTGGCAGTATGTTCATAAGCCCAAGGCTGATGCTTAAAAGAACGGCCAAGCGGAGCACGGTTTCAAAGCTGGAACGTACCGCCGTCGCGATGGTGTTGATGATTTGGAACGGCCCCATCCACTGATCCGATTTGAATCCATTCACAAACGTGTTCTTAAGCGCTCCAAGCGTCTCCTCAATTACCGAAGTTACGTAGGTGAACGAATGGCCAACAGCGGGGAAAAATGCATACTGCTTCCGCGCGGCCTGTATGGATATGCCAAGATAATTGTATCCCTTTTCCGCGTCGTACATGTCATGTACCGTTATTTCTATAATCTCTTCGCCGCGTTCCAGCGTAATTACGGCCGATTCTCCGTCCGCCGCGCGTATCTTGCCTACCGTTTCGTTAAAGTAATCGATCCTGTCGCCGTCAATGGCGTAAATAATATCGCCCTCGCGTATGCCCGCCTCTCTGGCGGGCGAATCCTCCTCAAACGACGCTATCTGCGGGACGTAATCGCCGTAAGTCATCAGCGTGACGGAAGCAAAGATCAGCGCGAAAAGGATATTCATAATCGGCCCGGCGATAACGACCAGTATCCGCTTCCAGGGCTTTTGCGCGTTAAAGCATTCACTGTCGCTAACGCCCTCATCCTCGCCGTAAAACCGGCACATTCCGCCTATTGGCAGCGCCCGGATGGAATACTGGATACCATTTTTCACCTTCTTTAACAGTACCGGCCCCATGCCGATGGCAAACTCCATGATACGGAACTTAAGCAGCCGGCCCATACCGTAATGGCCCAGCTCATGGAAAAACACCAGTACGCTTAATACGATAAGCGCACCCAAAATTGAGATAACCGTAGCCAAATATCACACCGTCACTTTCTGCTTTGATAGTATTCCCCGGCATATCGCCTCGCCTGCGCGTCCGCCGCCATAATGTCTTGTACGGACGATATGGCGCCGGCGCTGAGCGCCATTTTCCCCATTGCGTATTCTACGCAGCGGGGTATATCGAGAAAACCCGATTCCCCTTCAAAAAATTTCTGCACCGCTACCTCGTTCGCGCCGTTATACGCTATCGGCATAGCTTCGCCTTCGTGCATCGCTTCGTATGCCAGCTTTATAGCGGGAAACGCCTCCGTATCGGGAGCGTAAAAACATAATTCCCGCATATCGTAGAGGCTTAGCCGCTTAACGCTTCCCCGTTTTCTTTCCGGGTATGTCAGCGCATATTGTATGGCCAACCGCATATCGGGTACGCTCATTTGCGCCATAACGGCTCCATCACGGAATTCCACCATAGAGTGTACTATGGATTGCGGGTGGATGACAACACGAATCTTATCGCCTGGAACATGGAACAGATACCCCGCTTCCATGATTTCTAGGCCCTTATTGAACATTGTAGCCGAATCGACGGATATTTTTCTTCCCATGCTCCAGACAGGGTGGTTCATAGCCTGCTCAGGGGTGATATGCCGCATCTGATCCAAGGTATAACCCTTAAACGGCCCCCCGGAAGCGGTTAAAATAAGGCTTTGAATTTCAGTGCGTGTTGAGCTGTTCAAGCATTGAAATATCGCGGACTGCTCGCTGTCCACCGGCAAAATTGCCCCTCCATAGCGGCTTATCAGCCCGTCAATAATGCCGCGCCCGCATACGATGCTCTCCTTATTGGCCAACGCCACCTTTTTCCCTAGCTTTAAAGCAGCGATAAGCGGTCGCAATCCGGCAAAACCGCTCACTGCGATAACGATAATATCCGCATCCGTTTGCGCCGCCGAGCAAGCCGCGCCCTCGCCCGCTTCGAGTTTTGTTCCCGGCGGCAAGCGCCCCATAAGTCCTTTAGCGCGCTCCTCAAGGCAAATGCCCGCGAACTGGGGCCTGAACTCGCATATTTGGTCCAAAAGCAATTCGCTGTTGTGATGCGCGCATAATGCCGTAATTGTAAACAACTCCGGGTTAGCGCGCGCTACCTCGAGCGTTTGTCTGCCTATTGAGCCTGTCGAGCCTAAAACCGCAATTTTTTTCATGGAAGGATCTCCGCAATCGCGTCATATAACGCATAAAAGTACAGGAATACGACCGGGGCGCACATAAGCACGCTGTCAAGGCGATCCATCATACCGCCGTGGCCGGGAAAGATTGTGCCGAAATCCTTTACGCCCGCCCAGCGCTTTAAGCTGGACGCGAACAGATCGCCAATCTGGCCGATAACACCGCACGCGAGGCCGAGCACGATAAGCGAGATAAGATCGACCTTAGCATCCCAAATCCGCTGAGCAAAAAATACGATAACGCCGCCTAACGCGCCGCCAAGCACGCCGCCAACGCTGCCCTCCCAGGTTTTTTTCGGGCTGATATGGGGGCAGAGCTTTCGCTTGCCCCATAATACGCCTATGAAGTAAGCGACCGTATCGCCCATCAGCGGGCCGGCGCATGTCATCAGCAAAGCGACCCTGCCCAGACTGAAGCTTGGAAGGTCGCTAGCCAGCATAAACAGTATATAGAATGATAACGGATAGATGTACAGCGACAATCCCGCCAGAACATCTTCCGTATTTCTTTTCTTGCTTATAACGCGTTCCGTAATGGTAGCGCCCACGCAAAATACTAAAAGTAAAAGCATGGAATACGTACCAAGATAATGATTAAAAGCGTAATAACCCGCGGCGAATATATATGATGGTATTGCAAACGGTTTCCAGCCCTTAGCGCGGAAAATACACCGCATCTCGTATACGCTTATTAACGTCGCCAATGAAAAAACAACGCATTGCAGCAACCCGCCCGCAAATAACACCAGCGCCAGAACCCCGGCAAGCAGCAAACCTACGATAATCCTTGTCAGCATGGCTACCTCCAGTTACTACGCCAGCGCCCCATATCGCCGGATTCTGCGCTGAAACTCCCTTAACGCCTGTATATACTCTTCGTTTGAAAAATCGGGAAAATACGTATCCGAAAACAGCAGCTCGGCGTAAGCCGCCTGATAGAGCATAAAGTTTGATAATCGTTTCTCCCCGCCCGTGCGTATAACCAGATCCAGATCCGGCAGCCCCCCGGTATACAGGGCGCGGCTTAGTTCATCCTCGGTAACGGCGGATGGTTTCAAGCCCCCGGCCGCAACCTGTTCCGCTAAGTTTCGCGCCGCATACGCCAGCTCGGACCTGCTCCCATAATTTAGCGCGATATTGAGCTTCAAGCCGGGGTTGCTCATTGTCCTGTTCATCGCCTCCGCCAGCGCGCCGCGAATATTACGCGGCATAGGCGACGTATCGCCGAGTATTCTTATGCATACCTTATTCGCGTGCAACTCGTCGAGCTCGCGCGTAAAGTATTCAAGCAGTAATTCAAACAAAGCGCCCACCTCCGCCTTGGGCCTGCGCCAGTTTTCCGTAGAGAAAGCGTACAGCGAAAGGGCCTCTATCCCGAGGTCGGAAGTAAGGCGTATCAGCCCGCGCAGGCGTTCCATGCCCGCCCTGTGCCCCAGCATGCGCATCATCGAGCGGTTTGCGGCCCATCGGCCGTTTCCATCCATAATAATGCCTACATGTTTTGGCAGTTTCCCGGTCTCAAGCCCTAAATCCCTTATCTGCTTATCGGATAATTTTTTCATATTCCTCCATTTCCGCCCTTTTAGCCCAACGTTACCATATGAAAAGCCACTAAAACTAATTGAGCGGAACTAACGCGGCTTTATTGAAGTAAAAGCGCAGCTTAACCAGCAAAACGCAAGCACGCAGTTATACCGCTACGAATCACCGGCATGCGTGCGTGCGTAAGTTGGACCGGTTAAATCAGCTTTTTTCCTATACGGGATACACGGACGGAACATTCTGAGTATAGTTTCGCCGAATTACCCGGAGCGCTGATGAAGGCGTGCTCCCCAAATTCATGCGCTCTTATTGAGCTTTATGCCCGTCGGACTCGCACCCGGGGAAAGTTATAAACCGTGAAAACGTCAGCTCAACATCCTTCCCCTCAAGCATCCGCTGCCGAATCACGCGCGCTTCCCCGCCCTGTACGCCCTTTCGGCTTGAAACCTCTAAGCAACGTACAATCAGGCCCTCCTGCTCAAGCAGAGCGGCCGCGCCTTCAAGAGGCATGCCCAATACTTCGATCAAACCTCCATGATCTCCTTTTCCTTATCAATCAGTATGGCATCTATATCCTTTATGGTCTGATCCGTTAATTTTTGAATCTGTTCTTCTATGCGCTTCTGATCGTCCTCCGTAATTTCGCTGTCCTTACGCTGTTTCTTTATCTGCTCATTCGCGTCGCGGCGGATAGAACGAATTGCGACCTTCGCCTCCTCGCCTTTTTTCTTAACCGTCTTAACCAAATCCTTGCGGCGTTCAGACGTAAGCTCAGGGAAAATCAGGCGTATAATCTTTCCGTCGTTGGATGGGTTAATACCCAAATCCGATTTTTGTATCGCCTTTTCCGCTTCTTTAAGCATGCTCGGATCAAAAAGCGATATGAGCAGCATGCGCGGCTCCGGCGATGAAATGTTGGCCATCTGGTTTAAAGGCGTCTGCGTTCCATAATAATCAACAGTAATACGGTCTAGCAGTTGGGCGTTCGCACGTCCGGCACGCAAGCCGCTCAGATCTCTTTTTAAAACGGAAATGGTTTTCCCCATCTTATCTTTTGCGGAATCAATAATATCCATATCAATGCCTCCTTCTCGCTATAATTAAGGAATACTAGGAATATTTTAATTGATATTACCAGGATTAACAAGGCTTTTGTTTGCGACTTACCTCCGTTAATCAATAATCGTGCCGACATTTGCCCCCATCGCCGCGCTGATAATGCTTTTTTCGTCATGCATGGAGAACAATATAATGGGTATCGCCTGCTCTCGGCAGAATGTTATCGCCGTCAGATCCGTCGCTTTTAGGTTGTTTTGAACAACGTCGTCGTAGGATAAACGGCTGTACCGAACGGCGTTTGCGTCAACCCTTGGATCCGCTGAATACACGGCGTCTACATTCTTAGCAAGAAACAGCGCGTCGGCATGCACTTCCGCCGCGCGAAGGGCTGCCGCCGTATCCGTAGTTACAAAGGGGCTGCCCGACCCTCCCGCGAAAATAGCGATTTTCCCTTCGTCAAGCGCGGCCTGCGCCGCGCGAGCGCTGAACGTATCGCAAACGCGCTGCATTTGAACGGATGAAAGCAACCGGCATGGAGCACCCAGCCTCTCAAGGGCATCCTGCATGGCAAGCGAATTGATTACCGTGGCCAGCATGCCCATATGGTCGGCCCGGTTTCGTTCCATATCCCCTGATGAGCGTCCCCTCCAGATATTTCCTCCGCCCAGCACAATCCCAACTTCAACGCCGGATTTTTGCAGCTGTGCGATTTGGCTAGCCGCTCTTTCCACCAGTTCAAAATCGATAGGATTGGCAGACGCGCCTAAAGCCTCGCCGCTGATCTTTAAAACAATGCGTTTAAATTTTAACTTCATCACTTCCTCCTTCCATATTCGGGCAAGAATCCCTTACAAAAGGAACACCGCGTATGAGGATGTTCCTTTATATCGTCATGTTATAATCAAAAAAGACTGCTTTTATACGCACAAATAACCGTCTTATTCATAGCGACTCCTCCGTTTTGCGTATTTAGTCAGTACATTCTTTCCCATGAATATTATCCCTATCCAACACATTTACGTGCTTGCGCTTGCTTTTGCGATAAGGAATAGCACAGGAAGCTGATGTCCTGCGCTTTATGTCTTATGCTGAATTGCAGCTCTAGTGTAAATTGGGTGCAAAGCTAACGCATACAGGACTTGAGATATTATAGCAAATGGGCTCAACCTTTTCAAGACCGCTGCCGTAAAAGGCCGGTATAGATAGAAAATAAGAAAACGTAGGCAATGAGGTATAGAACAGCTATGCTGGATAAGAGAAATTCCGTCATGCGATTCCTTGAGCCTAATCCCAAAGAATCAGTATCATTGGATCAGTTTAAAGTAATTCTAATATTCGCAAGGGTAATATGTCATTCCTTAACGCAAGCTTTAAACGCTAGAAATCGTTATGCACACAATGATCTATCCACTGAATTTTGTATCGATTGACTGGTCAAAAATAAGCAACGCTATTAATTAAGGCGCTGCTTATTTGTTAAAATACCATCCGCATGCATTGGTGTATTTTTACTGAGCGCTTTCGCCTGCATATTCTTCAAGAAAAGAAATGAAAAGAGCGAGTAAGTACCTATCAGTTGAAACAAAACCATACTTTGATGTACGATTCACCAACAAAAAAAGAACCGAAACATTTACCTTATGTCCGCGGTCCTTTCTATTTAATATCCTAGTAGGTCGGCTTTCAATTTTGTTAAGCCGACAAGCAGCAAGAATTCATTTATCGATAATCACTCCGCCCCGCTCAAGCGCATAAGACTGGTGGTTCGGGAAATGCGGCGCGCATACACAAAGAGTACCGCTCCGTACAAAAGCAGTTGCATTGCCGCCATGAAAACACAGTACCATGGCACGAAAACCAAACTTTGCTCTACCAACTGCGTATTGAACACAGCAGAACCGGCGCTGAACGCGTCGGCCAACGCATCGCCGGCAGCGCTAAACAACCGCTGCAATACGGATCTCAGCCAAAGGCTGCCGCAAACTCCGCCCAATATCGACGCAAAGGCCGCGGGTATAATCGATATACTGAAAACAAACCCGAGCGCGTTAGACCTATTAGCGCCAAGCGACAACATCAGCCGCGCGATTCTTTGCTGCCGCCGTACAAACAGCGCAAGATAACCTGCCAAAACAACCAGCCATGTCAGAATAGAAGCGATTAAGGTACGAACAGCGCTCTCTTGAAAGCTCTTAAGCGTACCTTGGAACTCTGTATAGCCGTTATCAAAATACAGGAGCAGATCCTCTGGATAGCCACGCTCAGCTAGCAGGGCGCGGACTTCGTCAACGCTGCCATTTTTCAGCACAAGTGTATAAAATACGCCGGTGTTTCCCGTTATGGTCGGCGCAGTAATGGATTTGTTCGGTACAAAAACAGTATTAGGCGTAAAAGCAAAGGCAAAATCCTCCCATAGGTTGGATTGCCGGTAGACGCCGATAACCTCAAAGCTCCTGGCGTCTTCCGAAAACCCCATCGCCTGCGAATAGACCTGCGCCGTCAAATTACTGCTTTGAACGGCTAAATTCATTTCAGTCGCGCCATCGTACCAGGAAAGCTCTATGCGATCCCCTACCGTGAGCCCGCTGGACAGGGCCAATGCTTCCGGAAGAACGCATACCTGGGCGCCGCTTTCATATTCTTCCAATGTAAAGGCGCGCCCGTCAATGACAAAGGCGTCCCGCTGCTGGAACAGATACATGCTCTCCAGGTAATCCGTACCAAGCACGGGGACACACTGCCAGCGCGTCCGCGCCTGTTCGAACGACTCCAGCCATTTCTCACCCTCCTGTGATGATAAGAAAGCCTGCGCATCCTTCTCCGCCAGCGGCGCTATTGACGGTACGGAGATTGCCTCTGCCGGAAATTCCGATGTTGGGTTTAATGCGGTCAAAAAGCGCGAATCCTCAGACGCAACACGAAGTCCCGCTCTTCCGATCATGTCCAGGCTGTTCTGCGTCATGCTCACGCTGCCATCCTCGCCATCCCCCTCCATATAAACGGCGACAATAGGCTCGTTGTCGCCTTCAAGCCCCTCGGGTAGTTCGATTAAATCCTCCGGATCATAGCTCACGTTATCCCAACTGATATCTTTTAGGCTGATGCCGGCAATTTCAGCAATGCTTGTGCGCAGCTCTAAGTCATCATCGGAGTAATTCCCCCCGTACACAAGATATCGCCCTCCGACCTCCAATTTTGCCGCGTCCATTTCCTCCTGCGAATTGAACGTGCAGCGAAGCCACAAACTATCCCGCGGTTCATATCCTGGATGAAGCAGAATCGTTTGATCGATTGAAGCGGTAACGTTTACCAATATCGCGGATCCGTCTGGGAAAGAGCCTGTCTCCCCGATATCCGTGATCGTTACGGCAAACGCCGCATCCGTATAGGGGGCGTCTAGCTGTATGCGGTATCTTCCCGGCTCCTTTGCGCTGAGCGCCGTAGAAAAAGCGGGGCTGTAAGCGCTGGAGTAGCTTTGCCTGTACGCGCCTTTAACAGCTAAACTGGATTCCGGCAGGCCTTCAATAAATTCCCACTGTTCGCCTGTGATGACGCTCCTTTCAAAAAACATGGTAAGGCCGTTGCCCGTATCCACTTCAACCCGTTCGGTTTCACTGGTAGGGAGCGCAAGGGTTACAAAGTTCTCCTCGATTCTGTCAGCCGTCGCCCTTGCGGACTGGAACACGCCGAAGCTGAGGCAGAGGAACACGCTGGCCGCGCTTAAGGCTAGGCAAGCCGCAATGGTTCTTAGCGGCTGCCGAAGGAGCTGTTTAACAACATTCATACCGTACCTCCGCAATGCGCCCGCTGTTCATGCTCAACACTTGGTCCGCCTTCGCCCGCTGTATCCGGGTTATGTGTCGCCGTCAAAATACACAAGCCTTGGCTATAGGCAAGCGTAAACAGCCGTTCCACAATGCTTCTCATGTTTTCCGCGGCAAGGTTCCCTGTAGGTTCGTCCGCTAATTTTAGCTTTGCTGCGGCGGCCGGCGCTCGGGTAATTACCGCCCGCTGCTGTTCGCCGCGTGAAAGCATGTCGGGCAAACGCTTCGAGTATGCTTCGCTCTGCCCAAAGCGTCCCAGCGTCTTTTTCGCGCATGCGAGAGCCCGCGTTTTGCTTCTCCTATTTAACGGCAGCTTATCCTTCACGCTCAACAGCGGGAACAGATTAAAGTGCCTGTAAATGACTGCGCAATGGCTTTTGCCATACCGGTCAATGTTCATTTCGCAAAGGCTTTCACCATCAAGAAGAACGCTGCCTGTTTCAGACAGCTCAAGTCCGGCGAGCAGAGAAAGCAGCGTGGTCTTCCCTCTTCCGCTTTCACCGGTGACGGCGCTAAGCTTTCCGGGTTTCAGTTCACGGCTCATATTGCGAACGGCCTGTACGCGCTGGTATTTAGCATGATAAGAGCGCTTAACGTTTTGAGCGGAAAGTAGCATGACAAGATCAATCCTCCTCTTTCATCCGCCTGATTCTATTGCGGTCACTGTAAATAACGCTTGAAAGCGCCGCGCCCAAAAGCGACGCCGTCAATATTACTAAAATAATGCTGTATGGCAATGCGTATAGGGACATGAGGCGCGCCGCAAGTATACAGAAAAAGCCGCCAAGCAATATCCATAGCCCCTGTTCCAGGCTTACCATTGCCAATATTTCCGCTTTACTAGTACCCAATGCGCGCGCGACAGCCAATTCTTGCTTTCGGTTATGAATATAGAGCGCCGACACGATAAAACTGATTGCCGCCTGTAGAAGCGTCAATAACGGCAGCAGGCGCTCAAGCATCCTCAGGTTTTTTTGAAGCTCCGAGAGTACGCCGCGTAATGTCTCGTCGTGAATCGTCGCCGCGAACGGGTGATGCGTCAAAACTGGCGAGCCAGTAATCTCTTGAATACGGCCAGAGGGATCCACCTGCGCAAAGTGCCGGGAAAGCAGTTCTCGAAAGGCCCCGAGTTCCCGATTGTCCCGTATCGTCGCGCTCATACTGTCCGCCGATATGGGCCCGGGATAATAACCATTGTTAACGTAGTACCCGCCCAAAACCTGCTGCGTCTGCGCCGCAACCGCCCATGGGCACAGGATGTCCGGCGCCTCTCCGGCATAACAGCCTACTACCGTTAACTCCAGGCCGGTATCCTTTGTGCTGGCGGGCGAAACCTGTACCGTAAGAGCTATTAGGTACTGTCCGTCCTCGCCCGGCGATATTTTGCGCAGCGTTTCAGAGGAAACGAGGCAAACCCTCTCTTGCGTGCGCAGTACGGAAGCGTCGTAGCCATCGAACCAGTCGATTGAAAACCCGATAGATGGATCCACCCTCACCGCTTCAAGCGCTGTTACCCCCACCAGCTTTCGTTTCGTTATATGGTCTGAAGAAACAGGGTCATCCATTGGCGTCTGGGGGGTGTAATAAAGCGTACTCTTTAAAATCACATCGGATAGATAGGAAGAAAAAGCAACGTCCTGACGCTCGCCGCCAAATGTATATTGTTCCGAAATAAAATAATTCACTAGATAGTCCGGTATATCAAGCCCGTCCGTTTGCGTGCCTTCTATATTGGAGACCACAACGGTTACGGGTATACTATCGTACGCGTTCTCTATTTCCTGGAGTTTATCCTTCATAGAGCTATCGTATATACTCGCAAACCAGCATAGCACGCCAAGGAGCAATGCTAAAACCAAACCTTTGAAAAAGGATCTCCTTATTCGCTTTTTTAGATAAAACAGGATTGCCATTGGCTGTCACCCCATACAATTCATTCCAGCACAAGCGCCCCGAAGTGCGCCTGTGCTGGATAACAAAAATATTATATCATTTCATGCCTTAAAGACTCGGGCAAAATACAGCTTCCAGGCCCCGGGCATCGATATGATTCCCATATACGCTCAGTGTACCTGCAGTATAGGCACGATCTTTCATGCTGAATATAGTGATAAGCTCCAGAGTGATAGTTGTTGCGATTGTACTTCCAGGAACTCATTGTGTGCTCCTGATCCGTCCAAGTTATCTGTCCATACTTCATTTCACCGCATACGCATCGATAGAAAGGCTGTACGCCCCTCAAGTGGTATTTAGAATCGCCCTCAATATAGGTGTAGCTGTTGGCGTAGAACACAAAGTTATGCGTGTGGGACGCATCATGCGTGTCTTCTCCGCCTTGTGACGCCAGCGCCTGCGCAGGCCCCACGAGAATAAAGGCTGATAGCAGAACAGCAAGTAACCTTTTCGGTATATCGTGTTTCACAGATTTTACCTCCATAATAATTTTGTAAGTCCATAGTTGCACCTGGAATGATTAAAGTTAATATCAATATGCCTTCGCACATCTAACCAAAGAAAACTCTTCCTGACAAATGTATGGATAGAACATTCTTAATTACGATTATAGGCGCCGCTCCTTTCCCTTCATACTATTTCCTAAATCTCTACACAATCAAGATGCAACACCAAAATTCGAGTATGTGCATGGTCATAGCGTTTATCATAGATACGGAGCATGACGCTAACCTCCTTTCTTCCATTTTATGTATATAATACAATATGTAAGTAAGATGTGCAATAGCTATATGGCGTTTTATCGCACCATTAATGAGCAGCGAAATAGACGGGCAAACGCTGAGTGAATAAATTTTTTAGCGTTCATCTTTGCTGTTATGCCGAAATCCCAAAACGACCGTTTTTCATAATTTCGGATACTCCTCCAAATTCAACAAATCCACCCAGCCCTTATTTAGCATATTTTATGCACATTATAGAGCCTTTCGCGCCCTCCCTTAAGCAAAGATAAAGCGCGGGAACCTGTCGTCCCGCGCTCCGTGTTTTATGCTGTTTTTTGATTACAGCTCGAGTTGTTTTTCGGTGTAGAGCTATAACAACAATTATGCTACAATCCAAAAACGACCGATGCTGCACCCAAAAACAGCTTTTTTTTCATTGCCTCTTCCGGGATTTTATCAAATAAGGCTGTTGAACAGTGTGGGCGACAGCTTAAGTGTGGACGGCAATTTCTGGTCTAAGACCTATGCTGCGGTTATGGATTTTCAAAAGAGCAAGGGCTTGAAGGTAGACGGCGTCGCGGGTAAGTATACCGTTACCGCGCTGGGCGGCAAGTGGGCTAAGTAGCTGGGTAAAAAAATGGGGGCGTGCATACGCCCCTCCAGCCCTGTCAAAATACCCCGGGGTCGGGTCGAAGCCGCAACCCACATAGGCTTTCAACCGAATCTGACGGCATGTGCGTCAGATTCAGAATGCCTTGCGCGGCAAGCGTTTCTTTGCACGGGGCGCTGACCGCGCCAATGTGCAAGCGCTGGGTGTTAACTCGAAAAACGTGGCGCAGCCACTTTTTCGACGCACTGTGAGGGCGTTTGCACGCCCTTCTACCCTAATTCAACATTGGTATAGTTAGCCTTTCAGAATTCTCCAGTAATCACTGAACTCCTCATATGAAATGGAAAACACGCATCTATTGCTACTTTCAGGGAAAATAGCATACTTGAACACAATCTGCTGCGCCTCGTCATAATAATAGGTTTGAGTGGGCGCGTGATCATAGTCTACAGCTTTCTTAAAATCCTTGACATAATCGTCATAAAATGCAAGAATCTCATCGGCGCTCAGGTCGGAAACAAAATATGTTATATAATACGCGTCTTTATCGTGCCTCGTTCTTTCCGGCAGCGGGATAATTTTTCTCTCCCCCGATACCGTCTCAAAAACAAACTCCTCAATCACGGGATTGTGGATGAAAGCGAAATACGCGCCCACCGCCGCAGCCATGATCAACACCAGCGTGATTACGATAATCAAACCCTTTTTCGATACCTTCATTCTCTAAACCTCCTCAGTTTACTCGCGTCCGTCCGGGATATAAGCATAATTACAATAATCAGCAGGCGAGCAACAATCTCCCATATTTAATCTCAGCACTGGATTTAATTAGTTGAACTTGGCATTGGAATATCATATTTACTAAGCAAGGACGCGAGCATATCTTTGTTAACATCACCCATGCAAAAAAACTTCCCATTATCATTTAATGCCGTGTCACAGTTGTCCCCGGCTGGATAAGATATCTCCTTTTTAGCGTTTCCCTCAAAGGTGATTCGATATATGTAATAACCACAATCACTACCGATATCGCTCTTCATGCCCGAGAATATCTCTACCAGCGAAGCAACATCCTCTGGATCGTCAATTCTAACAGTTTGCCATCTTCAATAGTGCCTATATCGCTCCAGTTGCCATAGTCAACTGTAACCGTTTCCGTAAACGGCAGACTCTTTGAGGTGCAACCAACCGTAATTATACTCAGCAATAATACGAGTTCGATAACTAACCATCTTTTCATACATGCGCTCCCCTTCATGATCCCCGATTATATTAAGATTAAGCAACTATTGTTTGGCAGTATCCCAGCCTACCTAACTGTAAAAGCTTAGCCCAATATTGTCAAGTTGGTTTGCCTTTCCAAGCAGCTACCGCTGTATATCTTTCTGCTGATTTAAGGGGAGCTTTGCTCCCCCTAAATCAACATTGGTATCGTTAGCCTTTCATAATCCTCCAGTTTTCACTGAAATCATCATATGCAATGGAGAACTCACACGTACCGTCATCGTCTTCCCTAAAAATATCATACTTGATTACAATTTGCTGCGCCTCGTCATAAAAATAGATTTGATCCGAATGTTGCTTATCGTTCATCACCTTCTTAAAGTCGCTTACATAATCGTCGTAAAACTCTATGATTTCCTCTGCGCTCAAGTCGGAAACAAAAAATGTTATATAAAACCCGTCAACTTCATGCCTAGTTCTTTCCGGCAGCGGGATAACTTTTCTCTCTCCCGGCACGGTTTCAAAAACGAACTCCTCAATCACAGGGTTGTGGAAGAAAGCGAAATACGCGCCCACCGCCGCCGCAATGATTAACGCCAACGAGATTACGATAATCAAACCTTTTTTCGATAAATTCATTCTCTAAACCTCCTCAGTTTACTCGCGTCCGTCCGGGATATAGACATAATCATAATAATCGACCAGCGGGACAAATACAACATCCATTTCATCTTCAAACTCAGGATCGTTTTCTCTGATTCTGTCTATACGCCTGAGAAAGTACCGAAACATGGTATCAAACTCATCATAGGTTAGAATTCGGTCGTCAAGCAAATCCAGCATGCTTCTCATCAGTTCGAGTTCATCAGCCCTATTTAGCGGCAACTCCATTACGGCATTTCCCGTGTATCTCTTATAGATGTTCAGTGCGTCACGATCACTTTGCTTGTCCTGTTCTTGTAATGCCTCTAACCGAGCAAACAATGCCTCAAGTTCCGCCTCATCCTCTGGCGACATTGTTGTTTCCGGCTGAGGGTTTTGTTCCAGCCAGTCGGCATACTCCTGCTTCTCCCTCATGATGTCGTCGATGTTTGTGTATTCGCCGTTCGCGTTTAAAACGCCGTTCAAAGTTTGTTTAGGCTTATCCTCCACATTCAGTATATCAGCCGAGGAGGTATTTCCCAAGCCAAAATACACGCCAATTAAAACCGCAATACCCGCCAGCGCGCAGGAAAGTATTATCTTTAGTTGCTTTTTCATGATTTCCTCCTTATTTTATCTCATTTTAAAGAAACGAAGATATATGCTACTTGATCCCTTCCTCACAAACTCACCCAAAGGCTTATCTTTCGTATCATTTGAATGATATGAAAGGTTATAATCCGGTTTGCCATTGTATGATCCAATGCAGCAAATAAAAACCGTGTGTATCGGCTCTCCATCCTTTGTCAGCGTTTGAATCACATCGCCGCGCTGGAATGGTCTTTCATATATCTCCTGCTGATTATCCCTTACATATGCTGCGCTGTATGTTTCGGTATGTACCCTGTTCTTCCAGAAGTTATTAAATTGCCTCGCGCTGAACCAAGGGCTGCTTCCTCCAAAGCCAAGATACGATCCTATTTTTCCAAACTCCCATGATAAATGCACCTCAGCGTCCGAGGGGTCTGGCCGGTTGTTGTTTTTCTTGTAGATATACCATTGATCCTGAAAATGGACGCCCCCCGCCAGCATACATTGCGAAACAAAGTTCGCGCAATCGGAGTCAAACCTTGGGTATGTCGTTATTTGAGATTTCGCTAACGAATGCGCATATTGCCTTGCAAGCAGCGCAGAGAAATTTGACCTCGGCTCAAAAATCCACTCGTCATTGGCCGATTTATTATACTGCCATTGTATCACATTTGCATTTTCAGAACAGCTCGCGCCCTCTACAGCTACGGCGCTTGAAAAGCTGCTGCTTTTACTGGCGATTCTGTGTGTAACATTGTCGCTGTTGAACATTATCTTAAATTTGCTCCCCGTTACATTAGAGTTCTGTAAAATCCTTATATTTTTGCCGTTCGAAGAGCTATTATCAAGGACGTTTAAAACATAGCCAGTGTTTGACATGCTATAAATTTTGCACTCACCGCCCCCTATGCTTTGTAGTCGCCATCTCTGGGATGTTGAACCGCTGAATTTTTTCTGAACGACATTCGTTCCGCTTACTGTTAAATACTGTCCGCTAAATTTATTTTTTATATAATACACCTCATTATTAACAAGGTTGTATCCCGGAGCGGTGGAACCAGATGGCGTAGGCGTAGGGTTCGTTCCTCCGCCGGAGGCGGTATAATTAATTTTTAGCTGAGGCCGTTTTGACGTCGTGGCGAAATCCGCTGAATACACCGTATTGAAATCATTGATGGATTCATTGGCGTACCTTATCATGATTCCATAATTCTTGTTCTTTCCGGTTGTGCTTCCGCTGTACCAGGACTGAACGGCGGATTTCATATTAATCGAGTATTTCGTCAGGCTGTTATGCCCTACGCCCGTTTGTATGGCGGTGCTTGCGGAGGGCTTATTCGCCCAGGTGATACTGGTCGAATTCCAATCCTTGTCAACCTTATATACGTTGATGCTGTTTCCCGTGGACGTTCCGCTGGTAACATAGAGCGTCTGCGTTGCGGAGTTAATCGTGGCGGAAGAGGGTATCGTCGGCATGTTCTTGAACTTCTGATATGCCCTTCTTATTTTACCGCTTCTCTTTCCCGCGTACAGCCTGTCCAGCGTATGGGTTATGACCCCGCTCCCTTCTTCAACCGAGTTATCGATTCCGTTCGCCTGATCCTGGCTTGTACTGACGTCCGGGTCGATGACGATTGGATACACCCTGTCGGAAGCGTTAAGCCATTCCTCGTTCGGCTGTAACGTTACCGTATACTTGCCGTTTTCCCCATCGAGTGAAATCATGATATCCTCAGACAATTCCCCGGCGGCGTCATACATATATGGCGCCCAGATGACAAACGCCACCTTGTCGCCGTCATAAAACTCTATCTGGCGGTTATCCAGTAATCTCGCACTCAGGTTTTCAGCCGTAATATCCATTACAAACCGGCTAACCGTCGGCCGTGTGTTTAAAATAATCGCTTCTTTAACTCGGGTGGGCAGCACGGTGTATTCCACATTGATAGCCTGTGTTATCGCATTTTGGTACAGCAATTGCGATACGCTCTTATCCGCGTTAACCATTGCTTCGTCAGAATCATCCGCCGCGTTTAAATCGGCAACCTCGACATGAGCTTGTTTGTTAAACTCGACTTTCTGCGAAGCCGACGCCGAAAAGTTGTTCGCCTGTCCGTTTAATCCGTATAAATTCCATGAAATTTCCTGTCCGTCGCTATTCTCAAGGCTTACTAGTTCCCCGCCCATGTCTTGTGAAAAGCTGACGTTCATCAAGCCATCTGTATTCTGAATCCGCTTTGATCCATTGTACATCTGTACGCTGTTCAAAGTATTATCGATTTCGTGCCATTGGCCGTCTTTAATATGATGGACGGGTTCCTCATATGCAAAGGCCATATAGCTCCCGTCGCTCATTTTGTAATGCTTTTCATACTCACCGCGTAAACTGATTACTTCTTCTATAATTGATGGTTCAACCGGCGTCTGTAAGGTTCTTGCGTAGATGCTCTCCGCTGATGCTGTTACCGCGATAACACACATTAGCAGTAAAAGAACTGCTGCAACTGTTCTTCTCTTTAATCTCCCCCCATACCCTTCCTTTTGTAAATGCTTAGTATAAATTTGGGCTTTTAACCCATGCCACGCTTTAATATAACACCCCCTTTAATTACAATGCGTTTTTTTCATAGGCAGGCTGTTAACCTCATTACCCATACCTATTACGGATTTCACCTTTACAATATTTACCATTATAACAGTGTATATTTATTATATTACAATTTTATATTCTTTTCAACACCTATCGTCTTGAGGTTTGAAAGAATTTTGAAACTAAGAGCTTCGCGATCGACAGATATGTTACTAGTCTTAGTCATTTTCCACTTTCTTGGATAAGTTATTTTACTGGAATTCTCTACTCTGATATCGAATACTTCCGCAAATCCGCCAAGCCCTTATTTAGCATAAAATACGTTCCCTATACTGGTTAGAATAATTCATTTTTTAGACTTGCTATTGTTCGGCGCCCCGTATATAATGATATTGAAAACGGGAAAAGAAAGGGCGGGTGCGCAATGGAATATATGTCTTGTGCTGAGGCAGCGGACAAGTGGGGTATTTCAGAAAGACGTGTGCAAAAGCTGTGCGAGGAAAAACGCATACCGAGTGTTTCAAAGTTTAGCTTCGTGTGGCTGATACCAAAGGACGCGGAAAAGCCCAGCGATAGGCGGAAAAAAAGCGATAAATCTGACCATTTGTAGACTTTTCTCTGATAACTTGAACAATACAACCTTTGTCCCGCACAATGGAAAGGAACCTAAAATGATACCTAAACTCTTATTAGTTGACGATGAAGCCGCAATCTGCAACCTTATCAAGCTGCACTTTCAGACTGAGGGCTATCTCGTTTATACCGCGTCTGACGCAGAGGAAGCCGCTCAAATGCTGTCCCATGCACCTGACCTAATCCTGCTGGACATCAATATGCCAGAGGTTGACGGGTTGGAGTTTTGCAAAAAGGTACGGGGTCACATTGACTGTCCCATTATCTTCCTAACCTCCCGCATTACCGAACAGGATAAAATTGTTGGGCTGCGGGCTGGCGGGGACGATTACATCACAAAACCGTTCAGTTTGGACGAATTGACAGCGCGCGTGAAAGCCCATCTTCGGAGAGAAAACCGCACACGACACGGCGGAAATAAAAGAATGTTTGGCGACCTGTTCATTGATTATGTGGGGCGCTGTGTGTACTACAACGAGGAATTGATTTCTTTTTCTAAAAAGGAGTTTGACATTATCGAATTTCTGTCGCTCAACGCCGGACAGGTTTTTGACCGGGAGCGGATTTATGAGCGGCTTTGGGGCTATGATGCCGAGGGGAGCAGCGACATACTCAAAGAGTATATCCGCAGAATACGCGCAAAGCTGGCGAAAGTAACCAGTAAAAACTATATCGAAACCGTTTGGGGGTGCGGATATAGATGGACAAACTAAAAAATCTCTCTATCAAAAAAACATTCTTTTTGATCGTTGCGATTACTGCGGTTATCGTAATTATTTTATCCGCTGTTTCTGTACAGGTTTGTTCTACAATACGAGATCAGATTTTGCTATCCCACGCATTTATTATGCAACCTGCCGTGATCAATCCAGCGGAAGATGGCAGTTACACTTTGGAAGGGAAGGGCGGGATTACCGACAATGAAGCAGATGAGTTTACAGAGAGCGAAGTGACGGCATTTAAGGCCGCTCAAATTCTAATCGTTCTCCTGCCTGTTGTTTTCTCCTTTGCAGGCATTGCTTGTGCCAGTTCTGTGTTCTATCGCATCAAGCTGAAAAAGCCGCTGGACGCGCTGAAACAGGGTATTGTCCATATTGTGGACAACGATTTATCTTTTTCTGTGCGTTATCAAAAGCAGGATGAATTGGGCCAGCTTTGCGAGGCATTTGATAAGATGCGGCGAGAGCTGCTGGACAATAACCGTCGAATGTGGGCCTTAGTGGACGAACGGAAGAAGATCAACGCCAGCATTTCCCACGATCTACGGACACCGATCACTGTCATAAAAGGGTACAGTGAATACCTGGATAGAAATATCGGCAAGGACGTACTTACGGAGGATGGGACACGGGAGATTGCCGGATATATTCATCAAGCGGCCAGCAGATTAGAGGATTACACCAATTCAGTCCATGAGGTACAATCCTTGGAGGATATGAGCTTGGAGTACAAGAAAATTGCGCTTCCAGACCTGATGAAAGAAATGCAGACCCAGCTTTCTATCCTATCCGAGCAACACCAAGCAAAAATCAATATCTCTGAACAGTTGCCGGAGCAGACGGTATCTATCGCGCCCGCCGCTGTGTTTCGTATCGTAGAAAATATCGTTTCCAATGCCCTGCGGTACTGCCAATCGCAAATTGATCTGGATTTCTCTTATTCACAACCCTTTTTTATAATTACTGTAACGGACGATGGGAAAGGGTTTTCAGCACAAGACCGAGCCGAAGCGGTCAATCATTTCTACAAAAGGAAGAAAGAAAAGGAGCATTTCGGCATTGGCCTGACAATTTGCAAGATTTTAACAGAAAAACATGGTGGCACGATTTCCCTTGACAATGCGCCGGAGGGCGGAGCAAAAGTTACCGTAAAACTCAAAATTGAAGAAGTTTCTCCATTGTGACGGAATGTAGACTTTTCTTGATTAAACTCTCCTTATCAACTCGAAAGGAGAGTTTTTCTTATGGAAATACAAATCCAAGCCCTTAAAAAAAGCTATGGGCAAAAAGCAGCCCTGGACAACATTTCCCTCACCATTGAAAACGGTATGTTCGGCCTGCTGGGACGCAACGGAGCAGGGAAAACAACGCTGATGCAGATATTGTCCACCCTGCGGGAACCGACCTCCGGCACAGTTACATTCAACGAAATTCCGCTGGAAGATACCCGGAAAATCCGGCCCCTCATTGGCTATCTGCCGCAGGAATTTTCGCTGTACCCGGATATGTCGGTGTTGGAGATCATGCGCTATCTGGCCGCGCTGTCTAATCTTCCGGCAGAGGTACAGCGCCAGCGCATCCCCGTCCTGTTGCAGCGGGTAAATCTGTGGGAGGACAGAGGGAAAAAGGTACGAAAGCTGTCCGGGGGTATGAAGCGGCGGTTGGGTATTGCTCAAGCTCTGCTCCATGACCCGCAAGTGTTGATTGCCGACGAGCCGACGGTTGGCCTTGACCCGCAGGAGCGGCTTCGCTTCTATGCTCTGCTGAACGAGTTTTCCAGCAACCGTATTGTGATCGTGTCCTCGCATATTGTCAGCGATATTGAAACAGTCTGTGAAAAGGTGGCTGTTCTGGACGCCGGGAAACTGCTATTCACTGGAACAGTGGAGGATTTGGCGCAGACGGCGGCGGGAAAGGTCTATGAGTTGACTGTTCCCAAGAGCAGGCAGGCATCTATTCATAATCAATACTGCGTCCTGTCCAGTCAAGGCCATCTGGCAGATGTGAAAATCCGTGTACTCCATGAAGGTGTGCCTGCTGTCGGCAACCCCGTCCCCTGTGAGGCCACGGTGGAGGACGGCTACATGGAAATGCTGCGTCATTTGGAGCAGGGGGTGAAAAAATGATGCGTCTGTTTGGAATGGAGTGTAAAAAGATAGCCAAGAGCATCTTGTATTGGGTGTTTGTTCTGGCGTTGCTGGCTGTCAGCGTCTTTCAATATGAGCCTGCTGTGGAGAGTGAACTTCGGCGTACCGACGACCCCGCTTCGGTTTTCTATATCGCTTCAAACGGCAGCTATGCAGAGGATCGCAGCAGCGATGAAGCGATGGAACACGCCATGATGATGGGGGCTACAAACCGTCTGATAAGAAATTATCGCAGTAACCGCTATGAGTATTACCCATTTGGCTATGTCAAAGAGAAAACCATGTCCCCGCAGGAACAGACAGTGATTTTGGAATACCTGATGGAACTGACCGGGCTTAGTGAACAAGCATTGACTGGCGCAACAGACGAGGCAGGCGATACGAGTATCGGTGACGTTCCAATCTCCGGCGGCGATGCTTATATTCTGGAGCCGGGCAAAGGGAGTACCAATGAGAATGGGCAGTTTGTCGCGGAGCCGGACGACTGGCAATATGTTCCCAGTGATGGGGCATCTCACGAAGCACCGTCACAGTCAAATGACGGTTTTGAAATACAGGTGTCATTTGAACGATTCAAAGAGATCATGGAAGAAGTCAACAAGCTAATTGGGCGCAACTCCTATTTTAGCTGGACGATGCTGACCCTGTACTATTTCGGGAACGACATGGAGGATAAACCCATCACAGAACAGCAGCACCGGGAGTTCTACGAGGGCGACCGGGTAACCGGTGCCTTTGCCCGGTACTACTGCGACAGCATTTCCCTTGTGGCGCTGATCCTCCCTGCATTTGTGATCGTAGACCTGATGCTGCGGGATAAGCGCCGCAGAATGCAGGGCTTGACTTACCCAAGGACGATTTCAAGCGCAAAGCTGATCTGCACCCGATACGCCGCCGCAGTCTGTATGACCATGCTCCCCATCCTCATTCTGCCGGTCAAATCCCTGGTTGTGCTGATGCAGTACTGCGGCAGTATCGGTGTACAGGCGGATGCGTTGGCCTTCGTCAAGTACACCCTGGCGTGGGTATTGCCCACGGTTCTGCTTGTTATGGCGATCAGCCTGTTGGTTACGGCGCTGCTGGAAAACTATACGGCCATTTTGCTGAGCGGCTTGATTTGGCTGATCAGCAGGCCAACCGTCGATAAGCTGGCCGGTGGGAACTACGGTCTGTTTGACCTCATTATCCGCCACAATACCTTGAAGGGTTATGGACGGATGATGGAGGATATTCAAATGCTGGCGGCAAACAGGATTGCCATTTCCCTTGCTGCCCTTGCGCTTGTGGGCTTGGCCGTCCTCGTGTACAGCAGAAAGCGGAAAGGAGGGCTGACCTTTGGACGCCAGAAATCTGCTCACCATCACACGTTCAAACTTACGTCTGAACTTTAAGCAGACACTTTTTCCGTCAATTCTACTTCTGTTGGTGATTCCGCTGATCTACGGAACTTCCAGCCTGGACAGCGTAAAATCCGCAGACCTTCTGGAACGAATGGTGGCGCTGATCGGTCTTCCCATGTTTGTGCCGCTGCTAAAGCCGGAGCAGGAGGCCGGTATGGATGCGATTATCGCCTTACGGCCCTTTCCATACCGGATTATCGCTGTGCTGAGAATCGGGCTTTCCCTGATCTGCACGGCTGCGCTCATTCTCGCTTTTGAGGGATATATGCGTATGGAGGGATGCTCCTTCCCCATGGGTATCTACATGCTCCGGACACTGGCGGCAGCTATGACGCTGGGATTTATCGGGCTTTTTACAAGCGCGGCGTCAAGGAATACAATCGTCGGATTTTTGGTATCGTTTTGCTGGTATTGCGCTTTGCAGATAGAGAATATTGGTACAATCTTCAAATCTGCTTCAAATGGCATCAGCGTTTATCAAGTCCTGCTGTTGCTGGGAAGCGGTGCGGCGATCATCTTCTTTAGCGGGCTTTCCTTTGAGAAAAAAGTACAATCAGCATAATACATTGAAATGTCTGCCCAGCGGCAGTAAAGAAAAAAACCGCTGCTGGGCAGACCAATTTTCCATGCACAAAATAATTCCTTATGCGGCGGTTTTGAAGATTCAAAGCCGCCGCATGTTCTTTTCTGCGCAAGCATCATAAACTTTCGATAGTAACGGTGACGACGGAATAGAAACAATCTGAAAGAAAATGACCGTCTGCGAGCTTTACACAAAGCAGACCCGCTACCATGGAAATGCTCGGTACAACACCACACAGGGGCGGCTGATGAAGCTGTTAGAAGCGGATAAACTAGTTCCTGCCCCATTGACAGCGTGAAACTGTCCGACGCGAGGGAATGGGCGTTGCGCATGAAAGAAAAGGGAACCTCCTACAAGACCATAAGCAACGACAAGCGTTCTCTAAAAGCTGCATTTTACACAGCGATACAGGACGACTGTACAAGGAAGAACCCCTTTGACTTCCAGCTAAACACCGTGATCGAGGACGACACGGAGCCAAAAGTACCCCTCACAGCGGAACAGGAAGAAAGCCTTTTATCCTTTATGCAAAGTGATAGCGTCTACCAGAAATACCGTGACAAGGTTATCATACTGCTGGGACGGAGCTTAGGATTTGTGAACTCTGCGGGCTGACTAAAACCGACCTTGACTTTGAAAACCGGGTAATCAATGTAGACCACCAGCTTTTACGGAGTGCAGAAACAGGCTACTACATAGAGAAGCCCAAAACGCAGAGCGGTATCAGACAAATTCCAATGAGTGAAAAAGTGTATGAAGCGTTAAGGCGCGTGTTGAAGAACCGCAAGGGAACGAAGCAGATTACCATTGACAGGTACAGCAATTTTTTTCCTTAACCGGGACGGCTGCCCGAAAACGGCGACCAATTATGATAATATGTTCCGTGGGCTTGCGAAGAAGTTTAATAAATGCCATGAGGAAGCCTTACCCAAAGTAATGACGCCGCACACCTTACGCCATACGTTCTGCACCAACTTAGCCAATGCGGGCATGAGCCTGAAAGCGTTACAGTATATCATGAAACATTCCAACATCACCATGACGCTAAACTATTACGCACACGCAACATTCACTTCCGCAAAGGCTGAAATGGAACGGCTGATTGCATAGCCGCATACCAATTTACTACTTTTTTACTACGTTTTGAGAGGGAAAACCTAAAAGGTTATGAGGGTATATAAGAACTTCTCCCTATATCTAAAATGCCGGGAAAGCCCGAGAATATGGGCTATACCGACATATAAGAACTTCTAAAGAGATAATCTAAATTCACCATAATTTTATGCTACAATCCAAAAACGACCGTTGCTGCACCCAAAAACAACCGTTTTTTTTCCTTGCCTCTTCCGGGATATTTATCGAATACTACCGCAAATCCGCCCAGCCCTTGTTTAGCATAAAATGCTGATTTTATGCGCATTATAGAGCCTTTCGCGCCCTCCCTTAAGCAAAGAAAAAGCGCGGGAACCTGTCGTCCCGCGCTTCGTGTTTTATGCTGTTTTTTGATTGCAGCTCGTGTTGTTTTTCGGTATAGAGCTACAACAACAATTACGCCTTCATCTGGCTCATAACTTCTTCCGCAAAGTTATCCTGGCGTTTTTGAAGCCCTTCGCCCATTTCATAGCGGACAAAACGGCGAATGGTAATTTTTTCTCCGATTTTGGCAACGGCTTCGTTGATCATTTGTGCGATTGTCTGATCCGGATTCTTAACAAAAGGCTGCTCCATAAGGCAAACCTCTTTATAGTACTTCTCAATGCGCCCCTCGACCATCTTCTCAATAATCTGAGCGGGCTTGGGTTTAGGCTCATTCTGCGCCTGCGCGCGGAGTATTTCTTTTTCTTTTTCTATTTCCGTTTGATCGACTTCTTCCTTACTTACGTAAGTCGGTTTTGCGGCGGCGATATGCATTGCTACGTCATGCACGAGCGCCTTAAACGCATCGGTCTTGGCGACAAAATCGGTTTCGCAGTTTACCTCTACAATAACGCCGATTTTTCCGCCCATATGGATGTAGGAATCTACGATCCCCTCGGCGGCGATGCGGGCCGCTTTCTTCGCACTGGCCGCAAGGCTTTTCTCTCGAAGATAGTTCATCGCTTTCTCCATATCGCCGTCGCATTCTGTCAATGCCTTTTTGCAATCCATCATACCTGCGCCGCTCATTTCACGCAACGTCATCACATCTTTGGCAGTAAACATATTTATCCCTCCTGTGTCATTATCCTTCTGCTGCTTTATCATGTTTCGGGACGCTGAGCCGCGCGTGTATGGCGGGCGGCGTTTGCGTCCCGATAAAATACGTTATCATAGACGGCGCTATTAAACGCCGCCTCGCCGATTAAAAATCGTCTTCCTCCGTAATAGGCGCCGCTTCAGATTCATCCTCGACCATCTGCTCACCCTGTCTGCCTTCAAGCACAGCGTCCGCCAATTTAGCCGCAATCAGTTTCACCGCGCGAATTGCGTCGTCGTTACCGGGAATAACGTAATCAGCTTCGTCCGGGTCGCAGTTGGTATCGACGATAGCTACCACGGGGATGCCCAGCGAACGCGCTTCCATTACCGCAATGTGCTCCTTGCGAGGGTCGACGATGAACAGCGCGCCGGGAAGGCGTTTCATATCCTTTATCCCGCCAAGGTTCTTTTCAAGCTTATCCTGCTCAGCCTTAAGCTTAATTACTTCTTTTTTAGGCAGCAGCTCAAAATCGCCGTCGGCTTCCATCTTTTCAATCTTGCGTAAACGGCCTATGCGGCTTTGGATGGTCTTAAAGTTCGTAAGCATTCCGCCAAGCCAACGCTGATTCACAAAATACATTTCGCAGCGCTTTGCTTCCTGCTCAATCGATTCCTGCGCCTGCTTTTTCGTGCCCACAAACAGTACGGTTTGCCCATCCATCGCCAGATCGCGAATAAAATAATACGCTTCTTCAACCTTCTTTACCGTCTTTTGCAAATCAATGATATAAATACCATTGCGCTCGGTAAAGATATACTCTTTCATCTTGGGGTTCCAACGGCGGGTCTGGTGCCCAAAATGCACGCCCGCTTCCAACAATTGTTTCATAGAGATGACTGACATAATTCTACCTCCTTCGTTTTTCCTCCCCGCGCATCAATCCCGCCGGAAACCTCAAGGGCACGATCCGGCAAGTCCACGCGGGTGCGTTATGTCTAGGGGATTATATCACAGCATAAGCAGCTTAGCAATACAAATCCCCAGATTAATCGGGATTTTCATCTTCCTGCTCTAACTCGTCCATCATTTCAATAAAGGTATCAAAAGCGGCCTCAAGCCGCCCCTCATCGTCAACAGAGACATAAACGTCCTCCCCTTCACGCTCCTCGATTTTTAGAATGATTACCTCGGCCTCTTCCACGCTGTTCTCTTCCGTCAGCGCAACATACCGCTCCCCTTCATGCATAAAGGTCAGAATATGTTCAAAACGAACCTCTTTATTTTCCTCATCCAGCAGAGTAACCACTTTGCCAAAATAACCCTCGTCGTTCAATCGTTCATCCGCCTTTCTAAAATTTATTAACCGTTTGGATGGCTGTCCATATAACCCTGAAGTATGATAACAGCCGCTAGCTTATCCACAATCTTTCGCTGCTCTTTCCAATTAAGCTCCGCCTTGCATAAAACGCGCTTAGCGGATACGGTGGTAAGGCGTTCATCATAAAAATCGTATTCGGCGTCCAGCTTTTTCAAAACAGCCTCCGCAAACGCACGCACCTTCTCAGATTGAAACCCATAGCTTCCGTCCATATTTCTGGGCATGCCAAAAATCAGCTTTACAGGTTTATACCTGTTCGCCAGTTCGACCACGTGCGAGACGTCCTTCCTTTGGCTGCCTGTGCGCGTAAACGTTTCAACGCCCTGCGCTGTTATACCAAGCTCGTCGCTAACGGCGAAACCTATCCGTTTATCCCCTACATCCAACGCCAACAACCTTTTCATTCGTCTCCTCATTCCTGTATTAGAATAAACGGGCGGCCGGCCAATACTCCGTCATTCGCCGGACGGATCGTCGCGCCAAAAACAAAAGCGCGGCGCAATGAGCTTCAAATTAAGAAGCACTTTTATCAAAGTTTAAAATTGCTCGTTTTGGCTATCCGGCATATTCGCGTTCACATAAAAGCGGACAAGCTCTTCAAGCAGTTCATCCCTTTCCAACAGCTTTATCAGATACCGGGCGTTGTTATAGCTGGTGATATAGGTTGGATCGCCGGAAATAAGATACCCGACAATTTGGTCGACCGGGTCGTAGCCCTTTTCCCGCATCGCGTCATATACCCTAAGCAATACTTCCCTCGCCGTATGCTTGTCCCTAGGGATTTGAAATTGCACCGTATTGTTCGTATTGTCAGCCATACCCGCTCACCTCCATTTTTTAGGATAACTTCATTATACGTCATCTGGCGGTTGATTACAAATAAACAATTGGCCCGTTCATATACGGGCCAAGGCGAAACTTTGAACTTTTTCAGGAAAACATACCGCCGATGCGGTTTACCATGCGCCTTCCATTCTTTATCGCGCGCCTGCTGTCGCGCATCATGCGCCTGGATACGTCGGGATACATGGAGGTTACCGCCACAGTAGCGATAGCCATTCCCGCTGCAAGCCCCGTTATACCGGTAATAATGGTTGATGCTCTCATCCTTTCACTCCTTTCAGACTTCCTTGCTTATATCTTGTCCTTTCGGCGTTTAGTTAATGAAAAGCATTTATATGCAAAGGAGTATAAAAATGTTAATTAACGCAACCTGATGCGTCAGAAAACGAGGCTTAATATGAGCGTGCTATTAAGTAAAAAAATCACTTGTTTTCCTTAAAACAGTACTGATTGTGGGAAAATACAGCGAAATGGCGGCTGGCTATGCTGTCGCATAGAAGTCGGGATGCATGCCCTGCGGGGTTGCATACTGCCTAATCTTGCATGGTGGGAGCAAAAAGGGCAGCGCCCGTTTCATACGTAATTCCCGGAAAAGTTCGTGTGTAAACCAGCTAACGCGGCTGATGAGAAAACGGGCATAGTTGTTGAGCCGAATTAATTTATTACACGTTCTCAAAGATCACCAGCTCATAAATGGTTTTTTGTCCAGAGTATCTGTCAGCGAAAGCGAGCGGGGCTGTCATCGCCATTCATTTGTCCTTGACTGACCCGCCGGGTTCTGTTCACAGCGGTCGCTTAATACTCCGTTCTGTACCCGGCAGCGGTTTATCAGGATTATAGGGTTCTATTTTTACCGCGCATATTTGAAAGAATCCTCGTTCTATTGGTTTCTGGTGCGCATTAGCACGCGATAACCGATATGTTAAATGGCTTGGCATTGCTTCAAATACAAACTTCTCGTTCGGTTCCGTTTCCCCCGATATACCAAACATGAACTGCCTTAAATATTCGCTCAGCTCCACGTACGCTTCGGGTTCCCTCACATACCCGATATAATGAGATAACTTCTCCTCCGGTTCAGGCGTTGCGGCCGGCGTCGGCTCAGCCGTTTGGGTTGGCGGGGCGGGCCGCGTCTGCTTCATAGTTTCCGTCGCTGCCGGCGCGCCGCACCCGGCGCAAAGCAAAATTACGAGAATCAGACTGAATATAAGCGTGTGTTTCATGTTTCGTTTGCTCCTGTTATATCCTACTCTTTACCCATTTTACAATTCAGTAAACTCAGAATGTTATTAAAGCTGATAACGCGGTTTTTACTCAAAGCCTCCTATAAACCCCTCGTCCATATCCTGACACTCTTGAAGGCATACCGCTTCGTAATCCGCATAGTAGATTTCGTATATCCTCTTAGGCTGTCCCTTTTCCTTTTTACCCTCTATCTCCCTGTCCAAATCCACCTGTATATAATCTTCAAAGCTATCAACTTCGGTGAATGTTGGATAAGAATAGCTTGTTATACCGTAACCGTTGAGGTAGTAAATTATGCTTTCACTGCACGCTAAGCGCTCCACCTTATCGCTTGCTATGTAATAAAGCTCGCCGTTATCCTCAGTGTATTCTGGATTTTTCATCAAGCGCCTGACTTTGATAGTAAAGCCCGATTCCCGCTCCATACCCGGCAGCGGTGTATTGTGATAATAGGATCCGGGGTTTACCTCGCATATTTGAAAAATATCGCGCTCCAAGGGCTTTTGATGTGCTTGCGCCCGCCATAAGGGTGTTGTTAATTGCCCTGGTGATGGTTCAAACACATATCTCTCGTTCGGTTCCGTTTCCCAAGTGGATCCAAACCTGAACTGCCTTAAAAATTCGCTCAGCTCCACGTACGCTTCGGGTTCCCTCACATACCCGATATAATGAGA
>UQWD01000005.1 GCA_900544555.1 uncultured Eubacteriales bacterium
AGCGCTCCGTGTTAACTCGAAAAACGTGGCGCAGCCACTTTTTCGACACACTGAGGATACGGGCCTCGGCCCGTATCCCCTGAAGTCACAATAGCTTTGAATTACGCTTTTGGCCCCGCATTAACGATTTCGGCGGGCATATTGCCGTATTTCATAAAATTCTTAACGAAGCGCCCGGCTAAATCCCTCGCCTGCCTGTCGTAAGCCTCCTTATCCTGCCAAACGGCCCTCGGATTGAGCACCTCGGGCGGTACGCCGGGGCAAGCGGTCGGGACATATACGTTAAATACCGGATCAAGGTAATATTCTCCCTTCTCCAATTCCCCGTTAAGCGCGGCCGTTACCATTGCGCGCGTATACTTGATGCTCATGCGTTTACCAACTCCATACGGGCCGCCGGACCAGCCGGTGTTAATAAGATATACGTTTGATTGGTGCTTATCGATCTTTTCTCCGAGCATCTTGGCGTAAACGTACGGATGAAGCGGCAAAAAAGGCGCGGCGAAACAGGTGGAGAAGGTGGTCTGCGGCTCCACTATGCCGCGCTCTGTACCGGCCAACTTGGAGGTGTAACCGGATACGAAATGATACATCGCCATATTTTTATCCAGTTTAGCCACGGGGGGCAGCACGCCGAACGCGTCGGCGGTAAGGAATACCACCGTTTTGGGGTGACCGCCCACGCCGGGAATGGCGCAGTTGGGGATGAACTGCACGGGGTACCCCGCGCGCGTATTCTCCGTTAAGCCGCTGTCCGCAAAATCGAGCGTCCGCGTTTGAGGATGAATCGCCACGTTTTCAACTAACGCGCCAAATCGGATAGCATCCCATATCTGCGGTTCATTCTCCCGTGAAAGGTTGATGCATTTGGCATAGCAGCCCCCCTCTATGTTAAAAACGCCCGTATCGCTCCAGCCATGCTCGTCGTCTCCAATAAGCATTCTGTCGGGATCCGCTGAAAGAGTAGTTTTTCCTGTGCCGGACAAGCCGAAAAACAGCGCCGTGTCCCCCGCCTTACCGATATTGGCGGAGCAATGCATGGAGAATACGCCCTGCTTTGGCAATAGATAGTTCATTACGGAGAAAATGGATTTCTTTATTTCACCCGCGTACTGGCTGCCGGCGATAATCACCATGCGCTCGGATAGGTTCACGATTATGGCCGCCTCCGAGTTAACGCCGTCCACCTCGGGTATGCATTTAAAGCCGGGGGCGGCGATGATGGTGAACCCGGGTTCAAAAGCTTTAAGCTCCTCTTCATCCGGCCTGATAAGAAGTTGGTGGATGAACAGGTTTTGGCTCGCAAGCTCGTTTATAACCCGTACGGGCAGATGGTAATCTTCATCCGCTCCCGCGAAGCCGTCAAAAACAAATATATCACGGCCCTGAAGGTATGCCGTCATGCGGTTGTATATGGCATGAAACCGCTCCCCGCATATCGGCGCGTTTACTAGGCTCCAGTCTATATCATCGTGAATGGATGGCGTATCTACAATATATCTATCATCGGGCGATCGGCCGGTATATTTACCTGTGGTAACGACCAACGCGCCGGTGTCGGCCAGCAGGCCCTCTCCACGCTCCAGCGCTTTTTCAGTCAGTTGCGCCGGCGACAAATTATGGTATACGGTTTTGGGAGCGATAATACCCAGGGACTCGATATACTCTTTCATGGAAATCTCCTTTCGATACGTTTAATCTCAGGGCTGACTCCTGAAAATATCCGCTTTTGAAAATTATACTATGCGCTGAACGCTAAAACAAGGCGTTTTAAGCTTTCAGGCATGAAATCTTTTGCAAAATTAACAGTAATGCGTATATTGTATGTTTTTTGTTACCAGAGTATGCGGAAGAATAATCCTAGCGATTTTTAGAGGAAGCTGGGCTGATGCTTGCTGAGGGCCGGTAAATACGTAGCATATGGCGGCTCCTATTAATATGGCGGCTCCTATTAATCAGGTTCTCCGCAAGGGAGCGTACAATGTTCCGCAGGCAGCTAAAGCGGCAACGGTCATACATTGTTCCGCTGCAATTGTTTTAAATTAACATTATCCCTTTTTCCCTTAAATAATGTTTGCTTTTTTCAAATCGTTGTCTATTTTGTACTCCAATACATTGACATGGTAATACTACTTTATATCCATGTTTTTTTGCGTCCGCAGCACTATTCGCTATACAAGAATTACCGTCAACCCCAATAATCTCAACTTCAGTAACTTGTTCTTGCCTAAGTATATTAAGTAATTCATCATTGGAAAACGCGCTGGCGTTTTTTTTGCACAGGATGTACGCTGAGCAAACATTCAGGTCCTGTGCCAATTCATTTGTTTGCACACCGTTTCTGAGCTTTTTGGTATTCTTAACATATATAATGAGTTCTTCATGGGCAGCAGCATATTGTATACGTTGATTGACTCGAGTTAACAGATCCTTATCGTATTTTTCTATGTACCCCTTTTGAATATCTATCACAATTAGAGCTTTCATTCAATACTTAACACCATTTCCTTATCAAATTATCAATCTTGACGAACACCTAAATCCCGCTTTATCGCGCTATGCTTCCTAAACCACGCTATATAATCCCCCTTACTTTTTTATCAGCTTGAAACGATTCCGCTGAAAGTCTATCAAGCCGTCCCTTTTCATCCAGGACAACTCGCGGGACAGCGCGCTGCTATTCACATCCAGGTACTCGGCCATCGCGCCGCGGCCAAACGGGATATCAAACGAATCCGAACCCGTCCTCGCGGCTTCCATCGACAGGTATGTGAGAACCTTTTCCCGGATTGTCGGCTTTATCAGGCAATCGTTTCGGTCGTGAAGCACAAGCGCTTTTTCTGCAAGGCCGTCGAATAAATTCTTAAGCAAAGCCGCGTGCTCCGGGCAGTCCGTACGGTTCAGGATGTTGTCAAACGGGATAAATAAAACCTCCGCCGCCTCGGCCGCCTGAACGGAAACCGGGCTTTTCCTCCTCCGGCTTGCGGCCAGAAGAACCCCGATATAGCCTCCCGGCTCCACAAGCGTTACTATCACCTGCTTGCCGGTCATATCCGTTTTAATGGAGCGAACGCTGCCGGTTAAGAGGACGCCGACGTGGTCAACGCTATCCCCTTCATAAAGAATCATTTCATCCTTTTCATACGCTCTTTGCCATGCGGACAGGTATTTTAGGAGCGCGGGAAGCCTTTCACGGCCGACGCCCTGAAATAACGGCGTATTCTCAAGTACAGCATGGTTATCCATTTAACACCTCATTGCATATGCAACGGACTTCATTGTGATATTGTACTAAAATACATAATAAAACACAAACTTGGAGGGCACGATGAAGAAAAAGCCACAAACGCTATGGATAACGAGGACCGCGGTTTTACTTGCGCTGCTGATTGTACTTCAAGCCGCCACCGCGCCGCTTGGCGGCACGTTCGTTACAGGCTCTATCGTCAATCTCATGCTGATTTTATCCGTAATGCTCGGCGGCCTGTCCTGCGGAATTACTATCGCCGTCCTTTCGCCGGTTTTGGCGAAGCTTTTGGGCATTGGGCCTTTATGGGGACTAATACCCTTCATCATCGCGGGCAATATCACGATAATGATAATATGGCGGTTTATCAGCCAAAGAATTAATAAGTCACAATTTGCGGCATACACGGCGGCCGCGATTACCGCCGCTTTTGCTAAATTCGCTGTACTTTACTTCGGAATAGTTTGTTTCGCCATTCCCATGCTATTAGATCTACCGGAGCCCCAAGCGGCCATAATCAGCGGAATGTTCTCCGTTCAGCAGCTATTTACCGCGCTTGCGGGCGGCGCGGCGGCCGTTATGCTCCTGCCCATTTTAAAAAAGATTATCAAGGTTCCGTGACGGCGCGCTTCCCGTTGTAAACGCTATTTTTATGGCAGCATGCTTTGAATGCAAAAATTGGACGTTGACAACAACAATCTACCGTGGTAGACTACCCACCCCATTGAAGCTACCCCGGTAGCCTGAAGGAGATGAAATGATGGAGATTAAGCTGCACGACGCGGAATTGAAAGTGATGGATGTGATTTGGAACGGAGGTACGGTAAGCGCCAAGGATATTTACCGAGCGCTCAAAGAAAAATTCGGTTACAGCCGTTCAGCCACATATACCTTGATAAAGCGCTGTATTGATAAGCGCGCGATTGAACGCATTGAACCTAATTTTATATGCAAAGCGCTCGTCACCAGGGAAGAAACGCAGGCGATGGAAACGCGGGAGCTGATAAACAAGCTCTATGGCGGTGCGGCCGACAAGCTCGTCGCTTCAATTTTAGGAACAGGCGATTTATCCGAACAGGAGATTGATCGCCTGCGAAAGATCGTGAAGGAGTGGGAGGATTAAGATGTCCTTGTTATCCATGCAAATCCGCGCGGGAATACTGATATTGATGATTATTTTGATACGGCGGCTGTTCCTCCATAAATTATCAAAAGGGGCTTTGAAGGGCATGTGGGCCATCGTACTCTTAAGGCTTTTCCTGCCGTTTTCACGCAACGTTGTGGCCGGCTTTTCTTTGCCGTTTGATAAGCCGTTCGCTTTTCCTTTTATAAACGGCGCGCCTGTTTCTTCCTCGCAGCAGTCGGCTGTGTTCTCCGACCAATCCCTCTATTTGCCTGTTATAGCATTCTATTTGGCGGTTTGCCTGATTATGGTTTCATATTTTATCGCGGTGCATATTTGCTGCAGAAAAATATACCGGTACGCTTATCCTGCCATGGCGGACGCCACTTCCGATGGGCGCAAAAAACGAAAGCCTTGCAGCGCAAGGCTTTCCCAATTTAGGGCGTTGTTTCCCACAAACGGCTAAAACGCTTCGTAAAACCCTCAAGAAAATGGTTTAACCGCATCCTTTACGGCATACGGCGCGGCCTAAGGCCTGCGCCGTATAATCATATCAGTTTTTGTGACACAGCCCCGCGCTGGGGCAGCCCTCACAGCCGCATGCGCAGCCCCCCTTATGTTTCTTTTTATCCCTGACTATTTTAATTATGACCGCCGCGACGATTGCCAGCACGACGAGCCCAACCGCGAGAGAACCCCAGTTTTCATTGAACCAATTCAGCATGCCGTATCCACTCCTTTACTCATACGCGCTTCGTAGGGATTCCTTCTGAACACAAGGTATAAAAGCCCGGCCAAAACCGCAAAGGCAGCGCCGGTGGCAATGGTGAAACCGCCGCCGGAAATCAGTAGGCCAAGCTGATATACGATAAGCGACACGGCGTAAGCAAACCCGCACATATAGCCTATCGCGCCCCAAGTCCATCTCGCGCTGTTCATCTCGGTTTTTATCGCGCCCATCGCCGCGAAGCAAGGCGCGCACAGGAGGTTAAACAGCATGAAGCTCCATGCGGAAAGGGCGGTATAGTCGAGCGCCAGCTTCGACCAGATCTCCATTCCGTCCTCGGCGACCTCCATAAACCCGTAAAGAACGCCGAACGTGGTCACTACGTTCTCCTTGGCGATAAGGCCGGTGAACGTCGCAACCGCGGCCTTCCATCCGCCAAAGCCAAGCGGCGCGAATATGGGTGCGATGAAATTGCCGATTGCTGCCAAAAGGCTCGCGTTGTTGTCTTCAACCATTTGGAACACGCCGTCCACCACACCAAAGCCCTGAAGGAACCACAGCACGATAGCCGAAAGTAAAATGACCGTTCCTGCGCGCTTGATAAAGCTCCAGCCGCGCTCCCAGGTGCTGGTCAAAACATTTTTCATAGAGGGCGCGTGGTAAGCGGGCAGCTCCATGACGAAGGGCGCCGGGTCGCCCGCAAAGGGCTTGGTTTTCTTTAGCAGTATGCCGCTTAAGATAACCGCGGCAACGCCGATGAAGTAGGCCGTGGGCGCTACCCACCACGCTCCGCCGAAAATCGCTCCCGCGAACAGCCCGATAATGGGCATCTTAGCTCCGCATGGAATGAACGTGGTGGTCATAACCGTCATGCGGCGGTCACGCTGGTTTTCTATAGTTCTGCTTGCCATAATGCCCGGCACGCCGCAGCCGGAACTGATGAGCATGGGGATAAAGGATTTACCTGAAAGCCCAAACTTCCTGAAAATCCTGTCCATTATAAATGCTACGCGCGACATATACCCCACATCCTCGAGCAGCGCCAGAAGGAAGAAAAGCATCAGCATCTGCGGTACAAAGCCGATTACCGTGCCCACGCCGCCAACGATACCGTCAACGACCAGGCTGCTGAGCCAGGGCGTGACATTGGCGGATTCAAAAAGGAAAGTCAGGCCGCCGGTTATCCATTCGCCAAAAAGAACATCGTTCGTAAAATTCGTTACAATCGTTCCGATTGTCGTGACCGATATCAGGTAAACCGCGGCCATGACCAATACGAAAATAGGTAGGGCCAGCCACCGGTTGGTTACGATGCGGTCAATTTTATCGGATATGTTCAGCTTCACGCCGGTATGCTTTTTCTTAACGCATAAATCCACCACCCGGCTGATATATGCGTACCGCTGGTTGGTGATGATGCTCTCCGCGTCGTCGTCCAGCTCGCGCTCACAGTCCGATATATGCTCCTCAATATGCGCCATCGTTCCTTTATCGAGCGCCAGGGCTGCAATAACCTTTTCATCCCGTTCAAAAAGCTTTACCGCATACCATCTTAAAAGGGCCCGTTCAACCTTATCCTCAACGGATTCCTCAATATGCGCTATCGCATGCTCGACGCTGCCCGAAAAAACATGGGGCAGTTCGCCGGGAGTATGGCCGGCCGCAAGCTTTGCGGCGGCCGCCGCCACATCCCTGGAGCCCTCGCCCTTTAGAGCGGAAGTTTCCATAACGCGGCAGCCCAGCGCCTTGCCGAGCTTGGCTGTATCGATTTTATCGCCGGATTTGCGTACCACGTCTATCATATTCAACGCTATCACCGTGGGAATGCCCAGCTCAAGCAGCTGCGTGGTAAGGTATAGGTTTCGCTCAATGTTCGTCCCATCAACAATGTTAATGATGGCGTCCGGCTTTTCACTAACCAGATAATCCCGTGCCACCACTTCTTCGAGCGTGTATGGCGACAGCGAATAGATACCGGGCAGATCCTGAATAACCACATCCTTATCGCCTTTGAGCCTGCCCTCTTTCTTTTCCACCGTAACGCCCGGCCAGTTGCCAACGTATTGAGAGCTTCCTGTCAGACTGTTGAACATGGTTGTTTTGCCGCAGTTTGGGTTTCCCGCAAGCGCAATCTTAATTCCCATAATTACCTCCCTCTCTAATTAGATGGTTCTAACTACAATGCCGAAAAATATGCGGCCCCGCCGCTAAAATCACTCGACCTCGATGTTCTGCGCGTCTCCCTTGCGGACGGAAAGCTCATAGCCCCGGACCGTAACCTCCATTGGATCGCCCAACGGCGCGACTTTCCTTACATAAATTTCTACGCCCTTGGTGATGCCCATATCCATGATGCGCCGCTTTAAAGCGCCTTCCCCATGCAGCTTCACCACCTTGGCCATTCCCCCAATTTTCACATCCCGCAACGTTTTCACACCTTTATCCTCCTCTTTTATACCATTATGCGGCTTGTCATGCCCCTGTCCAGCGCGATGCGGCTGTCCTTAACCTGAAGTATCATGTTCCCCCCAATTTTGGAGACGACCGTAACCCGCTCTCCAACCACAAATCCGAGCTCTGCCAAATGCTGGCGAACCTCGTCCCTGCCGGTAATCTTTTGAATATAATTTGTTTCACCTGTGTTTGCCATAAACAACGGCATCATAAACGCCCCCTCTTTAGCGCAGCGCGCTGAAAATTAAACCCCCATCGGTTAGATATATCTAACTGCTTGTCATATGAAGTTTATACCTTCTAACTATATTTGTCAAGCACATTCTTTTAGGAACTTGAAAAAAAAGTTAGAGGGTGTTAACATGGTTTCAATAAACAAAGGGGTATGAAGATGCAGATTAACGAATCCATTGAAAATTATCTTGAGCGCATCCATATCTTGCAGCAGAAAAACGGCTGCGCGCGTTCCGTCGATATCGCAAACGCGCTTCGCGTAACCAAGCCCAGCGTGAGCCACGCCACCAAGCTGCTCCGTGAGAACGGCTTTATCACCATGGATAGCGACAACTGCATATATTTAACCGCATCCGGCCTTGAGATTGCGGAGCGGATGTACGAGCGCCATCAAATGCTGGCGAAATTCCTTATGCGGCTGGGCGTCAGCGAGGAAACCGCTTTTGCCGACGCGTGCAAAATGGAGCATGATATCAGTAAGGAAAGCTTCGAAGCTATCTGTGCGCACGTTGATAGGGCTGAGTGAGCGATATGGGAACGGATTTATTTTATACTGAAAGCGGCGAAGGCGCCCCGTTGATTTTACTGCACGGTAACGGAGAGAGCTCAGATTACTTTAAAAGCCAAATCCCCGTTTTCTCAAACAGCTTTCATGTTTTTGCGCTCGATACCCGCGGGCATGGACGATCAGGCCGCGGTACGGAGCCGTTTACCTTAGTGCGGTTCGCGGAGGATCTTAAGGCGTTTATGGATGAAAGAAAGATTGATAAGGCCAACCTGCTCGGCTTTTCGGATGGCGGCAACGTCGCCCTGCTGTTTGCGCTGCGCTATCCTGAGCGCGTGGAACGGCTTGTGCTCAACGGCGCGAACCTATCGCCAAAAGGCGTTAAGGCAGCAATACAGGTTCCTATCGTGTTGGGTTACGGCATAGCCTTAGCGCTCTCACCGTTTAGCAAAAAGGCAAAAGCAAATAAAGAAATGCTCGGTTTGATGGCGACGCAGCCTCAAATCGCGCCAAACGAGCTATCGCGCCTGGCCATGCCCGCGCTGGTTATCGCCGGTACGAAGGACATGATAAAGGAATCGCATACGCGTGAAATCGCACGGGCGCTGCCCAATGCCAAGCTGTGCATTATCGATGGGGATCACTTTATCGCCGCGAAAAAAAGCGATGAATTCAACAAAAGAGTTTTAGCGTTTCTTTTCTCTTAGCATCTCTACGAACTGCCTAAAATCCTGCGCTTTTTTGATTTAACCCCTGAACTTCGGCCGGCGCCAGCCTGATTAGGGAGGTTCGCGCGTAAAAAAATTCCGGGTTTTGCACTGTTCCGAAATCTCCTTTTTATCCATTTTGTATCGTACCTGTATAGCCCCCTGAGGCATTTGCGAGGCGTGCGCGGATTATAAAATTAGTGCTTTATGCATCCGCAGCGACGAGCGGGAGAAGACAGGAATACCATAATCTCCCCATGAGCTATTTTAAATTAAGAGCTAAAAAAGCTTGTTCTTTAAGCGCTTTATAATGAAAAAAAGAGGCATGCCAAGCGCGTAGCACGCCAATGCCTGTCCAACGCCAACATATACAGCGCTTACCGCGAACGGTACGCCGATTTGGTAAACATAGCTGAGCAACGCGCCTATAACCAGCGCGTTTAACACTACTGCCGGCAGCGGGGCTAAAAACCGGTTTATTCTCCTGCGCCCCATCAGATATGTCAGATATGCCGCGGCCAGCGTAGCGAGGCTGCCAAAAACAACGTCCCATATCGCGCTTGCGCATAGAATATTGCCAATGATGCAGCCAATAAACAAACCGGGAACCGCTGAAAATGTGAAATAAGGCAGTATGCACAGCGCCTCAGACACGCGTAGCTGCATCAGCCCGGACGACAGCGGCAAAACCGCGTATGTAATGAACGCGTACATGGCCCCGATAAGGGCTCCCCAAGCAAGCTGTTTAACGCTTATCCTTTTCTTCATACCATAAAGATCCGTATTTTTAGCTTTAATTTAGCGTTTAAGCGAAAGTGAGACGCCAAAAAGAAAGCTCGTATACCGCATAATCCCCATAACCGCCCCGCTAAGGCCGGCTATATCTCAATCAATTAATCGACGCGATATATCTGTTTTGAACCCTCATTTGTAAAAAACATATAATAAACAGCGCAAAGAACTTTCGCGGCCTTGATGCGCGTTCTGAAACGACTGTACTTAAACGCGTATTTCATTATTATTTTGTATGTCACAACGCCGGGCGCGGAAACAGCCGCGCCCGGCGTTTTTTAAAATAGAATCAATCCTCCTCAAACAGCTCCTTGCCGACGCCGCACAGGGGGCAAACCCATTCGTCAGGAAGCTGATCGAACGGGACGCCGGGCATAATGCCGTTATCCGGATCGCCTTCATGCGGATTATAAACATATCCGCAAACTGTACAAACATAGTTTTTCATACTGAACCCCTTACTGTTTATCCAGGTACTCGTTAATCTCGTTTACCAGTTTGTCCGCGTCGATACCATGTACTGCGCAGGCCTGGGCGAGATCCTCGCCTGACGCCATAACACAGCCAAGGCAATGCATGCCGGAGCGCATCAGTATTTCAGCAATCCCCTGATCCGTTTTTAAAATCTCCTCAATCGTCATGGTCTTTACAATCGCCATTTTATGTTCCTCCTTTGTTTTTTGGCTCTATTATTCTACGCCCAAAAGGGCGTTTCTACAATCAAGATTTTGTTTCAAACCGGTGCCCGCATCTCGTACACGTTATGCGGATCTTGCCTTTCCCCCTTGGCACGCGCAGCTTTTGCATGCATTGGGGGCAAGTAAAGTGTTTAAAATCCTTCCGTTCCTTAAATCCTCTGCCGCGCTTTGAAAACCACCCGCGAACGCGGCTTTCCATGCTTAAATACTTATTGAGCTCCATGCGGCGCGCCGCCGTATTCTTAGAAAACATCCTGAAGATAGCGAACGCGATGCCCGCCGTTGTAACAAAGCTGATAACCGTTCTTGCCTGCCAGGGCAGGAAAATAGATATCAGCGCCAGCGCGCATACCGTGATTAACAGTGTTTGATTGAGCTTATCGTTTCCATAACGGCCATACATCATATAACTCACCCGACCTATGATAATAGCATGGTTCCAGATAAAGGAGGCAGCACCATGCGCACCGTTCCCCCATCCCCCGGCAGGCGAACGCCGGAGAAAATATCCTCATATTGCGCGGCTATACGTATCCGCGGCGCGAAAGGCCCTTCCCGGAACAGGTCAGCGCTTACGGCCGCTTCTTTTGAATCGCTTGACCGGTTGACGGCGACTATTACGCTGTCGCGTCCGAGCTGGCGGGCGACAACAAATACGTCTTCCCCAATCGGCGCGAACGCAAAATCGCCTTTCCTTAGGGATTCCCTACGGGTACGGGCGGCTGTGATTTGCCTGTAACGCTTTAAAAGCTCTTTATCCTCACGCCCCCACGGGTAAGTCCGCCGGTTAAACGGGTCCGCCATACCGGTCATACCGGCCTCGTCGCCGTAATAAATGCACGGCGCGCCCGGCATGGCCATCTGTATAAGCGCAGCGAGCATCACCCGCTTTCTCCCCCGTTCAAGGGCGCTCGAATCCAACTCGAACTTCGCCTGTTCTTCCCTTGTGAGCGCGTCCCTGTGCGGCGCGCCGCCCAACGCTGTCAAAATACGTACCGAATCATGGCTGCCCAAAAGGTTCATGAGGGACATATAGAACGGAGGCGGATAATTCTCCCACAGCGCGGCAAGCCTTTCGTTAAGCCCAACCGCATCCGTTCGGAAAAGAAAAAAATCGATAACGGCGTCCCTGAACGGATAGTTCATAACGCTGTCCAGCTCAAAGCCATCCACATATTTGCGCCTGCCAAGGGCTCCCTGTTTGTTGGACGCCTCCTCCCAAACCTCTCCCAGAAGCACGCTGTTCTCGTCCAGCTTCTTCAATTCTCGGCGCAGCATGGCGATAAACTCATCCGGTAATTCGTCAGCAACGTCGAGCCGCCAGCCGGACGCGCCACGCTCGCGCCAGAACTTGAGAACGGTGCTGATAAATTTCTGATACGTTTCGTCGCATTCGTCCACCTCAGGCAGGGTCTCAAACCCCCACCAGGAGCGGTATGAATCCGGGTAGGCCGTAAAGCGGTACCAGGAGTAATAGGGAGAACCCCTGTCCCGGTACGCGCCGCCGCCTCCGTAACGCCCGTATCGGTTAAAGTATACGCTGTCGTCTCCCGTATGCGAGAACACCCCGTCAAGCATAACGCGTATCCCAAGCTTTTGGCACTCGCCGCTCAGCCGCCTGAAATCTTCCTCGCTGCCGAGAACGGGATCTATTTTTTTATAATCCGCCGTATTGTAGCGGTGGTTCGAGGCGGCCTCAAATACCGGGTTAAGGTACAGGCACGTCACGCCCAGGCTTTTCAAATACGGCAGCTTTTCAATAATTCCCTCTAGGTCGCCCCCGAAGTAATCACAGGGATCGTAATCCCGGCACTGCGGAAGAGGCGTATGGAGCACATCCTCATCCCAGCCCTCATGAACAAGCGCGCGCCGGCCGAGCTTTGTATGATATTCAACCCTGTCCAGCCCGCCGCGCTCGCCGCCGCGCCTGAACCTGTCGGGGAATATCTGGTATATTATACCCTCGCCGAACCAGGACGGCGTTTTAAACGAAGGATGATAAACCGTTATCTGGTAGGCGGTAGGCGGATAATCCGCCTCGCGTCCCTCTCCCGTGCGTCCGCCGTAGTATCGCCTGCCCTCAGGCGTATCAACGATGAAATAATACCAGACAAGGCATGGCTCTTTCGGCGCGGTATACTCAAAGGTGAATGCGCCGCCGTCCCGGCTGCCTTCCAAAATTTCTTCGCCGCCCAGCGCCCAAACGCGTAGCCTCGGGTAGCCGCATTCGTTCGGAATGCTTAAACGGAGCGTAACCGTTTCACCGCATTTTAACGCCCCCTGCGGGCAACGGTAATATAACTCGCGTGAATGATGCTTCATCTCTAACCTGCGTTCCAGCAAAAAGCAGCTCCTACTCTTTATATTACGCTTAGTTTATCACAGATTCCCCCCTTATCAACGGCGCAAATAAGTCTTTTCCTCCAATTTCGCAACATTGTCACATTGTTCAACACGGCTTATAAAACGATAATTCGTTGGCGGTATATTTCCCTTCGGCCGTCCGGGCGGTATTCGACTTAAAATTATTATTTTCGATTGTTTGTAACCATAAAACGCTTTACACGCGCCCGCCTATCTATTTATTATATAGATAGAAGTCCGGTATCCGGGCACAGGCGTGAAAGACAGGGCGGCGCATTAAATATCGCCGATTTCAGCCTGGAAAGGAAGAGGGAATTAACTTGAAAGTCTTAATCATGGGGCACCATAATTCAGGATGCTCGACTTTATCCGGTTATTTAAGCCGGCTGTATCCGCAGCACCGCTTCTGTTCGCAGACTTACCGAACGGCCGACGAACCAGCTGTCGTCCCATTTAAGGACTGCTCTTCGGCGATTATCCTGTTCAGCCTTATCAACGGCCTTATGCCCGGCACAATGGCCGCGTATAACATATGCCGCAAGGCGAAGCTGCCCATTATCGGCGCATGCCTTACGCATAAGGATATTTTCCTCTCCCGCTTCAGCAACCATTTATATTTGAGTGAAACAATACAAACCGAAGCCGTTGAGCTTGCGTGCAGCGCGGGCTGCGCCGACAGCTCCATGCCCATCATTCAGGTTGCGCTGATTGACGGCTGCGAGCCCGATCTTACGCGTTTTTTTAATGCGGCTGTCTCATATGCCGCCAAAAGAGCCGCCGCTCTAACCCCTCCGTCGCAGCAGCATAAAGCTAATCGCGTTTAAACAGCCAGCGCGGTTTGTCAGGCCAGCCGTGAAACCTTAAAAAAGCATTGAGCTTTCTCGCGCGTTAAGCTATAATTTTGCACGTTGGTTTATTATCGGCAAATTTCGCGCCGCGCCGGTTTCGACCACTGCCAAACCGAATAAAAATGGGCCGGGAAAGGGTATTGCTTATGTGGTTTATGTTTTCTCTTTTGACGATTCTCGCTTGGGGAGGCTCCGACCTTTTTTCAAAAATGGGGTCTAAAAGCGATGATAAGTCCAGCCATTGGAAGCTGGTTATCGCGGTGGGGCTTGTCATGGGCGTTCACGCGGCTGCGCAGATTATCCTAACCGGCTATACGTACAATCCGATTAATATCATTCGATACCTGCCCGTATCATCCCTATACATCCTTTCAATGATATTCGGGTATGTGGGCTTAAGATATATAGAGCTTTCCGTATCATCGCCCATCTGCAATTCTTCCGGCGCGATCACATGCGTATTATGCCTCGTAATACTTGGGCAAAAGGCAACGGGGCTTCAACTAGGCGCCGTGGCCTTGGTATGCGCCGGCGTACTGGGCCTCGCAATAATGGAAAAACGCCGGGCGGGAAGAGAGCGCGCGTTATCGGGCGCTCAGGATGAACGCAAGTACACACGCAGCGCAATCGCAATTTTGTTTCCTGTTTTGTACTGCCTCATCGACGGGGCGGCCTCTTTTACGGACGCGATATACCTTGAAGGGATTATGAGCGAAACCGATGTTAACCTCTCATACGAGTTTACGTTCCTGGCCGTAGCGCTCGGCGCGCTGGCGTACGTGTTGTTCATCCGCAAAGAGCGTATTCATATCCCGCGTGAGAAGCATAAACTCTTTGCCGCGGTTTGCGAAACCGCCGGGCAGTTCACCTATGTTTACGCGATGGCCGACCGCGCGGTGCTGGCCGCGCCGATGATAGCCTCTTACAGCATGGTATCCGTATTGCTTTCAAGAATTATATTGAAAGAAAAGCTTTCGCGGAGTCATTACCTGATCATCGGTGGCATTTTGGCAGGTATTTTAATATTGGGTATTGAGTAATATTATATCGGATAATCAAGTTTAAAATGTAAATCGTCACTTTTCGCTCCTCACGCTCCGCCATGCTGTTCCGCTTGTGGAGGATGATGGGGGGCGATTTTTTTACAAAAATATGACAGAATTTAATCGTTTAGTTATATATCCCTGCTGCGATTTGTGCTACAATAACCCATATAATTCCAGATAAAACCGTCTTTGGTTATACTTTTGACGGATTATATAAATTATTTTCAATATGGAGGAACAATAATGAGCAAAAAAACAAATGGCAGGGTTTTGTCCATTTTGTTGGTTCTTGTCATGGTTTTATCCATGCTGCCCGCTTTTTCGCTTGCTTCACCGGAGAATTACGAGCGCGTAACGTCGGCAAGCGAATTAACCGACGGCAAGTATGTGCTGGCCATTGAAAAGGATGGCGGCTTCCTTGCGGTTTCAAGCGAAGTATCGTCCAACGCGCTGACGCCGGGCGCCGTTTCGCCGCAGGATAACGTGTTGAACGATCCGCCGGAAAATACCGTATGGCAGCTGACAAAAAACGAAGTGAGCGGCTCGTTCACGCTGATGGACGCAAACGGTAAGTTCATGTACTGCACCGGCTCCAGCAACTTCCTGAACGTGCAGGACGAGCCCTTTGATTGGAACATAACGGATTCCGGCTCTGGAATATTCAGGATTCAGGAGCCTTCGAGCGCCTCGTATACGCTGGCGTACAACAGCGGCAACAGCTATAACAAGTTCAGAACCTATAAGCCGACCAGCCTCAACGCGGCATATTACGCCGATTTCAGGCTGTTCAAGCTTTCCGATTCTGAGCCTGAGCCTCAGTACGTTGAGGTTAACGCGGTTGAATGGGATTTTGAACAGGAAACGAATTTGCCTTCTCAATTTGACAGTGAATATAACGCGCAGGCGGCTATCGCTCGCGAGGGCGGGCAGGCCGTTACCTATCCCGCCGGCAACGGAAGCGGTAAGGCCATGAGTACCACGGGGTGGGACGGCGCGGACGCGGCTGAAAAGTATTACGCCTTCACCGTCGACGCGTCTCAGTACAGGGATATGACGCTTACCGTTTCATACAGGATGTCGAACACCGGCCCCCGGGATATGAAAGCCCAATACAACGTTGGTTTCGGATGGTTGGATATACCCGGATCGGAAACGTCGCAGGCCAACGGCAGCGGCTGGACGGCGCTCGCCCCCGTTTCTATCCCGGAGGATGCTGATTTCGCGCAAAGCCTTAAAATCCGCCTGATAGCCGTGGGTACGGTCAGCGCCAATGGAGGCACGGTGGCTTCCGCCGGCACCTGCCGTATCGACGATGTGGTTCTCACCGGCTGGCGGGAGGATACCGAACCCCCGGAGCCCACGCCCGAACCTACGCCTACGCCTCCTCCCGTCGTCCTGCCCGACGATCCCACGGAACACGATCCGATAGCCGAGATACCACAAGGCGCCGTCGGCATTAAGGAAGTATACGCCATGAACGACGGCGAAACGGGCGTTACGGTAATCGGCCAGGTTGCGTATAAATTCTCGGGAAACAGCATCCTTATCCAGGATCTAATCAGCGATGAAATAATCGGCCTGCAGATCTACGATTACAACAACTACGCATCCTACAACGTGGGCGATGTGATTACCGTAACCGGAGAGGTTGACGTTTACGGCGGCGTGCACCAGATACTGCCCGCCGGCCCGCCGGCAGTCGTGGACGCGCAGCAGGAGCCTTTCCCCGCGCAGGAGCTGACTATACCGCAGCTGCTTGCGGGCGGTGACAGGTACTTATCCGAATACGTTGTGCTGCGCGAGATAACGCTGGGCACGCTCAATACCGCCGGAAGCACGCCGGTTACGGACGCTATCGGCAATACGATAAATATTTACCGTGCGGCCGCATATCCGGACGGCGTTACGCAGGGGAGCGTCGTGGATATTTACGCGTGCTTCTCCAAATTTAACGCAACCTACCAGCTGCGCACCGGCGCCGCCTCCGATTATGTGGATAACGCCAACCCCAGCATTCCCATATCCGTGGCCAGGGCTCTTGAAGCCGGTACGGAAAACGTCACCGTTCAGGGCATAGTAACGTTTACCGACGGGCGGAACGTTTATATTGAAGACGGCACGGCGGGCATTGACCTGTACCTGAACGACGGCGCGGCAATACCATCCGCGGGCGATTTGGTCCGCGCGACAGGCAGGGTTGCCGTGTACAACGGCCTTTTGGAGCTTGCCGATATCGGGCCGGAGGGCATTGCCGTTATCAGCTCGAACAACGCGCTCCCCTTGAGGAGCGTCAATATCGCGGAGCTTATCGCAAGCCAGAACGGGGACAGGATGCTTGAATCCACCCGCGTGAAGATCTCCGGCGCCACGATTGGCGCGTTGAACCCTGCCGGAAACACGCCCCTTGTCCAGGGCGGCGACGCCATCAATATCTACCGGTTGCCCGAGCTTGACGGCATAGCGGAGGGGGATGTGGTGGATGTTATCGCCGTTGTTGGCAACTTCAACGGCTTCCAGCTGCGTGTCGCGTCCGCAAAGGACGTTACACCCGCCGCCCCGGTTATCGATCCAATTCCCGAAATACCGGATGGCGTGATGTCTATCCCCGAGGTTATAAGCGCGCCGGACGGCGATACCGTGACCGTTATCGGCCAGCTGGTTTATCGCTATGGCAACTATGATTCCATCAACTCCGCCATATTAGAGGATGTTGTGGACGGCGAAATCGTAGCCCTTCAGGTTTACAATGCGCTTGACGATTATGAGATAGGGGACGTCGTCATACTTACGGCCTCCAAAACCACTTATGGCGGCGTGCCTCAGGTGCAGAGCGTAACCGCGACGGAAAGCCACCCCGGCGAAGCGCCGCTCATACCCGCCCAGGAATTCGCTTCCATTTCGGAAATGCTCGCCGTAAAGGACAGCCTGCTTTCCGAGTATGTGATGCTTAAAAATGTCACGCTCGGCGCTTATAACAGCGACGGCGCCACCTACATTACGGATGAAGCCGGCGCGCGCATGAGCATTTACCGCGCCGCCTCCTACCCTGTCGGCGTGGAGGAAGGCGAGGTTGTGGACCTGTATGCATGCCTGTCCAAGTTCAACGCTACGGATCAGCTGCGTGTCGGCCGTTCAACCGATTATGTGGTTACCAACGACGAGGCCCCTCCCGTTATTACGCTCCCTTCATTCCTTGACGCGGAGGTCGGGCGGGATTACACGGTAGCAATCGACGTAAGCGACAATGTGGGCGTCGAAGGCGTAACGATGACCTATACCATCGCTGGTACGCCCGTAACGCTCGATATGGTGAAAAACCCCACCAGCCTCAAGTATCAGGCGGTTATCCCCGGTGAGGAAATCGTATCCGGGAATGATGAAATTCTGCTCGCCTTCAAAGCCTGGGACGCCAAGGGCAACGAGGCCGGCCTAGAGGCGCGCGTAATCATCGTGGATCAGCCGCAGATAGTTTCCGTAAGCCCCGCGCCCAACAGCGCCACTTATGACGACAAGCGGCCGGTAATCTCCGTTGAGTTCGCAAACGCCGGCGATGCGCCCACCGCGTTCCTTACATCCACGAATGACGAAAACATGATTCCGATGGATGTGCAGGGCAGCGTCGCCTCATATCAGCCGCTCGAGGATCTGGCGGACGGGAAGCATACCTATACCGTAACCGTTGCGCGATTGGACGGGGCCAGCGTTTCCTATAACTGGAGCTTTACGGTCGGCGAACCGCAATACAGCGCGTATTTCGGCCAGCTTCACTCGCATACCGCCCAGTATTCTGACGGCAGCGGAACGCTTCGCGACGCATACGAATATGTGCTGAATCTGCCAGAATCCGAGAACGTAGACTTTTTGGCCGTTACCGACCATTCCAATTACTTTGATTCGTCCTCAAATTTGGGAGATATTAACGACCCGACGAAGGGCACGCTTGCCTCCGACGGCACGCGCACGCTTTGGCAGGAGGCCCAGGACACCACCGACGAATACGATGCTATCAGCGACGACGTTGTGTTCATGTACGGCTATGAAATGACCTGGAGCGGCGGCCCGGGGCATATGAACACCTTTAATACAGACGGCTTTGTCAGCCGGAACAACAGCGTATTGAACAATAAGGTGGATGACGCGGGCATGCGCGCCTATTACGAGCTGCTCAAGCAGAACCCCCAGACCATCTCCATGTTCAACCACCCGGGAACCACGTTCGGCACCTTCTCAGACTTTGCGTATTGGGATCCGGGAATCGACGCGCAGGTGACCATGATCGAGGTCGGAAACGGCGAGGGCGCTGTAGGCGGTTCCTCCTACTGGCCCAGCTATGAGTACTACCAGCTTGCGCTGGATAAGGGCTGGCATCTCGCGCCCACGAACAACCAGGATAACCACCGCGGCAAATGGGGCAACGCCAACACCGCTCGCTCGGTAGTGATAACGGACGACTTCACGCGCGAGGGTATTTACCAGGCGATGCGCGATATGGCGATGTACTCGACCGAAGACCATAACCTGGAGATAAACTATACCCTGAACGATAATCTGATGGGCTCCATCATTTCTGAAACACCCGAAACCGTGCGTATTTACGCGTCGCTCAGCGATCCGGACGCTTCGGACGTTATCGGGACGGTATCCGTCATCGTCAACGGCGGCGTGGTTGCGTATACTCGGGAATTTAGCAGCAACTCCGCTGTGCTCGACATAACGCTTCCCTGCGATTACTCGTACTATTACCTTCGGGTCGAGCAGGGCGACGGAGATATCGCCGTAACTGCCCCCGTATGGACGGGCGAGGTGAGCAAGGTCGGCATTACCTCCGTTGAATCGGATGCGGTAATCCCCGTGAGGGATGAGGCGATGACTATTACCACCAGCCTGTACAACTATGAGTCGTCCGATCTGGTAATAGACAGCATCGTTTACAGCCTCCGTATCGGGCAGGGGGAATTCGAGGTTTTAGAGACTGTGGAAAACCCGCTCACCGTCGCGTCCATGTCCGAGGCTGAAACAATCTTTGCCTTCACGCCAAGAAGAATCGGCGCGCAGCGGCTCAACGTAACGGTGAACGCCACGCTCAACGGCATACCCAACGTATTTACATATAACCTCGATATGGATGTGCTTGACCCCGGCGAGCTCTTGGATATCGCCATCGACGCGGGCCATTCCAACTTTTATGTGTCGGGCAATTATCCGGGCAGCGACTCCGCGTTTATCAAGCTGTGCGCTCAAAACGGCATACGCGCGCACTACGTCGAGGAGATAACCTACGACTCCATTAAGGATATGGCTCTCTTGGTCATGACCGTGCCGTTCAAGAGCTTTGGCACGCCGGTTGACGATTCGCTATATACCGCCGACGAGCTCGATGCCATCGCGCGGTATGCGGCCTCCGGCGGCAATATCATACTGTGCTCCAAGTCCGATCGCGGCAATCCGGCCGAACAGGAGCAGTGGGCGCATAACATATCCAATGAAATTCTTGAAGCGGCCGGCGCTACTTCACGCGTTGCGAACGGAATAGTTGTTGATAATGTTGAGAAGGCCAACGAGGCGTATCGGATATATTTTACGAGCGAATACAACTATAACTACGACTCGCCCTTCCTCACCGATGTGCTTGAAACCACAAATAATTCCTTTAGCTGCTACAACGGCGCGCCTGTAATCACGGGCGAAGGGGTTACGCCCATTGTGAAGGGCTACTCCACCACATGGGGCGCGAACTTCACCGATGATTTCGGCGGGTCCAGCTCCTACGCGCCGGATTATGACAGCGATACCGTCGTCGTCCCTATGGACGAGGTTGTGGTGATGGCCAGCGAGGAGCTTTCGGGCGGCGGCTGGCTGCTGGTGAGCGGCGTAACGTTTTTCTCCACATTCGAGGTAAGCGTTGAGGTGGAAAATTCCACCACGCTGCAGAACAGCAATTACCAGATTGTGATGAACATCATCGATATGCTTAAACCCGAGCCGGAAATATCGCCGATTACCGCCGTGCATGAAGCGGAGGAAGGCGTACGGTTCACAGTTGAGGGCGTGGTAACGAGCAACGCTTCCGGTTACGATCAGGATACCGCGTTCTTCGATTGCATCTATATTCAGGATGAGATGCGCGGCGTTAACCTCTTCCCGGTATCGGGCGATTTTAGCGTCGGCCAGAAGGTGCGCGTTACCGGCGTTACAAGCTCCTACAACGGGGAGCGTCAGCTCGCGGTAAGCAGCATTGAGGTCGTGGATCCGGCTGTTACTCCCGTATCCCCCGCGCTTGTAACCGCCGCTGAGGCTATGTCCCCGAATAATACGGGCAATCTGCTATGCGTTCGCGGTATGGTCAAGAGCCTTGGATACAGCTCGGACGGCGCGCTCGAGACCATACTGGTTGAGGATGAAACGGGCGTGGCGAACGTGTTTATCGACGGCTACATCATGAGCGCTTATACCGGCCTAGACGCGATAAAAGTTGGCGACAGTGTAAAATCCGTGGGCATTGGCTCAATTACGGTTGAAATTGAAAACCCAAGCGGAGGCAATATCCCGCGTATGCGCGTAAGGGACCGTTCCGAAATCACATATGAATCCGCCGAGCCTCCAGAAGGCGTCGAGCTGTTCGGATACAGCCTGCGCGACCTGAGCGAGGATGCGGATAATTACGGCTGGATCTCATTTAATTCCTCCGATCCCCTCAGCACCGTCCAACGTCTCTTCGATGGCGATATCATGTTCGTGGCGGCGGATTACGCGTATGGAACGGTCTACGCGTTTGACGAGGAGGGTGCTTTTTATGCAATAGACCCCGAAACATGGGGCGTCGAGCGCATTGGAAGCAACGGCGGTTATTTGGTTGACGATATGGCTTTTGACCGTGAAACGGGCGCGCTTTACGCGCTGGTTTACGGGAACCCTCCCGCGGACAACAGGGCGCTGGCGCACGGCGGATCCGACTTCGGGCTGCCGCTTGATCTCAATACGGACGCGATTTTCCTTACAAGGGTCAGCCTCGACAATGGAGCCCTCACCGAGCTGCATCAGCTGGACAACTGGGAGGATGGCGAGGAATTCTGGCCGCTTGGGCTGGCCTGTATTGGAAACGGCCGGTTTATATCCGCCAACTATCTTAACGACGCGATTATGCTGCACGATATTGACGGAAACGTTGAAGCCCTCAGCGACGTCAACGGCTTTATAAGCGAGCTGTATTACCAGTCCATGACCTATTCGCCGGAGGATGATACGGTTTACTGGGCTGCATGCACGTATGACGGCGAGGGTTATCTTGTGGCTATCGATCCGCTTACCGGTGATAACGCCATAATCGATTACATCGGCGCCCCAAACGGCACGGAGGTTGTCGGCCTGTTCGTTAAGGCCGAGACGCATCAGCCGGAGGTATTTGACGTAACCTTTATCGACGGGCTTACCGGGGATATCATTGAGGTTCAACCGGTTGTTAGCGGCGAGGACGCGATTCCGCCTGAACCGCCAATCCATATCGGTTATCAATTTGCAGGCTGGGACGGGGATTACCTGAACATAACGGAAGCGCGAACCATTACGGCCATGTACGAGGCTGGCGTAACCCCCACGCCGGAGCAGCCTACTCCCACTCCGGAGCAGCCTACCCCCACGCCGGAGCTGCCCACTCCAACGCCGGAGCTGCCTACCCCCACTCCGGAGCCGGATGATCCTCCGCAGAGCGGCGGCATGGCGCTGGCAATTACCGGAGGGTTTCTGCTGTTAAGCGGAGCCGCGGGCGTTGTTATAAGAAAAAGGCGCAGATAACATATTATCGCGTTGAGTTTATGGCCGCGGATGCAAATGCATCCGCGGCTCACTGTGTCGAAAAAGTGGCTGCGCCACATTTTTCGAGTTAACACGGAGCGCTTGCACATTGGCGCGGTCAGCGCCCCGTGCAAAGAAACCCTTGCTGCGCAAGGCATTCCGAACCTTACGCACATGTCGTCAGGTTCGGTTGAAAGCCTATGGGGTTGCGGCTCCGAGCCAACCCCGGTTTTTTTGACAGGCTGGGCCGCGGATGCAAATGCATCCGCGGCTTTATGTTACAAAAAATGGTGCGACCACTTTTTTCAGGCTTCATGGGGCGATTGCGCTTCTTGTTACTCGTGGGCCGTTAAGCGTTAATCCAAGAATAAAGCCGCTTTTTCATACAACTACGGTATTCACGCAGCCTTATCGCCGATCGTCGGCATATTGAGTCGTTTTTTCATCTCTACTCATGTTGTTTAAGGCTCTCATACGATTTAAATCTATTTTCATCTTTAGGCTAATCGGTATATTCATTTTGCGCTTTTGAATATATGGAACGCTTCTTGCCTCTGCGCAGTTATCCGCAAAGGCTCCTGTTTTTATAGCTCCTTTTCAAGCTTCAGGTTCATAGCATATTCCGTGTTTACTCATCATGATGGCGCGTTCCCCATCGAGTAATTCATTTAATCGTTATCTATTTTCAAAATCCCATGTTACAAAAGCGGTTATCTCATTTACCATAAATCGCTTTTTCACCGTCCGTATTAAGCAGCCGCTTTTCTTGATAGTGATTTTTACAATATAAGGCTTTATTAGCTTGATATGGGGCTTTTGTTCAGGTTGCCGCGCACGCGTATGTCCTCGCCGTAGAGTGGGATAACTCTCCAGAAACGCGGCGATACGATGCGTGAGAATATGCGTTCGCCATACGTTTGGGAAAGCTCCTGAAGCGATAGGTTTGTAGCGACGAGCGTATGCCGGCCCGAAGCCTCCCGCTCGTTAATGATGGTAAAAATCTGCTCGCGCGTTAAATTGCGCATCATGGGTTCAGACCCAAGGTCGTCGATAACTAAAAGCTCGGCATCGTTGTAATGCTCGGGCGGCTCGTTGGCGCGAATAGCGTTAACGGCCTCGTTCACAAGGTTATAGGCCGTTATTTTCATCACGCCGTAACCGCGATCCGATACGCATTTTGCCACGCAGTTGAGAAGGAACGTTTTTCCAAGGCCGGTTTTCCCCGTCAGGAGCAGGTTGGGGATGCTGGTGTTTGGAAACGCGTTCGCATAATCCTCGAGCAGCCCCCGCACGCGCAGCATACCCGCGCGCTGTTTAGCGGATGGAAACACTTCGGGATCGAATGAATCAAACGATTCCCCGCAGTCGATCCGTGAGGACGCGTACTTTTTCTGGCGGATTTTCTGGCGAAGGCACTCGCATGGGCGCTTAACGGGGTATCCTGTATACCCGGTATCCCGGCATTTTGAACAGCGATACTTCGGCTCCAAATAATCGGCGGGTAGGCCCAAGCCGGACAATAAAGCGGCCTCCCGCTCCCTCATCCGCTCAATTTCGCGGCGCGCCTCTATGACGGCTTCGGCTTTACCGGCTCCGTTTAGCGGTTCGAACGCTAGATGAAACGCGGCGTCGCGGCGAACGCGTGCAAGCTTCTCTATTTCAGGGCATTGGGCGTAAACCTCTTCACGCCTTCTAGAGGCCGCGTACTCGGCCCTGCGCCGAAGGCTTTCGTACTCCCTGGTAATCTCCCTATCCATTCATACCCCCACCCTCTTCTTCAAAAAGATCGACGCCGATGCCCTTTAATACCTCGTCGGAATATCCGTGCTGCTGATAATTAAATGTATAAGGGCTGGTGCCGCGCGCATCCTTAGCGTCCGTTTTGCGCTCCTGCGCCTCCTTCGCCGCGGAAACCGTCGCGATTCCCCGCTCATGCCAGCCGTTAACCGTTTTTTTCATCGTTGCGAACGGGGTGGAAGTCGCCGAAGCGTATTCCGCTGCCAACAGCAGCATCTCCGGCGAAAAACCCCAATTCACATGCCATATCTCAATCTGCTCCCGCTCGTTTTTATGGGGGGAGCGGTTGATTCCGGCGCGTTTGAATACCATTCTGCCCAACTCAACAAGCGCGTCCTGTTCTTTAATGCACCGTTCAACCGCCTCCCGCGTTACGCTGCCCTGAAAGCGGTAGGCGTCCAAAACGCGGTCCAAATACTTAAAATTAGGGTTATCCGTCGCAGTCATAACGGAACAGGAGGATAATATGGCTTCCTCGGTAAACCCCCATGCCCGCGTCCATTTTTCATAAAGGGCCAGCTCGTCCTCCGTGGGCCGGCGCGGTTTACGCCAGCGCTCGAGTATTCGGGCCGCGCCTCCCTGTATCTCATCGAGCCTGCGGATATGCTTTTGCGCCGCGTCTAAGTCGAGGACGCCGGCATCCGCCCAGGATTTGGCCACCTTATCCATATACGCAAAGGCGGTCCGCTTACCTTTGCGCTCAATACAGTACCGCGCCATCAATTCCGCAGCCTCCTCCGTCAGGCCGAATACCTCAACCCAATCGATTGCCCGCGCAGCCTCCTGCCCGGTCAACACGCGGCCGCCGAGCGCGGCGCTCAGTGCATAAAGGAATGCGCCGCGCCGCTGGGGTACGGCTGTGCGCGCAGCCATGGCCGTTTTTTTTATCGGCAGGTACTCAATAATTAGCGGCTCCGCCGAGGTTATCCTAAGCAGCCCCTGTTCCTGCCAATAACTGAACGCCTCGGCTAAGGATTTTTCATCCATATTTAAAGCGGAGGCCAAATCCCCGTCGTCCGCATGCGAGGCGTGGCATTGCATCAGCCCGTAAAGGTAGGCTTTAATGTAATCGCCTCCCGCTTTGGGCATATATTCGGTAATGAATAGATTATCCACCGGCGTAACGCCAAAAAACAGCGCGTCGTCGGAATAACGGCATAAGGGCATAAGAATCATATCCTTATATATATAATTGAATAGTATAGCATAATCCGGCGCGGAATCACAGCGTTTTGACCGAGGCTTGCCCGGGGCGCTATGCGCGGCGCGGCGGTTTGTGTATAATAAACTAAAGAGCGTGCCGCGTTTCGCGAAAGGCTACTTCACAGGCGCGTCGAGGCGGCTGCGGCTAGTTCGTATACCTTTAATTAGTGTTAAATCGGGCGTGGCGCGTATCAAGCAACAGTGAAATACTTTATTTGGAGGGTGCGGAATGAAACAGCATAGCCGCAGGATATTTTCAGGCAGAGGCCGGCGCCGGTATCAGCCCAAGGCTAAACGGCGCGTCTGGATTTGGGTATTGGCTGCAGCCGTGGTTATCGCTATCGCCGCTGTTATTTGGCTGGTGCTGCGCAAGGGCCAAGGCGGCGGTCCGTCCGCGCCATCTCCCGCGCCCACGCCCGTTGTATCGCCCACGCCAACGCCGGCGCAAGGCGCAACCTTAAATCAAAGGAGTCTATATGAATGCGCTCTTGAGTATGATCCGAACTTGCGTAAGCTGTCGGGCATGATGCGGCTGACGTACACGAACAATGCAGGGGAGGATCTTTATGAAATCCCGCTGCATCTTTACCCGAACGCCGTAGAGCCGGGCTGCATGAAAATAGTCGGCGTCGCCCTTAACGGCGTGAATACCTTTTATCACAAGGAAAACGGTGCGAGCCTTATCAGGGTACCCTTGGTTCCCGAGCTGAAAAATGGGGAAACCGCCGAGGTGTTTATCGAGTTCAATATCAGTGTGCCGGAGCGCGAAAGCCGCTTCGGCGCTGGGAAAAACGCCGTTATGCTCGGAAACGCTTTGCCGATAGCGGCGGAGTATGAAGCCGGCGCGTGGAGGACCGATGCTTATGACGATACCGGGGACCCGTTTTTCAGCGCGGCTTCGGACTATAAGGTGGCATTAACCGTACCCGAAAGGTTTACCGTGGCGGCTACCGGCGCGGTTTTGGAGGAAAAAAGGGAGGGAGGAAAGGCCACACGTTATTTTTACGCTGCGGGAGCGAGGGAGTTCGCGTTTGCGCTGAGCGATAAATGGACGGAGGCCGAGGCGGGCGACATACCCGTTTCAGCATATGCGGAGAGCATGGCATACGCCAGGTTCGGCGCGGACACGGCGGCCGGCGCGCTAAAATGGATGGCTCAAAAGGTATGCCCGTATCCGTTCGAGCGCATTTGCGTGACGCAGGCCGATATGCGCGGCGGGATGGAGTACCCGGGCCTGGTAATGATTGAAAACGAGCAGTGGAGAAAGCTGTATCGGGCGAGGGGCGAATTTATAATAGTCCATGAGGTAATCCATCAGTGGTTATACGCGCTGGTCGGAAGCGATCAGATAAACGAGCCGTGGGTGGATGAATCGCTGACCGAATACCTTGCCTACGCCTATCTTGAGGATAAGTATGGTGAGGAATATGCGCGCGAATTGTATGACGAGGCGGCTTATGGCCTTTTCGGCTATGATCGCCGGCTCAGGCTGGACAGCCCGCTGAGCGCGTTTGCCCAAGCCGAGCCAAACGCTTATTATTATGTGATATACGCGTACGGCGCGTCGGTATACAGGGAGCTTCATGAAAAGCTGGGGGACGAAGCGTTTTTCGGCGCAATAAAAAACTACTGCTTGGATAATTCGTTCGGCTTCGGAACGGGCGACAAGCTTATCGCTTGCTTCAGCGAGGCCGCGGGCGAGGATCTTGCCTCTTGGTTCGAGGGCAGGATGTAAGCCTGGTAAATCGTAATCCCGCCCGTTGCGTGGTTAAATACCCACTATACCCTGTTGCGTCAACGCCTCCGATAAACGTACGCGTTTAGCGCCCCTTCTCAAAAGCAACCCGATTAGCCGGCATAAAACACGCGTTGCGGGGCCGCGCGGCGTAAAAAACTTTGCAAGGAGTATTATCGGCTCGCTACGCTAGGAAAACTGGATACGATCGGAATATACAGGCCCTCCCGAATTATGCCGTGCGCGCGGCATACGTCCGCATGCGGAACGTATGCATTCTATAATTGAATGACCATATCCGCGAATCTGTCCAGCAGCGGATCATGCGTAAATATGATAAAAGTCCTATCAGGGTATTGTGCGCGCATCTTCTCCATTAGTGCGACCGACGTCTCCGAGTCAAGAAACGCGGTAGGCTCATCCAATATGGTTATGGGCGTTTGCCGGCTCAATCCCCTTATCATGCCCAGCCTCTTGCGCTCTCCCCCCGATAGTTCGCTCAGCTTTGCCTTTGTGCTTTCCCGGCTCATCAGCGTTTCAAGAAATCCCCCGAGGCCAAGGCTTTTCGCCGCGTCAAAAATTCGATTTTTCGATACATCAGCGTCGCATCCCGAGACGCTAGATAACAGGTTGTCCCCAAAAAATTTAGGCTCCTGCTCGACAACGCTTATCATGCCGAGCAATACGCCGACGTCGAGCTCGTTAATGTCGCTTCCGTTTATATAGATCCGGCCGTCTGCGGACGGGTAGATTTTTAACAGCAGATTAAGCAGGGTACTCTTCCCCCTGCCGCTTTCGGCTTTTATTATCGCCGTTCGCCCAGCCGGAATTTCAAGGTTTAATTGATTAAAAATTGGCTTTTCATCAAATGCAAAACATAGGCCCCTTAGCTCTACGGCGTTTTTGCCTTTTATAGGAGGGGCTTCTTTTATGTTATCGTAAACCCAAGCATCCGGCTGATTGAGCACCTCCTCAATCCTTTTAAGGGATACCAGAGCGGGCTCCACCGTCGCCGCGTACGAAGACATGAAGCTTACAAACACCACGAGCCAATTGATATACAGGCTGAATGAGATAACCGAGCCCACGGTCATTTTGCCGCTGAATATCAGCCACGCTCCGGCAGCAATGATGCCTACCTCCATAATGAATGTAACCGCCGACGAAAAAACGCCCTGAAAAAGCAAACCGAATTTATAGAACGCAAAGCTTTTAGTGAAATAATGCTCAAGCGCTTTTCTGAAACTTTTCATAACGCCCCTGAACGAGCCCTGCACGCGTATGGAGTACGCGGCTTCCAGTCCCTCCTCTATGGAGGAGATGAACTTAGACTGCGCCTGCTGGCGCGCGTTAACGAAAGCGGGCGTTTTTTTCTGGTAAAAATAATACCCAAGCGCGTAAACGCCCATGACCGCGATGGAAATGAGCGCAAGGAGGGGGGATAGAACGAACATCAGCGCCATGATAATGACGATAAGTACGATATGCCCCGCCAAATCTGAAAATGACTGTATGATGAGAGGGGAGCAGTTGGAAACGTCGTTGGTAATGCGCTGGATAGCGTCCCCCGTTTGGGTGTTGAGTACATGCGAATAGGGTATGCTGTGGTATTTACCATACAGGCTCTCGTCAATCTTCCTGGTCACATCCATCTCGAGCATGCGTATTTTATAGCCGCGCATGTACAGGAAAAAGATCTGCGCAAGTTCCAGGCCCAGATAGAACGCTATCCATTTAACAAAAGCGGCGGAATCGGACTGGGCTAAAGCATCCGTCACCCTTCCCCATAAAAACGGAACTACCGCGCTTAGCGCAAAAAACAAGATTTGCAGCGCGAGGCAAATACCCCAGCGTCTATCGGGCCAAACCCATTTTTTCCAGAATTGAACGAACAGGAACTTACCCAAGGCTAATACGTCCTTTCAGTTAATTTATACGGCCGCCTGCTCCAGCTTTTGCGCGGTCAGGTAATTTTCAGAGAAAACCTCAGGATGGCAGTGCAGGTAACGCACGGTCGTCTCCAAAACCTGATAAACCATCTCGCTGCACTTCGGGTCTTTGGAAAGGTACCGCCTGAACCAGCAGCCGCCCCCGCAGCAAAGCTGGGCGGGGCAGGCGGCGCATATTGTGTTAATGCCGGGAACCGTGTTTGAACGTATATTCTCAGCCATATCCGAATACGCAAGCTCAGGATAGTATTTTCCCGCTACGCAGCCGCTCCTTCCTACGCTGTCCGCGCAAAAATACAGGTTTCCCTCCGAATCAAAGTTGTGCTCGCCCCTCTGCGCGCTGCAGAATTGAAATTTCGGCAGCCTCGGCTCGCCCTTAAAATAAGGATACAGCACGAACTGGAGTGATTCCCACGCCTCTATGCTGATTCTCCTGACGTTCGGCCTTTGCATCCTTAGATCCAAAACCCTTGCCAGCAGCTTATGCGGCGGCATCTGATAAGCGTAGTCGCCCTCAAAATCATAAGTCATGCCAAAGTACGCGCCGAAATTCGGGTAATCAAACCACCCCTTCAAGGCAAAAAAATCCGCCAGCTCCGCAAAATGCTCCAGGTTCTGGCTGTCGATATTCATGCGCACCACGATGGGCAGCCCCGCTTTGAGCGCTACATCTATGGAGGCCTCCGTGCTGACGAAGCTTCCGCTTCCGTCGTTGGCGGGTTTCCGTTCATCATGCAATTCCTTCGGCCCGTCCAGCGTGACCTGAATCTGCCCAATCCGGCCGAAATCCCTTAGCATGTTCGCATAATGCTTTAAATCAACGCCGTTGGTAATAACGTCGACCGTCCAGCCCTTATCCCCGGCGAAATCCAGAATGAATTGAACCAGCTTCACACGCGCTTCATTGTAAAGCAGCGGCTCGCCCCCGAACAGAACGATCTCCACTTTCTCATAGCCCTCCGCCAGGCTCTCGATAGTTTGCAAACATTTAAGAGCCATTTCCTCCGTCATTTCACGGCCGTTGCGGGCTATGCTCTTTTCAAAGCAGTATACGCACGACAGGTTGCAGTCGTAAGACATGATGATGTGGCACCTGAGCGTGCGCTGATAAAACGCGTCCGCAATGGCTTTTACGCGGTTATATTGTATATGTTCTTCATCCTCGTCGCGGTAAACGAACCCGCCTTTTACCAGCTTTGAAACAAACGCGTCGTTTTCCGGTAATTCGGCCCCTTGGCTTAACTGCTTCCATTGCTCCTTGAGCTCAGGGCTGTCTATCCGGTTAAACGCGCCGCTGAGCGGGTTTAGTAAATAAAGCGTTCCGTCTACGTTAAACTCCATATTATGTCGGCTGATATGCATAAATATCTCCTTTCTTGTCTCGTTGGCGGCTGACTAAAACTTAACAATTCGCTCTTTATAACGAAGGGATGAGTCGGACTGGCATGCGTGCCGCCAGTTATAAACTGCTGGTAAATCAGTTTATAAAGGTCTGCATATTTCATAAATACTATTATGAGCTGTTTAGCTCATTAAGCGGATAAAATCGTATAGGCGCGGCCTCGCGTGCGAATATTTACATTCCCAACACAGATCCAGTAATACAAATTAAGGCCGCGCCTCGTTTATTGGCGGCTTTGCTTTCCGTTAAGGCTATTTCATCACTATTACATGGTCGCTTGATTTACAATAGGGGGAACATGCCGCGCCGCAAGCATATCCACAAGGCGGAGCCGCCTGCGTGCCAAACCAGTTTTTCTGCGTGAACTCGAGCATTCTATCACCTCCTTTTCAGTCGTGAATATCCAATGAAGGTGTATCCCAAAACCTTTTTGCCGCCAACAATTATAGAATAGCTTGAAGTATATTATTAATCAATACATTTTACGTATATATAAAATTACGATATACAACCAGATTATACAACAAACGTCTTGTTTCCCTTAAATCATATAAAAAGTTTAAATAAGTTACATATATATAAAAAACCCAGCGGTTTTAAAAACCAATATAAACTTAATACGCAAAACGGTAAAAGTCAAATATATTAATAATATTCATCATTAAAATCAAATTTAAGCATATGCAGGCCCGACAACCGGCATCGATAATCTCAGAAACGCTTTCAAGAGGCGGTATGCGTAGATAAAATTCATTCCGCCGCTTCATTGCTAAAAAAGTCAATCCGGAAGCGAAACGTTTACCCGCTCTCTGAGCAGGCAGACGTATTTTTCCTTAACCGGTATACCCGTAAGCCGGCTTAGCGCCCTTGCGTATAAGGAAAGCTGTTCACGGTGCCGCATTGCCGTAAGCTGTGCGTTTTCCCCCTTGGGGATTCTGTCCGTCTTATAATCGAGCAGCACCCATTGCCCATCCTCCAAAAAACAGCAGTCAATAACGCCCTGAAGCATCACGGCCTCATCCGTATCGGCAACCATTAGGGCGCTTGCGCTCACGAGGTAGTTGAAATTCAATTCGCGCTCCACCCGTAAAGACGCCGCCAACCGCTTGCCCAGCGGGCTGTTGAAAAACGCTGTTATTGCCTTAACGTCGATGCTTGAAGCCTCAAGCCCGGTCAGGAACCCGGATTCCACAATAGCGCCGATCTCCCGCCGCACGCTATCTTCCGTATGAGGCGATAAGGATATACGGCATAAAAGCGTATGCCAGGCCGTGCCGGTTCTCGCAGCCGACAAGCTGTCGGCAGATTGCAGGAAAGCGGGCTTTTCATCCAGCTCGGCCGCGTTCCCCGACAGGCCGGTAACGCTCACCTTGGAGGGGAGCAGGGTATCCGCCTCATAGGGATAACTCCATTTGAACAGACCCTCAAAATAACTGCGCTCCTCCGTCTGCGCGCGCGCGGCCCACTCAAAGTAAGCGGCCTCATCCAGCCCCGGCTTAGCGAGCGCGCTGCCGATGACCGGGTGAAAATATCCGCGGATAACCGCGTTTCCATCCAATTTGGAAAGCCCAATACGCTCCCTGAAAACGTTTCCGCCGGGCTCGTCCATGATACAATGCAGCAGCCAATCCAGCTGGCAGTTTGCTGCGCGTACGCGGCGGGAGGTAAGCGCAAGAGAGGCCGCGTCAAGCAGCGCGCCTATGGATGAAGCGCGGGCCGTGCCGGTTAGAATCAGACGTTCGCGCGCACGTGTCATTCCCACATATAAAATACGCATTTCGTCCGCTATCAGCTCCCTGCGCTTTTGTACGGCGATTGCCCGGCATATCAGCGGGTTAAGCCGCTGCCGCCTGTATACGCACCGAACGCCTATGCCCAGCTCACCCCCGGCCAATAAGCGGTTTTGTGCATAATCCGTGCTGAAACGCTGGCCAAGCCCGCTCAGGATGACGACCGGGAACTCCAGCCCCTTGCTTTTATGCACCGTCAGTATGCGCACCGCGTCGCCCGGATCGGTTTGCGCCGGGCCAAGACCGCCGGTTCGGCTTACCCTGTCCATAAACCGTATAAACCCCCATAGCCCGCGCACCGTGTATTTCCCGTAGGCTCGCGCCCGTTCAACGAGCATATCCAGGTTCGCCTGCCTTTGCCGCCCGCCCGGAAGCGCGCCTGCAAAATAGTAAAAATCCGTTTCGTCAAGCAGCATGCCGATGAACGCATCCAGCGTATACAGGCGCGCGGAGAGCCGCCACCTATCCAGGTTTTTCAATAGCGCGGAACCCTTTTCTCCCCACGGCGTATTGTGATCCGCCTGCAAAATACAGTCTAATAGGCTGCCGCTGGGTTGCGTTTCGCGCAGTTTAATCAGCTCCTCCGTGCTGAATCCGCCGATTGGGGAGCGCAGTACGGCCAAAAGGGGGATATCCTGCCTGCGGTTATCGATTAAACGGAGCAGATCCAGGAAAACGCGGACCTCGACGGCCTCAAAAAAACCGGAATCTGTATCCACGCTTGCGGGTATTCCCTCCAGCGTCAGCGTTGACAGCCAGGTATCCGCAACACCCTTCACGGATCTCAGCAGCACGGCGAAATCGCAGTATCGAAGGTTCCGCAGCCCTTCGCCGCTGTTATAAGCCGCGGGAACGGCCATTAGCTCGCGTATGCGCCGCGCCGCAAGGAGCGCCTCAAGTCCCGCGTTTTCCATGCTGTGAACGTCCTGTGCCTCCTCCGGCGCGTCTTCCTTAGCGCCGCCTGTACGCTGTATCAGGTGTAGCTCGGCAGACCCCTCGCCTTCTTCGCGCCCCATGACGAGCGCCGCTCGCCCATCGTAATCGATTTCGCCCGTTTCCTGCGTCATAATGTGAGAGAATACGGCGTTTACCGCGCCGATAACGGCTTTGGAGCTGCGGAAATTCTTGTTAAGGTCAATTCTTGTCCCGCCTTCAACGCCGTACTCGTTATATTTTTTAATAAACAGAGAAGGATCCGCAAGCCGAAAACGATAGATTGACTGCTTAATATCCCCAACCATGAATCTGCCGCCTTCACGGCTGACAGAGGAAAGGATGCGCTCTTGAACGGGGCTGATATCCTGATATTCGTCTACGAAAACGTATTGAAAGCGCCTGCGGTATAGGGCGCGGCGGCCGGGATCGGAAAGGATCTTTACGGCCATGTGCTCCATATCCGAGTAGTCGATGAGCTTGCGGCTGCTTTTGGCCTTCGCGTACATGCCGTCAAACCGGCGCACCGCGTCCCGCAGCAGTTCCATGGCCGGCCTTTGAATTGTGAGCCGTTCCAGTTCTACTTCAAGCGGCTCGGCCAATAGCGGCTTAACCGTATCGGTAATAAGCTTTTTGGCCCGGTCCCGGGCGGCCTTGACCGCTGCGCGGCGCGGTGATTTCGCGCCTTTTCTCGGAAAGGCCTCATAGGTTATGGCGTTGACGGCCTCCCGCAGATCGTCGTACCCGTTCTTGAGCCTGAGCGACCGCAGGCGGGATAAGTCGTCGTCCAGCACGGAAAGGATTTCTACAATATCGGTGTTTTCCCTCGCCCATTCCAATTCATCAACGGCCGCCTGTATATTCATGCGCGCACAGTCCAGAATCTCCCGGACATGAGGGGAGGATTCAAGCGATTTCCTGTCCATGGCGTACCAGCCGACCGCTTCGTCCAGCCAGGAAAAGGGATCCGGCCGCGCGCGCATATATCGGTATAACTCCAGGATCATGGCGGTGAACGCTTCCTCGCCGCCGAAAAGCTCCACCTGCTCTGAAAACGCGCGGCCGCCCTCGTCAAACCACTCTTCCATCAACTCCGCGCATACGTCTTGCTCGATAAGCCTCAGCTCCGCATCGTCCCCCACCCGGAACGCGGGGTCGAGCCCGGCCTCCTGAAAATGTCTGCGGAGCAGATGAGAGCAGAATGCGTGCAGCGTGCATATGTGCGCTCCGCCTACGTTTTGCGCCGCTTCGCGCAGCGCGCGGCCGTCCCGGCCGGCTCGAACTTCCTCTTCCGCCGCCGCGTAGAGCCTCGATTCAATCCGCCGCTTCATTTCATCCGCGGCTGCGTTTGTGAACGTCGCCACTAGAAAATCGCGTATATCAGCCCCCTCCGTAACCAGGCGCGCCACGCGCTCTGTCAGAACCGCCGTTTTACCCGAGCCGGCGGCGGCAGCGACGAGCAGATTACCGTCTGTGCGGATTGCGCTCATTTGTTCATTGGTCCACATCCGGTTCACCCCCTACGTCGTCCTGGCACAGCATGTCAAAAAACACATCGGCGCTATCAATCGCCCTTAAATCACGGTAACGGCAACTGGGCATGCGCGGATCAAACCGGCACGCGGAAACATACGGGCAGTAAGCGCATGCGTTTCGCGCGCCGAGCCGATACGGGGCCGCGTCCGCCCGCCCGCCGGTTATCCCGGCGATGGAGCCGCCGGCCTTTGCCGTGGCGAAACGTACGGCTTCCTCCATTTGAGCGCCGTCCATAAGGCCTGTTCCGCTATATCCCCCGGCTCGGTTGCGCTTGACCGTAAGCACGCATGACGCGTCCGTAAATCCGCTGTCCGCCGCGCGGAGGATCTTGGGTTCTCTAAGCGAAAGCCCCCGGAGGCGGAACTGCTCTAACAGCGCGTTTTCAAGCTCCGCTTCCTCGACCGGGGCGCGCAGCCGCGGTTCGCGCACAGGCAAATAATACACGCCCGCGGCCTTTGCCGTATCCTCCGCGGCAAGCACGGCGGCCAAATACAGCGGCAGCTGAAGGCTTAGGCCCGCATACAGCTCGGAAAAGCTAAAGCTTTTGCCCCCGCTTTTATAGTCGATTACACGGAAATATCTTTCATCTGCTTCAAACGCGTCCAGGCGGTCAATTTTTCCATGGATGTAAAAGATCCGCCCATCCGGCAGATGGATGGGAAGCGGCGGGAACGCGCCGCCATCCCCAAAAACGGCTTCAGAGGCTACCGGGGTGAACGCGCCGGCCTGTATCTGGCGCGTTATCGCCCAGGCCGTATCCTTGACGATTGCCGACATGCGCGCGGCTTCGGCCCGCCCGCGGGCGGTATCCATCAATACGCCGTTATTATGCTCGCTCAGGAGCCCCGTGAGAATACCGGCGAGTATCGTATCCACGCTTTCTCGCGTCAGTTCGGTCCACTGGAGATTCTCTTTTATGATATAGGAGGTAAACAAATTCAACGCCTCATGGTAAAACGCGCCCTTATCGACCGCGCGCTCCCGGTATTCGGCGCGTTCCGCCGCCTTAAGCCCATATTGCGCAAAGTGTCGGAACGGACAGGCGTTATACGCCTCGAGCCTGGAAGCGCTCCATACGCGCCGGTTTGAGTACAGGGAAGCGGCCAGCTCGCGACCGAAGGGCTCCGGCGAATGGTTATGGTACAGCGCATCCTCTACCGGGCGCAGGCGATTATGCCATTCGGGATGATTTGTGAAGCAGGCGTAAAGGCCCCTTAAATCCTTATACTCAACGCCTGAATCCGCGAAATCGCGCAGGCGGCGCACAAGCAGGGGAAACGCGCTGCCGCTGGAAACCGGTTCCGGGGGGCTCACGCTTACCAGAAGGCTTGGGAACAGCGACTGCACCCGGTCAATAAGCGCTGCGGGTGCGGCTTCACCTTCGGGCTTTAAGCGGACATAGCTGAACCATACCTTTTCTGAAGCTTTACCGAGCGCGCTGTAAATATCCAGCATGTCCTTTTCCGCCATTGATTCCGTTCCGCCCCAGGCGTTGATCCCGAGCTTTAATAGCTCGCCAAGCTCCCTGTCGTCAATGACGCCGGAATCCTCGCGCCTTACCGGAAGCAGCCCCTCGTTGCAGCCCAAAACCAGCGCCGCCCTCACGTTTCGCGCGCGGGTGCGGCCGATAGTGCCGAGCAGCACTTGATCGGCCGTCGTAGGTATCACGCCTACGCTATACGCGTTGAAGCCTTCCTCCACCATATCCGCATAGCGCGCGGTTCCAAGCTTTTGCTCGCCCAATATGGCGTGAAGCTGGCTGAACAGCTCCATAATGATGCGCCAAACCTGCGCGTTTTCCTCCATCAGTTCCAGCCGCCCTTCCTGGTACAGGGAAGAAACCAGCTCCTGAAGCTGGCCGCGCACGTTCAGCTCCTCCAGGTAAGCGAACAGCGCTTCCGTCTTTTCCCGCGCCGTCGCGCCGGCGACGCGGGCGCGCAGCCGGTTCAGCGGCTCCATCAGCCGCGCCCGCGCGCCTTCAAGCCGCTGTAAATCTTCCTTTTCATCGGGGAACTGGGTTGCCAGGCGCTTTCCCCTCAGGCCGTACTGAAGCATTAGGTTTTCAAACCTGTCCGCCTCATCCCCGGTCAGCCCCGTCAGGCCGGTTTTAATCAGCCTTATCACATCGTCGCGGACAAACCCGCGGCTTACCGCGCGCAGCGCGCCGACGGTCAGCTCCACGGCGGGGTGCGCGTGTATGGGGTGTTTTTGATCGATGAAATATGGAATATTCTCACGTGAAAAAACGCGCGTTAACTGGGTGGCGTAAGCCTCCGCGTCGGTCATGATCACGGATATTTCTCGGTATCGCATACCACCCCGCACGAGCTTTGTCACATAAGCGGCCGCGGCTTCAACCTCCTCATGCCTGTCAACGGCGTTAAATACCGTTATGCTCTGAGCCTCGCCATCGAATTTGAGAGCGGGAAACGCAAACAGATTGCGCTCAAGATGCTCAAGCTCCGGCGAGGCAAAGCTCCCTTTTCGGAGGGTTATGGTCTTGATTTTCAAGCCGCGCTCCAGAGCTTTGTCGCATAATTTCGACATCGCCTCGGCTTCGGGGCGAAACAGCGGCTTGTCGGCCGCCTTTTCGTCCAGATCCGCTTGTATTGCGACGGCTAAGCTTTTCGCGGTTTGCATCAGCGCATTTATGATAGCGTATGTCTGACCGTTAAGCGCGGAAAACCCGTCTATAAAAACATGCGCGTCCTTTACGAAGGATTGCGGTATGCGCTCCGCTGCGGCGTTGAACGCGTCCTCGTCATCCAGGTAGCGTGAGAGCATATATGCCTGAACCCGTTTGTATATGAGAGAAAGATCAATAAGCTTTTCAGCGAGCGGCGTACCCTCCGGAAGCTCGGCTGCGGCCTTCTCCAGCTGCTCGGGCGCTATTTGAAACTGCTTGCAGCGCGTAATAAGCTCATCGACTCTTTCAGAGAACCCGGCTGAAGAGGCTACGCCGGCAAATGCCCTCAGGTCGTGGATGCTGTCGTCCGCAACGCGGCGTACGATTATCCTTCGGCCCTGGGGAGAGAGGAACGAGGTACGCACTCCCGCGTCCGCAAGGATACGCCTTGTTAGCGTGGTGAGCGAAAAAACCTCCGCGTACAAAAGCCCGCCGCCCAGTGCGCCGGACAGGGAGCGTTCCGTTTCAAACGTAAACTGCTCGGGTACGATGAGCGCGCAGCGCTCGCCCGCCTCACAAAGGCCGCGTATCATTTGTGTTATTCGCCGGCTTTTGCCGGAACCGGCCCTGCCGGTGATAAATACGACGCTGTCTGCCATGTATAGCCTCCTGATATTCCTTGTATATCATAACACAACGCGTCAGTTCACGCACTCGCCGCCACAGTGGCGGGTCGGGAAAGGCATGAGGATCATAGGAGGATCTTAGGAGGATCATAGAAGAAAGAAACAATGCCGCGCAGAATATCCAAATAAGATGCCTATGTAAATCCGAAGGAAGCAATAACGTATCCCTGGCTTAATCCTAGAGAGGCGGCAAGCGCGCCGTGAAAGCAAGTCTTGCCATGGGGCTTTACCCCGCGGGCGTTGTCCAAGCGCCTCACAAAGCGCTAAAAAACGGATACAATCATTTTTCTGACGGCCTTGCCGGCGTAATCCCGGTTTATATTGCCATGCGTTTCAAACTGTGCTATAATAACCGGGCGATGTCCGGGCGGCGGATTTTTTATCCGTATCCGCAGCATCCGCCCATTGAAACGGAACGTGAACATGTACCCGTAGCTCAGCTGGATAGAGCGTTGGACTCCGACTCCAAAGGTCAGAGGTTCGAATCCTCCCGGGTACGCCACGTCGCGGTGGACTCCGCGATTCCGATCCCGCAGGAAAACCTGCGGGATTTTCCATGCTCCGTCCCCGCTCCTCTTCCGCAAAAAGTCACGCTCGCATCGTCTGAACCCTTGCTAGCGCGGGTTCTTATCGCCGATTCGCTCGCTACCAACTTCTTGCGGTTACGCCTGTGGATGAGTAGTCGTTTAACGTTTTTTCATATGGACGGCACGCGCCGTGTATGATTCCGCTTTTAAAAAAAGCCAGCCCTTAACCTCCATCTCCGACCGGCAGCGTACGCAACCCCTAGGTTCTTTGGCTTAAACAGGTTTACGCACCTCCGAATACAGGGCTTTATTCCACACGCTTAATCGTCTATGTTATAATATCATAGACAAGTTTTCGCACAGTGAAAAAAGGCTGGCGAGCAACCTTGTGCCGCGCGGATAAATTCCGCTTCTCAGCAAGATTTATGATATTTGCGTATAAAGCGCGCGCGATAAGGAGGAAGCGAGTATGTCGCAAAGTATTTTAGGTTTTATATCCCTATTCATCTCTGTCGGCGCTTTTATATTTAGCTGCCTGAGCTACAAGGATTCTAAATCCGCCAATGTAAAGGAATACTTTGCACAGGGGGATTCCGATGAACAAAAGCGATACCGTAAAGTGATATATGACATTTACAATGAATATAAGGATTCTGATCCGCAAACGCTGCTTGAAAAGCTAATGTCAAGGAAGGCTGACCACGCTATAAGCCATGTTGTTTCCTTCTACGATTTCTGGGCGTTAATGAATAAAAAGCACTATCTTCCATTCTGGACATTTTACGGCCCTCCAGGTAAGCGCGCGTATGATATCTATCAAATGCTCCTTCCATATATCCATTACCGGCGCTCGCATAACGATCCTCAATATGTCGTTAATTACGAATGGCTTATAAAAAAAATTATGAGGAAGGGATGCTCAAAGAACCTAATACATTACAGCCGGCCGGTGAGCAAAATTGCAGAACAGCAATTAGCTAAATACGATTATTTACATGTTGGCGAAGCGGATACAATTTTATAAATGCCAAGAATATACCCGTTGATAATATACTTTTTAGCGGAGTGATTTGTTGCAGATTATTAACCACTATCAAAAAAAAGCTGTTGTTGGCCTTCCTTTATTTATACATTGCTCCTCTGCGAGGAGTGGGCGCGGTAATTTTGTGGATGCAAAAAGCGCCCCCTCAATCTCGATACATGCTCCCATGCTTGGGGCGGTTACGGTTTTAGGTTTCATTGTCAATCACCCGCAGATCATTCAATTTTAGCATTGTATACTGGAAATGACCACCTGTAAATGCGGCGTTTTCCGGCGTGAACCCGCATTTGCTTTGTAAACGCTTGCGGATTCGCGCAGCAAGGATTATACCAATACCAGGCTCACTGGCGCTATGAAGCGCCAGATTTTTATCCGCCGCCTAAACAACCCATGCGCTTACGGCTTTTAACAGATGAACCAAACGTCCTTACAGAGGCATATCCTTTTTCGTAAAACGAACCAGCCCGATAATAAACATCAAAACCCCCGCAAGCAGCAGCGCGCCCAGCATCCAGATATTCTCCGCTTCCCTTGGAATATGCCAAAAGGCTCGAACAAGGAAAGGGGGGCGGCGTATTTGAGCGGATCCATCTTATTGTTAACATATGAAGCATTTGTATTAACAAAAAAACTTTGATAAGCCCGCCCCATAGCCGTAAGATCTCCCGATATCGTAAAAATGCGCGAAAAAACGAAACAAAGCCCGCTCATAAAGATGAGCAGGCAGAGCCAGCCACAGTATGCCGGCCCGCCGCTAGGGTGTATTTGGGGAAGGAAGCAAAATTGACAAGCGCATTATTCTATAAAAATCGGACTTATTTACTTCGCCGTTCTATTGATAAAATCAACCTCATACTGCAGTTCACCATATTTCATTTCGTTGTCAGTGATAGTGCCCTCCGTGAGCGTGATACTTAAAACGATTGAGTTTGGGTTGTCTTCGTCGCCAACTTCGTCGAACCAATTAAAGATTTCTTTAAATTTCGCTCTGATTTGCGAATTCTTCTCGTCCTTGACCCAACCAAGGTTTTCAGCCGTGCCCTGGAAATGATACCAATCTAAACCAGCGACGCAAACCTCGCTGTTCTTCTCAATTTGCAGCATTTTATTCTTTTTTGCGTCCGTAGAAACATAAAATACGCCGTCTTCATAATAAGCGCAAACCATGCGGACAGCAGGGCGGGGATTACCGGCAGCGTTTGGGGATAGCGATATTGTCGCTAGGGCAATAACTTCTTCTTTGCCGTTACCACAACGTTCCTCCAAAAGCTTCATTGCGTTTTCGTATTTGCTCATTTTTATTCTCCTTAAAATATTCGATTTTATATTACTACAATTAAACCGCCTAGTCCATTAAAACCCGGCATAATGATTTAAGCTCCATATTATACCTCATTTTTTATCTGTGTGATTATATAGTACCGCTCTGCGTCAGAGTCAAGTGTTTAAACCAAAATCCGTATTTCCGTATTTTATTGTTTCAGCTACAAACTATTAATTCATTTTTGAATGAATGATGTGATAAAATAGCTCAAAACAGATATTTCCCCTGTTAAAAATCACGGAAGGTTTTAGAAAAACTTTCGCCTGGGGGGTGAAGTCATATGTATATTGAATCGGAAAGATTGGTTTTAAGGGACTTTCAGCTTGCCGACGTATCGGATTTGTTTGAGATATTGGGCGACGCGGAAACGATGCGCCATGTAGAGCCGCCCTTTACACCGGAGAAGACCAGGCGGTTCCTTGAAGGCTTTTGCATAGCGAAAAAGGGCGCGTTCGCCGCTGTTGAGACAGGTTCGGGCAAAGTCGTCGGGTATATTTTGTTCAACAGCGTAAGCGGTAACGGCGTTTATGAAATCGGCTGGGTTTTTAACCGATCTTATTGGGGGAACGGGTACGCGTACGAGATATGCTCTAAGCTATTGGAATTTGCGTTCTGTGAGATGGGCTCGCACAAGGTTTTTGCCGAGACGATAGATAAGCATAAGTCGGTACGCCTTATGCGAAAGCTCGGCATGAAAAGGGAGGGTATACAGAGAAAGCATGAAAGGGATTGTAATGGAGAATGGGCGGATCTGTATTATTATGGCATACTAAAAGAAGAATTTATGCGAAAAGTCAAGCGGAACCAGCGCTTAAAGAATCTAAGAAGAAAATGATAACACAAGCGCGTATGAATGGCGCGGCTCCTCCGGGATTTTAATCATGATCCATTCTCGATTGTTTTATTTATTATTGAATTCTTAAGAGCAGGAGCCGAAGCAGAAACTCTGGAGTAAAACTATATTTTTCTAAAGATATAGTTACGTAAGCTGTAATAGATCATTCACTTCTTGGGTGATTTTTGCCAAATTATAATTATGACGGAATTATGGCTATTTTTTGAATAAACGGTTGTTTTGAATTTTATATTATGATATACTGCTAACAAACAGCCAATGCTTATGCAACACTGCGATTCCGTCTTGGTTTATATTGTTTTGAAGGATAAAACCGTTATTGACGTTTTTATCCCCAAAAAATAGCGCGTTACGTATTAATAACCGTAAATAACGGTTAGAATCGGAACCGCTGTATTCTTGGCGGGAAGCAGTTTACTATTGCGCCGTAGCGTTGTCATTTGGCTCAGCAGTTTAAAAAAATAGCCTTTATGGCTATTTGTAAATTAGGAGGTATTTCATGGAAGAACTTAACCAAAACCAGGAATTCACTCAGAATCAGGGAGCTTCGCTGGAGCAGTTTAAGGGTAAAAGCACCGGCTCATTGGTGTGCGGTATTATTTCAGTCGCAATCGCGTGGTTTGGCTATGCGGCAATCGCCGGTTTAGTGCTCGGCGTTATAGCCATCATTCTGGCTGTCGGCGTTAATAAGGAATGCCAGCAGCTCGGCCTGAAACCGACCGGAATGAACACGGGCGGTCTGGTGCTCGGCATAATAGGAACTGTGCTCAGCGGCATCGTGCTGGTTTCCTGCGTAATCTGCGCCGGCCTGATAGCCTCGGCCGTGCCTCCCTCTTTGTGGTAAGGCTCTGACAGCCATCGCCTAACGGGTTGTGGCTCGGTTCCAAATAGCATTTAGGGTGGGGTATGGGCTTGTTCCATACCCTTTTGAGAACCGCTATAACCGCCGCTGATTAGCGCGTTAAGCTTCAAAAAACAGGGTCATGCGTTTTGCATAAATGCGCGGCGGAAGGGTTACTTAAAAACGTAGCGGCTCTTCAGCCGCATACGAACCGTCTGGAGGGCATATGTATCCCGTTACTTCAATATTTGGCCGTTCAATTCCAACGTTTGCCATATGTATCGCCGTGGGCCTCGCCTTGGCAATGCTTTTGATACTGTTCACGCATAAGCTCAGGGGGGTTCGGCGTGACGACGCGTATTACTGCGCGATTTTCGCGTTCATCGGGGGTATTGTTGGCGCGAAATTACTTTATATTATTGTAGAGTTTCCGGCGATCATCAGCGATCTGTCGCGCTTGCCGGAACTTCTCGTTGGCGGCGCGGTTTTTTACGGCGGCCTCATAGGCGGCGTTTTGGCAGGATATTTGTATCTACGCCGTTATTCCCTTCCGTTTTTATCCATGGCGGACGTGCTGCTCCCATCCCTTGCCCTCGGCCAATCGGCCGGGAGGGTCGGGTGCTTTTTCAACGGCTGCTGCTATGGTATGCCGTGGGACGGCTGCCTGGCGGTCGTTTACCCTGACGGGGGCTACGCGCCGGGCGGCGTGCCGATTATGCCGGTGCAGCTGTTTGAATCCGCGTTTTTGCTTCTTCTCACCGGCGCGCTGTTGCTAATACTTTATAAAGATAAAAGGCCCGGCATGGTTACAGGCTGGTATCTAACCCTATATGGCCTATGGCGTTTTGGCATTGAGTTTTTCCGCACCGACCCGCGCGGCGGCTTATGGATTTTCTCTACATCCCAGATTATCAGCCTGCTGCTCATACCCGCCGGCGTTTTGATTATCCTGCGGGCTGCGCGCAAAAGCCGGAACACGGACGAACTGACGAATAAACCTTAATATTACGCGCAAAAAGCAGGATGCTTTTAAAATATGCGAGCGTGCGTATACCGGTTACGATGCTTCGCCGCTGGCCATAACGAAATATTGCGCGTTTGAGCGCGGATTATAAACCTCTCGTTTTTTATAACTCTTTTTCTTGGCCAAACTAAGACGCGTGGAAAATTTGGAGAATGATATTTGATCTATGAATCTCGGCATGATAAACTTAAATGTACACGCGAACGTTTGCGCGTATAACTTGTGTTATGAAGCGCTTTATTTAAACGCGTAAACCTATTTTTCCGCGCGGCTGCGGCGCCGGCGGGAATACAAGGGAGCAAAAGCAATGAGAAGGAACAAGCAAATAGCTCCGGTGGTAAAATGGGTTGGCGGCAAGAGGCAGCTTTTAGACAGCCTGACCCCCCTCATGCCCAAACGTATCCGAATCTATTGCGAGCCTTTCCTTGGCGGGGGCGCTTTGCTTTTGCACCGTCAGCCCTCGACCGCCTATGTTAACGACGTTAACAGCGATTTGATAGCGCTTTACGAGGTCGTCCGCGACGACGTCGAAGGGCTTATACTCGCTTTAAAAGAGCATAAGAACGAGCCCGGCTACTTCTATACGGTAAGGGACTGGGACCGTGACAGGGAGCGTTATAACGCGCTTACCCCGGTGCAGCGCGCATCCAGAATCATCTATTTAAACAAAACCTGCTACAACGGCCTTTTTCGGGTGAACAACTCCGGGGAATTCAACACGCCTTTTGGCTACTATAAGAACCCCAACATCGTCAACGAGGCGGCGTTAAGGGCTTTGAGCGGGTATTTTAACCGAGCGGATATTCATTTTACCAGCGTTGACTTTGAGGAGGCTCTTGCGCCGGTGCCAAAAGGGAGTTTCGCGTATCTGGATCCGCCGTACGATCCAGTATCCGATACGGCCAATTTCACCGGCTACTCCCGCAGCGGATTTAATAAAAATGAGCAGATCCGCCTGCGCAAATGCTGCGATGAGCTGGACAGGCGGGGCATACGCTTTATGCTCTCCAACTCGGCAACCGCGTTTATCATGGAGCAGTATAGGGCTTACAATATTACCATCGTCCAGGCAAAGCGGGCGATAAATTCGAATTCGACTAAGCGGGGCGATATTGACGAGGTGATTGTTCGCAATTATGAATAAAACAAAAAACGACGCCGCGTGGGAATCCCTTTTTAATAAATATCATGTTTTGGATGAAATACTACTCAATGGACAATACACCGTGACCGCCGATCAGATGCGCGAGTTCAGGGAGCCCCGCCTCATGGCCAAGTTTGACAGGCGCGTTAATCTGCCGCGCATTTTCGCGGACAACGAGCTGGCTATCCTGCCAATATCGAAGAAAGAGTATGTTATTTCGCATTTTGACGCGTATATGAAATTTGATAAGGCGGATGCAGCTTTAACGCGCGCGTATCTACCGGCGAACATACAAAGCCTTAACCCAATGGATATTCCTAATGAAACAACAGCCGTCAACTGCGCGCTTGCCGCCGGCATACTTTCGGATTTTCTCGGTGAGGAATCGCTGACGGCGGCTGTAGCAGGGCGCATGGGCGCGGACGACTTTTCCTTCTCGATACGCAATACCAGAAGCGGCGGGCAAATACGTATAACGGCGCGCGCTCCGCAAATCGAAATTGACGCCGCGTTCGAGGGCGCGCGCTCTGTTGCGCTGATAGAAGCAAAAAGGGACGTCGCTGAGGATTTTCTGGTGCGCCAGCTATATTACCCATATCGCAAGTGGGAGGCGCGTATTAACAAACAAATCCGTCCCGTGTTCCTCATATACTCCAACAGCGTCTTTTATTTATATGAATACCTGTTCGAGGAACCGGGCGTTTATAATTCCCTTCGCCTTATAAAGCATCGTAAATATTGCATTGAAGATACGCTTATACGTGAATCCGATATTATTCAGGTTTGGAATTCAGCATCGCCAAGGCCCGAGCCAAACGACCCTTCATTCCCGCAGGCAAATTGTTTTGAACGGGTTATCAACCTTAGCGAGTTGCTTCTCCATCAGAATTTAGACGCCGCGCAGATTACCGATGAATACGCGTTTGATATGCGGCAGACGCAGTATTATACAGACGCGGGGCGTTATCTTGGCCTGATAGAACGGCGTTATGAAAGCGGGAAACCTTTTTATCTCTTAACGCCCGCAGGGAGGAATCTGTTGCGCCTTAGCTACCGCCAGCGTCAGCTCAACCTGTGTGCGCTTATGTTTGAGCGGCGCGTGTTTTACGAGGCATACCGGTATTATCAGCTTTCAGGCTCTATTCCCGATCGTGAAGCGATCGTGCGCATAATGAGGGAATCCAACCTTCCCAAAATAAAAAGCGGCGATACCTTCTACCGGCGCGCGCAGACGGTCGGCGGCTGGCTGAACTGGGTGCGCTCTCTCTGTCAGGGGCGCATAGGAGATATAGCCTAACCGTTTGGATTACGAAATACCGGGCGGGTTGTTTAAGCGGCAGGGACGGTGCTTTTGTTATCGCTCCTCGGATTCTGTTTAATCAGCGAAGATACGCTGGACAGGCGTTGCCCGATTAGCGGCCGAATTGATAAAGAAAGGATTTTAAGAATTGAAATTGGAGCAGGCATGCGCGTTTACGGGCCATAGGCCATACCGCCTTATGTTAGGCAAGGAAGGCGATAACTTGGCGCAAAGTCGGTTAATCGAAGCGTTGATGCGGGAGATTCACGCACTGAACTTCAAGGGTGTTAGGCGCTTCTATACGGGAATGGCGCAGGGCGTCGATTTGTGGTGCGCGGAGATTGTGCTTGAACTGAGCAAGACGGCGCCTTTCATAGAACTAGTTGCTGCGCTCCCGTTTTCCGGGCAGGAGCGGCGCTGGTCGGCGGAGGCGCGGGAGCGGTACCGCCGGCTTCTCAACGGCTGCAGCCGCGTGGTCGATTGCAGCTTGGACCATTATAAGAGCATTGAAGGCAGCTTATCCGCCGCGTACCTGAACAGGAACCGGTACATGGTGGACAACGCGCAATTCCTGCTGGCAGTCTATGATCCCAACGGCGCGCACCTGCGAAGCGGAACAGGGCAGACCGTTCGCTACGCGCAAAATAAACGGCGCAGTATTATCTGCATACATCCCGATACCTTAGCGGTTTCCAATCTTTAAAGCGGAACACCTAAAGTTTATCCGCAGAAAATATATTCCCGTCCAGCTAAAAAAACCATACTATATACGTGTTATAGTACAGAATAATCTACTCGGTGTAACAGGAGGCCTCGCCATGAAATACAAAGCCATATTTTTTGACAGAGACGGTACGCTTACCCATGGGAACCCCGAAAAGCGTGCGTGGCTGGCTGAACGGGCGTCCATCTGGTCCGGACGGCCGTATCTCGCCTCGGCCGAAAAATCGCAAACCATCTTCAATCAGGCAAGCCTGCATGACGAGGCGGTTGACAGCCTTGAGGCGGAAAAGCGCTTCTGGCTTCGTTATTATGAAGCGCTGCTGCGTATGGAAGGCGTAAAAATTAAAGTTGAAGCGCGTGCGCGCGAATTGATGGACGGGCTTTGGTGCAGCAACAGTTCAATCGCCTATGACGATGTTATCGAAACGCTCGGTTATTTTAAAAGCCGAGGCTATAAAATGGGCGTTATTAGCGACACGTTTCCATCGCTTCGGCTCACGATTGAGGATGCGGGGTTAGGCGCCTACTTTCAAAGCTATACGTCTAGCTCGCTCGTCGGCGTTATGAAGCCTGATCCCGCTATCTATCAGGCCGCGCTGGATTCGCTTGGCGTTGACGCCGAAGAAAGCATTTACGTGGACGATTATGACGTTGAATCCGACGGCGCGAGGAATATGGGCTTTTTATCGTTCCATATCGTCCGAAACGGGGATCTGAAGGCCCCGTGGGATATAGCGACCCTTGTAGATATTGTCGCGCATGTTGAGAATGCGGAGCCGGGGATGTAATGTTCGGTTAAGCATAAGCGGCCGGACGATTACGCTGTAAAAATATGCGGCCGGGCGTTTTTGGGAAAATACCTCACATCTCGGTATTGAGGCCCAAAGCAACCAAGGATCCGCGCTTCAAAATTAATATTAGGGTTTTACCAGATACGGCCCCTTATCATTATGACAAGCGAGCTCGCCCTCTTATCCCCGGCCATACCGGTTCAGGCAATACGGCCATGAAGTTTGAGGGAGCAGCGCGAGCGCCTCCTCCATCCTACCCCGTTCCAACAAAGATCGCACGCGCGACGCGCTAACCGCCTCGCCGTCTATCTCCTTCCTCTTGATTTCACTTACCTCTATTCCCCGTTCCGGCAGGTACGTTTTCATCGCCTCGTTGTATTCCGCGGTTACCCTGCAAAACGGCTCGCACCCCACAAACCGGCGTGTAATAGAAAGCGCGGGCGCGAAATAGTCGCAGAATACGGCCAGATCCAGCATGCAAGATTCCCTTGCTGCCAGCGCGTTATCCTTTAAAAAATAAGTGGGAAACGTTACGGATGAAATCAAATAATCCGATGTGGGATGCACAAGCGCATTGTGAAGCTGAGTGATACCCTTTTTAACCATTTCAAAGCGTTCCGCGGCGGAAAACGCGCTTTTGTCCTCGGATAGCACGAAGATATGAAGCGTATCGCAACGAGCGGCCGCCGTCTCCATCAAATATTGGTGGCCCAGCGTAAACGGGTTGCAGTTCGCCACTATCGCGCCCTGCACGCTTCCCTTGCCTCGCTCAAGCGAACCGACAAAACGGCGGATTCCGTCCCTGCTGTTCTCCATCAAAAGCATATTGTCCGTCTGTGAAATGGGGAAAAAGCCAAAATCCCGGAACATGGGCGCGTTACCGGGTTTCGTAAACAGAAACAGCCTAGTGCGGCCGGCCGCATATGCCTCGGTATGCAGTGCGGTCATCATACGGGCGGTCACGCCCTCGCCCCGCAGCTTTTCATCCACCGCCATGTAGCGGATAACATTACCGGTTAAAGCGCCGCTGGCCACAATAGCGCCGTATTCATCCGCAAGCATGACGGTATAATCCGCGTCGCCCTCATAGGATAAGCCCTGCGCACGCAAAAAACGGCTAAGCTGCTCTCTGCGCATATCCGTTAGCGGCGGTCTTAGTTCCATCAGATCCCAGCTCATAAATACCATTCCCTTCACTATTAATCGAGCGGTTTATCCCGTTAAAGCTGAATATGGCTATAATAAAAGTGTAGCACGGCAAAGCCGCGCTGTCAAAATATCCCGTTGCCCTTTGAAAGCAAAAATGCGCAGATAAGCCCGCCCCGCGGCCGAAACCGGCCGCTTCTTCCTAATCCCTTCTGCGGGAAATTAGGCTGCCGGTCAAAAGAATTACTTGTTCCATCTTTTCTCTATCGTCGTTGTCAAGCGAGTTTAAGATGTCTAAAATCGGGGAACCTCCCTTAACGTCTTCTATTTTACCCATCAGCATGTAATCCGCGGACAGCTCAAAAGCGATGCAGCTTTTATACAGCGTTTCGGCGGACATCCCCTTCTTGCCCTGCTCTATCTCGGCAAGGAACTGCGATGAAATACCGCACTTCTCCGAAAACTTTTCGCGCGACAGTTTCCTGGACTCGCGCGCCCGCCTGATGCGGAGACCAACAATTTTATTATCTAGCGTATTCATATTTAAAAAACCTCTTGTATCAATTCTAAGTATTGATACGCTGCGAAAACATACGCTATAATTATTATGATATGCTTATAGCATTAAATTCATGAAGAATCTGTGGAGCAATATGATTAGAAGAAGCGTTGTAAACGAATTGACAAAAACTCAGATGATCTGTTTTTCAAGCGCAAAGGATCGTTTTTTCCCCAAGCCGTCAAAAAGTTATTGTATGGATTATGCGATTAAGGGTTTCCAAGCCGAATCCCGTAAAATACTCTCGGAAATGTCGGGTAAGGGCTACCAAAATTACTGGTGCTGCGGACTGGAAGCGATGACGCTTCTTTTCGCGATGGAAGCCTGCCGGTTCAGGGAATGCCTCTGCTTCTTGTATTTTTATACCTATGAGGATTTAAGCTACTTTCAAAGCGCCGACTTTTACAAGCACGACGTTATACTGCAGCGACGATTGATTGAGGCTAAAGAATTTCTGCTGGCTAACGCCGTCCGGGTTTCCTATATGTCCAGCGATCCGTACACGTCGCCCGCCACCATTCGCAAATGCCAAACCTATTTATCCGAGCATAGCATAGGCGTCATCGGCTGCCATCCACCCGCAAAATCAAAGACGTTAAAGCTTCTTAGCTGCAACGGTCCATGGTTGGTTAATATCTATGACGACGTGAAAACACGCCTTATGTGGTGACATAACGGTTGGCCTTTATTCTTTTACAAAAAAATCACCGGCTTATCTTGACTGTATTGCATGTTTTCTCCATAAGTTGCTTGCGTAAGGAATGGCAAAATTGTAAAATATAACGAGTAGTGAATTAATAAGGGGGGTCATACGCTTGCCGTCGATTATTGACAGGATTAAAGAAGCTGAAACGCAGGCGTCGGTAATCCGAAAAGAAGCCGCTAAGAAGGCTAAGGACGTCGTTGCCGCGGCCAACGCACAGGCAGCTCAAACGCTTTCTTCCGCCCGTGATGAATCACGCCGCGCGAACAGGGAAGCCGCCGAACGCGCGGAACTGGCCGGCGCCGACGCAGCAAATGACATTCTCGCCTCCCGCAGGCGTGAAGCGGACGCCGTTTGCAACGCGGCTCGCGAAAAATTGCCGGATGCGGCCGCTTATATTTTGGAAGAGGTTATAAAGGCATGATAGTTCCCATGAGGCGGCTTACGCTCGTCGCGATGAAGAGCGATGAGGAAGATATCTTAAAGGCGCTGCAAAAGACCGGCACCGTTCAGATAACCTACACGGGCGAAGCCGAGGCGGCGGACGATACCGCCGCGCAGCAATGGGAGAACGCCATCGCGCGGTTATCCGGGGTTTACGCGAGCCTTCGTACGTTTGACGCGCAAAAACGAAAGGGCGGTATATTGTCGCCAAGGCCTGAAATCCCCGTTGAAAAGCTGCGGGAGGACTTTGCCTCAGCCCTTCAAATGTGCGAAAAGGCGGAAGCGCTTGAGCGCGAGCTCAACACGATAAACAGCGAAAAATCCATTCGCCGCGCCCTCATATCAACCCTGCTGCCCTGGCGGGATATGTCCGTACCTCTCGATGAGGTGAAGGATACCCGGGCCTCGGTATGCATGACGGGCCTTATCGATAAGGACAAAATACAGGAGTTAAAGGGAACGGACTGCGCCGCCGAAGTTTTTCAAAGCGAAGGCCGAGAATGCGCCGCGCTTCTCCTATGCCAGGCCGGCGCCGAGGAGGAAATGCGCCAAAAGCTCAAGGAAACCGGGTGGATTGACGTGCGTTTGCCCGCATTGCCGGAAACCCCGGCTAAAGCCATACAAAGGCTGGAGGCGGAATGCGCGGGGCTTGAAACCGACGCGGACGGCATAAGGGCCAAATTGGAGGAAACAGCCTCCGGCAGGGAATTGCTGCGCCGTGGTATGGACGCGGCGGCAATTGAAAGGGATCGGGCAAGGGGCAGGGCCGACCTATCCGCTACGCAGGCCGCGTTTATTCTGCAAGGCTGGATACGCGGGGACGAGGTTGAGAAAACGCAGAAAGTAATTTCAGGCGTTACCAGTTCCTTTTATTTTGAAACGACCGAACCCGAAGAGGGTGATACGCCCCCGAGCGTAATGAAAAACAACAAGCTGATAGCCCCGTATGAAGCGATAGTCAACATGTATTCCCGCCCGTCCTATAACGGAATCGACGCAACGCCGATAATGGCCCCGTTTTACTTCCTGTTCTTCGGTATGATGCTTTCGGACGCCGGCTACGGCCTGCTGCTGCTTCTGGGAGGCTGGGCGTATCTTAAGTTCGCCAAACCAAGGGGCGGAACCGCGCAGCTGGTAAAAATCATCATGATGGGCGGGCTCTCGACCATCATATGCGGCCCGTTGATCGGCACTTTTTTCGGAATCAGCTGGAACGATCTTTTCGGTTTGGCCAACGGCCCGTTCCCGCTGATACTCGATCCGATGAAGGACGTGCTTGAGATGATGATCCTCTGTTGCGCGCTGGGGCTCCTGCACATGTTTACCGGGATAATTACAAGGATGTACATGTGCTTTAAGCGCGGCGATCCCGCGTCGGCAATATTTGACCATTTTTCATGGATGCTGCTCATCATCGGCCTCGTTATACTTCTCGCCTTCCCCGCCGCGAAAACGGCCGGCATGGCTGCCGCGGGCGTTGGCGGAGGCATGCTGCTGCTGTTTTCAGGCCGATCTAAAAAAAACCCGATAAAGCGGATAGGCTCGGGGTTAAGCGCGCTGTACAATATTACGGGCTACCTGAGCGACACCCTTTCCTACGTGCGTATTTTCGCGCTGGGCCTGGTTTCAGGCGCTATGGGAATGGTGTTTAACCTGATAGGCGGCATGCTCGCGGGCGCGTTCGGCGGCGTCGCCGGCGCGGTTATCAGCACGCTGTTGGCGGCGGCGCTTTTGGTAGTTCTGCACCTGTTCAGCCTGTTTATCAATACGCTGGGTACGTACGCGCACTGCGCAAGGCTGCAGTTTATTGAGTTTTTCGGCAAATTCTACGAGGCGGACGGGCTGGAGTTCAAGCCCCTTCAATATAATACCCGGCACGTATACGTTCAGGAAGAGCGGTAAACGAACCGGGATGAGATAAAATTGATAATTTACCATACAGGAGGAAAACACTATGTTTCTTTTTGAACCATCGGCCGCGGCGGAAGGTATCTTTTCATCCATGTCGTCCAATGACTGGGGCGTTGTGTTCACCGTAATCGGCATCGCGCTATCTACAATCCTGGCCGGCATCGGCTCGGCCATCGGCGTGGGCAAGGCCGGGCAGGCGGCGTCCGGCGTGGTGGCGGAGCGCCCGGAACGGTTCGGCAACTGCCTGGTTCTTGAGCTGCTTCCCGGTTCGCAGGGAATATACGGGTTCGTCATATCGATATTGATATTGATTTTCTCCGGCATACTCGGCGGGGACGTAGCCGACCTGACTCTGCAAAAGGGCATGAGCTACCTTTTCGCTTCGCTGCCCATAGCGTTTGGCGGCCTGCTTTCCGGCATCCATCAGGGCAAGGTAGCGGCGGCGGCTATCGGCATGCTCGGCAGGAGGCCGGACGGCTTCGGCAACGGCATGCTGCTTACGCTGATGGTTGAAACATACGCGCTCTTGTCGCTTATCGTATCCGTATTCCTGGTACTCTTTGCATAAAAAGGAGCCGCATTCATGTCCACTAACGTTTTAAATGACGCATCCGCGCTTGTCGAGCGTATTATTAGCGAGGCCACGGCCGATGCGCAGGCCTTAATCCGTCGGGCGGGTATTGAGGCCGATGCGATTAAATCACAATGCGAGAGGGATTGCGCCGGAATTTATGAAAGCGCCGAGGCCGCGCGCAAAACAAAGATACGCGAGATCATGGAACGCAGCCGCACAAACGCGGAGCTTGACGGAAGGAAATACGCCCTGTACGCAAGGCGCCAGGTGATTGACGAAGCTTTCTCAGCCGCCATGTCTATGCTTTTATCCTTGAGCGGCGCGCATAGGGATCAGCTTCTTGCCGATACCGCTATCAGGGAAGCGGACGGGGGCGAAGAAATTCACCCCGCGCCAAATGACTCAAACGCAATCGCGAGGCTGCTTCCATCCATAAACGAAAGGCTGGCAGGTATGGGCAAATCACCGCTCGCATTGAGCGAAAAAGACGCTCCTCTGAAATCGGGGTTCGTTTTAAGCTGCCCGTCATACGAAAAAAACTGTTCGTTTGAGGCCATGCTGAGCGCTGAACGCGCCGGGTTGGAAAGCCGGGTCGCCCGGATACTGTTTCCGCCCGCGGAATGAACAATCAGCCGTCTCAATAACCGGCGGTTACAGTCAGGAGGGTTTACATGCCACAAAACAGCGCGCTTTACGCCGTCGCCCGGATACGGGCGCTCGAAGCCGGTCTGTTCAATAAAGACAGGCTGCTGCGGCTGATGGAAGGGGGCGCGAAAAACGCGATGAAGCATCTTTCCGAATCCGGCTACGGTTCCATGCCGGACGCGGGCGAAGGGGATCTTGAGCGCATGATAGCCAATGAACTAGCAAAGGCGTACGCGGTCGTGCGCGAGCTGTCCACAGATCCCGTTCTGACGGACGTATTTTTGATGCGCGCGGATGTTATCAACCTCAAGCTGCTTATCAAGCTGAGGATATTGGGGGCTGATGAAACGCCTGCTATGGCTTTGGGCGGTCTATATTTGCCCGAACAGCTTGCGCGCATGGTCCAGGATGGGGATTACAGCTTGCTCCCAGCGCCGTTCAGGAACGCGCTTGAAGGCGTTGAGGCCGAAATTTTAGAGGGCTCCGTCAAGCCTCAGCGCATATCCGTAGAACTCGATAAAGCGTACATATGGTATGCGCTTCAAAGCGGGCGCGAGTTTGCGATACGTTATTTCAGTACGAAGGCGGATTTTGATAATCTGCTTACTCTCCTACGTTCTAGGGCAATGGGGCTTGACGCTAAGCAAATGGAGAACGCCCTACTGCCGGCGGGATCCATAAGCCATGAAAGGCTCATCCCAGCATACGATATGCCCATCGAGGATTTAGCCGATCATCTCTCCTTTGGGGAAGCCGCGGCGGCAATCAGGAAGGGTTTGGAAGAAGCGTCGGCCTCGGGCACGCTTACCCCGCTGGAACGGGAGAGGGATAACTATCTTCTGGCTATGGCGAGCAGGGGCAAGGGCGAGATTGATACCATTGCCCCGGTTATCGGATACCTGCTCGCAAGGGAACAGGAGGCTCGCTGCATCCGGTTAATCATTACGGCCGCACGCAATTCTCTTAACGCGTCGGTTATTGAAGAAAGGCTGCGTGAAGTATATGGCTGATATCGCTATCATAGGCGACCGGGATTCCGTATTGCTCGCTAAGTCCGCGGGGCTCGCCGTGTATGACGAAAGCTCCCCTGAGCAGGCTTCAAAATTGTTGCATAAGCTGGCCCGCGAAGGGTGCCGCGTTATTTTCATAACCGAGCCTCTATATGAAAATTGTGCGGAAGCGATTTCAAAATATAAATCCGAGGCTTTTCCAGCGATTATACCCGTTCCGGACAGCCACGGTTCCTCGGGCGTTGCGATGGCTGAGATAAAGGCGAATGTGGAGAAAGCCATCGGAGCGGACATACTATTATCTAAGGAGTAAGATATGGCGGTAAAAGGCACGATAATCAAGGTATCCGGCCCGCTTATCGTTGCGGGCGGCATGGCGGATGTTGAGATGTACGACGTGGTGCGCGTATCCGATAAAAAGCTCATTGGCGAAGTCATTGAGCTGCGCGGGGATAAGGCGTCTATACAGGTATATGAGGAGACGGGCGGCATAGGCCCCGGTGAACCGGTTGAGTCGACGGGCGCGCCGCTTTCCGTTGAGCTCGCGCCGGGTCTTATCGAATCCATATACGACGGCATCCAGCGCCCACTGAACAAAATACGCGAACAAAGCGGGGATCGTATTACGCGCGGCGTATCGGTCGACGCGCTGGATCATGAAAAGCTGTGGGATTTCAAGCCCGCCGCAAATGTCGGGGATAGGCTTGAGCCGGGCGATATATTGGGCTCCGTTCAGGAAACCGAGGCCGTGCTGCATAAAATTATGGTTCCCCCCAAGGTAGCGGGTACGCTCAAGTGGATTTTCAGCGGCCAGGCGAACATCGTAACGCCCATCGCCCGCATAGAAACGGAAAGGGGAATCGTAGAGCTTCCCATGCTTCAGAAATGGCCCGTGCGGCGCGGCCGGCCCTACCGCGCTAAATTAGCGCCGAACGAGCCCATGATAACGGGACAGCGGGTCATTGATACGCTGTTCCCCGTGGCGAAGGGGGGCGTCGCCGCCGTACCCGGGCCTTTCGGCAGCGGGAAAACGGTTGTGCAGCACCAGTTGGCGAAGTGGGCGGACGCGGATATCATCGTATATGTAGGCTGCGGCGAGCGCGGCAACGAAATGACGGACGTGCTCATGGAGTTCCCAGAGCTTAACGATCCGCGCACGGGCCTCTCGTTGATGAAGCGCACCGTGCTTATCGCCAACACGTCGGATATGCCCGTGGCGGCGCGCGAGGCCTCAATCTATACGGGAATTACCATCGCTGAATATTTTAGGGATATGGGATATAAGGTCGCGATTATGGCGGATTCCACCTCCCGATGGGCGGAAGCCCTTCGTGAAATGTCCGGGCGGCTTGAGGAGATGCCCGGCGAGGAAGGCTATCCCGCCTATCTCTCCAGCCGTCTGGCAGAATTCTACGAGCGCGCCGGCATGGTATCCGCGCTTGGGCAGGACGGGCGTACGGGGGCGGTAACGGCCATCGGCGCCGTTTCACCTCCGGGGGGCGATATATCCGAGCCGGTTTCGCAGGCCACGCTGCGCATCGTAAAGGTTTACTGGGGATTATCGTCCAAGCTGGCATACGCGCGGCATTTCCCGGCGATAGACTGGCTTCAGAGCTACTCCCTGTATCTAGACAGGCTTGAAGGCTGGTTTAACGAAAATGTGGACGCGCAGTGGACGGGCATGGTACAAAAGGCGATGAGCCTGCTGCAGGAGGAGAGCGAGCTGGACGAAATCGTCCGCCTTGTCGGCATCGACGCGCTTTCCTTTAAAGACAGGCTGACGCTTGAGGCCGCGCGGTCCATCCGCGAGGACTATCTGCATCAAAACGCCTTCCATGAGGTGGATACGTATACCTCGCCGCAGAAGCAATTTATGCTGTTGAGCGTCATCCTCGCTTATTATGAGCTGGGCCTGCGGGCGCTGGAATCGGACGCTTCTCTACAAAAGCTGACTTCCCTGCCCGTCAGAGAGGATATCGGAAGATTTAAATATGTGCCGGAGGATCAATGTCCGGCGCGTTTTAGTGAAATAATGTCGGAGCTTACAAGCTCCATGCAGGAACTTACCGAAGGAGGCAATAAGGATGCGTAAGGAATACCGCACCATTGAGGAGGTCGTAGGCCCGCTCATGATGGTCGAAGGCGTCGAGGGCATAAAATACGACGAGCTTGCCGAGATTGAGCAGAGCAGCGGGGATATCCGCCACGGCCGCGTGCTGGAGGTTGACGGCGACAGGGCCCTCCTCCAGCTGTTCGAGGGTTCGCAGGGCCTGCGTATATCCGACGCTAAAGCGCGCTTTCTCGGCCGTTCCATCGTGCTGGACGTGGCGCCGGATATGCTTGGCCGCGTTTTTGACGGCATGGGGAGGCCCATAGACGGCGGAGTTCCCCTCATACCTGAAAAACGGCTGGATATCAACGGCAATCCGATGAATCCCGCCGCCAGGGACTACCCGAGCGAGTTTATCCAGACGGGTATTTCGGCCATCGACGGACTCAACACGCTCGTGCGCGGGCAGAAGCTCCCTGTATTCTCAGGCTCCGGCCTGCCCCACGCGCAGGTTGCCGCGCAAATTGCGCGCCAGGCGCGCGTTTTGGGTACCGACGAACGCTTTGCCGTGGTTTTCGCGGCTGTGGGCATCACGTTTGAGGAGGCCGACTTCTTTATAAACGATTTCAGGGCGACGGGCGCGATAGACAGGACTGTTACGTTTGTTAACCTGGCCAACGATCCCGCAATCGAGCGCATCGCAACGCCGCGCATGGCCATAACCGCCGCCGAATACCTGGCATATGAGCTGGGCATGCACGTTTTGGTTATCATTACCGATATCACCAACTATGCTGAAGCCCTTCGCGAGGTATCCGCAGCGCGCAAGGAGGTTCCGGGGCGCCGCGGTTATCCCGGGTACCTCTATACGGATTTAGCGACCATGTATGAGCGCGCCGGCAGAATAAAAGACAACGCGGGCTCTATTACCATGATCCCCATACTCTCCATGCCGGAGGATGATATCACCCACCCTATACCGGATCTTACCGGCTATATTACGGAAGGGCAGCTAATACTCTCGCGCGAACTGTACAGAAAGGGCTTTACGCCTCCTATCAACGTGCTCCCCTCCCTCTCCCGTCTTAAGGATAAGGGTATAGGCAAGGGCAAAACCAGGGAGGATCACGCGGATACCATGAACCAGCTTTTCGCGGCATACTCACGCGGCAAGGAGGCTAAGGAGCTGGCGGTTATTCTGGGGGACGCGGCGCTGTCGGATACGGATAAGCAGTACGCTAAATTCGCGGATGCGTTTGAAGCGCGCTATGTATCCCAGGGCTATTATACCAACCGTTCTATTGAAGAGACGCTGACTATCGGATGGGAGCTGCTCGCGATACTGCCCAGGGCCGAGCTTAAACGCATACGGGACGCGCATATTGAAAAGTATCTTCCCGTTCAGGAGGAGGCGTAGCCGATGTCTTCCATACAGGTAAAACCTACCCGCATGGAGCTGTCCAACCTTAAAAAAAGGCTGAAAGTCGCCATACGCGGGCATAAGCTGATGAAGGATAAAAGGGATGAAATGGCGCGCCGTTTCATCGCGTATGTGCGCCGTAACCGCGAGCTGCGCGTCGAGGTTGAAAGCAGGCTGGCGGAGGCGATGGGCCGATTTGTGCTCGCGCGGGCCTATATGAGCGCGGAGGAAATTGAAGAAGCGCTGTGCTATCCGGCCCGTTCGGCCAAAGTTGAGGTGGGCGTGCGGCATATTCTTTCCATACCCGTACCGGAGCTTCGGCTTAACGCTCTTGACAATACGCAATACCCCTATGGGTTCATGACGACCAGCGCGGATCTAGACGAGGCGGTGCGCATTTTTTCTGAGCTTCTCCCCCTCCTTCTCGAGCTTGCTGAGGTAGAAAAGACCTGCAACCGTTTGGCGGATGAAATAGAAAAGACGCGCCGGCGCGTAAACGCTTTGGAGTACGTCATGATACCGCAGTTTACGCAGACTATCCGGCAGATAAAAATGAAGCTGGATGAGAATGAGCGCGGAAACCTGACCCGGCTGATGAAGACCAAGGAGATGCTCGCGAACAAGGATGCTCGGGGTCCGGGTTAAGCCCGAGCGGGGCGTTCCGAATGAGTACTTGTTTGTGGAAGCGCTAGTATAGCAAAATTAAAACAATATAACTCAAAGCCAAATACGGTCTGTCGTATTTGAGTGCTATGCTGCCTTTTTCATAACCACGGTGAAACCATGATGGTTGTTGCAGTATGCTTAGGTTAAGTAAGGCGTACGGGCAAATCGGGAATTGGAGGAGAAATGATGTAGAAGCTAACATAACATTAATAATGGTATTTTGGTGCTACACAGGAGTTTTTACAGGGGCGGTATTCGCCTGTATTATGGCTACAAGGCGCAACCTTATACGCATGGCAATTCGCTCCGCGGTGTTTAGAGATAATATGAATTTGCAGTTATTATTGTTATCGGATTTTTATAGTTATATGGATTAATAAAAAATTTTAAGGTCGGTTTATCATACCGATACAAATGCACCTTTTCATTAAACGCCGCGTATTGGTGAAGAATGCGGTTTAATTACATCACGAAGGAGAAACATTATCATGAACATTGAGATTGAGCAGCTAGCGGACCAGCAAGTTATATTTATGCGAAGAGTCGGGGCATATGGTCCTGAAAATTTCAAATTAATGAACGCCCTAAAGCAATGGGCGGATAAAAAAGGTTTATTAAGAAACAGCGTTATTTATGGAGTTGCACAAGACAATTTGGATACCCCTCCCGAAAAATGCCGATATGACGTATGCTTGGCGGCTCCTGAGGATTGCGCGCTTGATGGGGCTGTACAAAAAGGAGAGCTGCCCGGCGGTAAGTATGCGGTTTTTACCATTGCGCATACTACAAAAGAGGTCGAAACGTTTTGGGCTTCGTTTGGTCAACGCTTAAAGGAAAACGACTTGCGGCTGGATGCTTCCAGGCCCATTTTGGAACGTTATCCATACAGCGTAGTTGAACGAGGAATGTGTGAATTTTGTGTGCCAATAGTATGAGGTTACAGGAAGTGTTTACATTTAAATGATTCATAGGGTACTTGTCAAGAGCGTGAGAAGGCAGTATGATAAACAAGATTGAATGTACAGGAGGGCTTAGTATGAGCGAGAAATATACGTATGAAGACTTTATAGCTTCCGTCAATGTGAAAGACCAGAGGTTTGTGAGTGAACTGCATGATGAATTGACGAAACTCGGCTGCAAAATAGAGGTGAAGTCCGCTAAGAGCGGCTATGTAGTATCTTACACTTTAAATAAAAAAACAGTAGCAAACTATGTGTTTCGCAAAAATGGGCTGGTAGCCCGTATCTACGCAAACCATATTGCTCAATACATGGATGTGTTGGATACTTTCCCTGACGAAATGGTTCGGGCTATCCAGAAAGCGCCCGACTGCAGGCGCATGTTGAATCCGGCTGCTTGCAACCCGAAATGCTCTATGGGTTATGACTTTATCTTGAAGGGTGAGCGCCATCAAAAATGCCGCGTTAACGCGTTTATGTTTTTGCTCAGCGACGAAAGTAAGCCTTTTGTAAAAGCTTTGATACTGAATGAGGTAAAAGCGTCTGCTTAAGGGATAAGGGATATGCGTAGATTTTTGGCGGATAGGGCGAGGCATAGAGAAGCGCGTGCTTTTGAGTTTTCTGCGGAACCGTTGAATCTCGAAGGGCGTGTTAGTTATTTACTATTTGGACAAACAAATAAAATGCGGCGCATTCGCCGCATTTTAATAACGTAACAATTAGAGCTAAAATTATCCTTCTGTTGAAACCTTAGGGATTAAAACGTAATTCACCGGGTTTTTCGGCTTGCCATTCACATGGAACTCAAAATGCAGGTGGCTCTTGTCACCGCATTCGCTTACAGCCGTATCGCCGATAAAGCCGATTACGTCGCGCGCGTTCACCTTCTGCCCTTCTTTTACAGGCGGATCTTTCTTCAAATTGGCATAAACGCTCGTTTGCCCGTTTGTATGCTCAATCGTAATCATCACGCCCAGCGCCCCGTCGAGCGTTACGCTTTTCACTTTACCGCCAAGTACGGCGCGCACTTGAGTATCCTGCTTGGCGGCAATATCGATCCCGGGGTGCGTCATCCATTGATTCAGCGTTCGCGAGTAAGTCAGCTCATCAATAGCAAACGCCCATATAATCTCGCCGTCAACGGGCGCCGGAGCCTTTTGGGTTGTTTGCTTAGGCGTAGTATCGGGTTTCGGCGCGGGCGTAAAATCGGGGATCGGGCTGGCCGAAGGGGTCGGGCTGGGGGACGGTACGGGCGAGGGCCTATTAGCGGAACCTATCGTCTCGTCTCCCGAGTTTGACGCGGGCTGCTCGGGAGTGGGTTCCGGGTTAGCGGACTCGCCGCCCACAAACGCAAACGCAGCGGCAACGCCGACAAGCGCCAGGCAGGTAAACAACACCAGGTACAAGCCTTTCTCTTTTAAAAACGCTGCGAATCGCAGCTTCTGATCATGAAACTTCTGTTTCCATCCATCCATCTTTTCCATGGTCATCACCTCAAAAATATTATGGACAGAAATGAATAATTCATACCTGCGTCCACAAATACATGAAATATTCGCAGCCTATAACACCTCATGGGAGCTTTTTAAAGCCGCCGTTCTTAAAAGGATAAGCATGACGGCGGCGCATGAGCGACAAATTGCGGCAAGCCTTAACCGTCAACGGCACTATCCTTATAGCGCTCTTCTTCAATGCAAATCCTTGTAATCATTTACCGAATTTACTAAGTCTTTTGCCTAAACATATCACATCTTTTTTCAAGCTTTTTTCCCTAACGACGGTTTTATTTGTTATAATAGCATAGGCGGGCTATAACCCGCAGAAGGAGTGAAACCGATGAAGAAATGCAGCGTTGGCGGCCAGGCTGTTTTGGAAGGCGTTATGATGAAGTCGCCTGACGCCATTGCCATGGCGGTCCGGCGTTCAAACGGTGAAATTGTAACCGATTATAAGCTAAGTAAATCCAAGGCGCAGAAGGGTACGTTTTGGGGCCTCCCAATCGTAAGGGGCGTGGTTTCTTTCGTTGAATCCCTATCTACCGGAATGAAAACGCTTACCCGTTCGGCGGAGCTGTTTGGAGAGGAAATCGAAGAGGAACCGTCAAAATTTGAAAAATGGCTAGAGAGGAAATTCGGCAAATCGGCGGAAAAAGTAATTATGGGGTTTGCCGTATTCATAGCGATATTGCTCAGCGTGGGCTTATTTATACTTCTGCCCACTTTTTTAAGCGACCTGATTTTTTCCGGCACGGCCGCCGCGCCCATTTGGAGGAGTTTGGCGGCGGGTGGTTTCCGGCTTTTGATATTTGTCGGCTATATTATAGTCTGTTCGCAGGCCAAGGATGTGAGCAGGGTTTTTATGTACCACGGCGCGGAGCATAAAACCATCGCCTGTTACGAAGCCGATGAGGAGCTCACGCCCGAAAACGCCGTTAAGCATTCCAGGCTGCACCCGCGATGCGGCACCAATTACCTGTTCCTGGTTATGGCTGTATCCATACTGTTTTTTGCGGCGATAGGATGGAGCGAGAATAAGCTCATCTTATTCGGCACGCGCATCCTGTTTTTGCCGCTGGTTGCCGGGCTGTCCTATGAGGTTCTTAAGCTTGCGGCCAAAAGCGATAATATCCTGTGCCGCATCGTGCGCGCGCCCGGCATGGGGCTGCAATACCTGACGACAAAAGAGCCTACTTTAGATATGATCGAGGTGGCTATCACATCCTTTCGGCTGGCTATGGACGGCCCTGGCCCGGCTGGAGATCAGGCGCAAACCATTGAACCTGGCGCTCAAGCCCCTGATGATGGTAATGCCCGCGAGCAGGAGGCTGCCGCGCAATCTTTACCGGCATGATACGCATGACCATCGGCGAGGCGCTTAATACCGTTACCCGCATGCTTAAACCCGTAGCGGCAACGAGCGCCGCGTTTGAAGCGCGCCAGATCTTATGCCATACGCTAAACGTTGACGTTTCCTGGCTTTTAGCGCATACTTTGGAACTATTCCCCGGGAAATATCAGGATCGCCTTACATTGTTCGTCAATGATAGGCTGTCGGGTAAGCCGCTTCAGTACATACTGGGCCAGTGGGAATTCATGGGCCTCCCGTTTTATGTGCGCGAGGGGGTTCTGATTCCCCGGCAGGATACTGAAACGCTGGCGGAGCGCGCAATTTCCCATATTAGGGAGCGAAAAATGCGTACCGTTTTGGATATGTGCTGCGGCTCAGGCTGCATTGGCGTAGCCCTTGCGCGTTATACCGGCGTACGCGTTACGCTATCGGACGTTAGCGCGATATGCGTACAAACCGCTGGGCAAAACGCTCAATTAAATAGGGTGGAAGCGATATTGCGGCTCGGGGATCTGTTCGGCCCAATAAAGAATGACCGGTTTGATCTTATCGTTGCCAACCCGCCGTATATCCCGTCGGCGGATATCCCCACGCTTCAGCCGGAGGTGCGGCGGGAGCCGGCGTCGGCGCTTTGCGGCGGGGAAGACGGCCTGGATTTTTACAGGCGAATAGCGCAATCCTATGCCGGCCACCTGAACCCCGGCGGTATGCTGATGCTTGAGTTTGGCATAAATCAATCGGCCGCGCTGATGGATTTATTTCCGGGCTGCCATATATACAGGGATTTGTGCGGTATTGAGCGCGTGCTGGAAGCCGGCTGACAAAAGCGCTTGAGCATGCCCGCTTTAGCGCAGTATATTTAATTTGCCTCAGGGAGGTTATTATGGCAATCAAACGCGCGGCGTTAATCTCGTTCGTCTTAATCGCGTCTTTTTTTGTGCGCTTGCAGGTTCCCCCCGCTTCCCCCCGGCGAGGCCGCTGACGCGACTCCCTTCATGCCGCAGTATAAGGATCTCGAGCCCGCCGCCACTTATGTTTCGGTTACTACGCCTTCCCCGGCCCCTTCCCCGTCTGTCGAAACGGTTACCATAGGCGCTGTTGGGGATATTATGCTGATGACGACGCAGATAGCCAACGCAAAAACCGGCGAGGGCTACGATTTTTCACGCAGCTTCAGCCATGTTCAGGGACTGTTTAAGTCGGTGGATATCATGTGCGCAAATCTGGAGCTTCCGCTTGCGGGCAAGCAGGCCGGTTATACGCAGCCAAGGCCTGAGGCGCCCGAGCCGAGCGAGGATAACCCGCTGCCGGAAAGGCCGTTTCAGACCTTCAACGGACCGGACGAGCTTGCGGCTAACCTATTCGGCGCCGGAATGGACGTGTTGTGCACGGCCAACAACCACAGCCTGGACAGAGGTTCGGCCGGGCTGTACCGGACGGTCGGCGTGCTGCGGGAAGCGGGCGTATTGCAGACAGGAACCTATCTGTCCGAACAGGATCGGGCGCAGCCGCGCATCATTGACGTTAACGGCATGAGAATCGGCTTTCTCGCATACACTTCAAGCCTTAATAAGCGTGATTTTGAACTTTCGCGCGAGGAGCGCGGGTATGCCGTAGGCAGGCTCAATGATTTTGAGGTTATACAAGAAGAGATAAACATGTACCGTAAGGCGGGCGCCGAATTTATCGTGGTATTCGCGCACTGGGGAACGGAAAAAAGCCATTCGCCCGACGGCAGCCAGTTAAGCCTGGCAGCCGCGCTCGCTGCAGCGGGCGCGGACGCCATTATCGGATCGCACCCTCATGTGGTTCAACCGATTCAATGGATTGAGGCTGAAAGGGGAGGAACACGGCTAAACGTGCCGGTCGTATATTCGCTTGGCAATTTTATCTCCAATATGAACGGCTTCGCCCTAAACTGCGGGCTGTACGTTCAGCTTACAATCTCGCGCTCCGAGCGCGGAAGGCCCGTGGTTACAGACGTCGGCTACCTTCCGCTATATTGTTTCAAGCAAAAGGCCGGGGGCGCGACGGTACATCAGGCCCTGCCATGTTATCAGGATATGTCAGGCTACGCCGGCGCGCTTAACCGGGATACGCTACTTGAAGCGGCGAAGGCAAGAGAGCTGGTTATCGGCGTTTTGGGCAGGCAAAGCGCCCGGGTGCTGGATGAATCCGGCGGATGATGTTATAATACAATGGCCGCGTATAAACGCGCGCGCCAGGCTGTCAAAAAACCCAGGGGTTTGGGAGCCGCGCCCCTGTAGGCTTTCAACCGAATCTGACGACTATGCGTCAGGGTTAGAAATGTCTTACGCAGCAAGCGTTTTTCTGCGCGGAGCGCTCAGAGCGCCAAAGGTGCAAACGCCCCCGGGTTAACTCGTAAAACGCGGCGCAGCCAATTTTCCGGCACGCTGAAGCAGCGCGTGATACTTAAATTTGGCTTTGCCGAATATGATATGGCTAAGCTTGCGTTCATAAAAACCAGCCCCCGCTGCTGATAGGACTCAGCGTTAAGGCTTTCCGTTCGCGCGCGTGTGGGCCGTTTTGCGAAAAACCTTAATCGGCATTAATGAAGGATATAACAGGCAGTTCGTATATATTGCGCTTAATATGGAGGAGACGGAACGATGCTGGATAAATTAAAAGGGATAAAAAACCGGTACAACGAGCTGGGAGAATGGCTCAGCCTTCCTGAATCCATACAGGATCAGGCTGCGTGGCGGAAGGCGGCTAAAGAGCACGCGCAGCTTGGCGAAATCGTATCTGTATACGATGAGTACCTTGCGGCTTGTTCGGCATTGAAGGATTGCGAATCAATGCTTCACGGCGAACCGGATGAGGAGATGCGCCAGCTTGTACATGCCGAGCTCGGCGAGCTTGAAGCAAAAACGGCCAAGCTGGAGGAGGAGCTTAAACTATCGCTTCTGCCCAAAGATCCCAACGACGATAAAAACGTTATTATCGAAATCAGGGCCGGAACCGGCGGCGACGAGGCGGCGTTATTCGGCGCGGATCTTCTGCGCATGTACCAGCGCTACGCTGAACGCCACGGCTGCCGCACTGAACTGTTATCCGCCAACCTGACCGAGATTGGCGGAGTTAAAGAGGTTATCGTAAGCCTGTCCGGGCGCGGCGTATACAGCCAGATGAAATATGAAAGCGGCGTTCACCGCGTTCAGCGCGTGCCGGAAACCGAGTCTCAGGGCCGTATCCATACCAGCGCCGCCACAGTCGCCGTTCTGCCCGAGGTCGACGATGTGGAGGTTGAAATCAACGCGAGTGATCTTCAAATCGATACGTACCGCAGCGGCGGCGCGGGCGGCCAGCACGTGAACAAAACCGAAAGCGCAATCCGCATCACGCATCTGCCCACCGGGCTTGTGGTGCAATGCCAGGATGAACGGAGCCAGCTCAAGAATAAAGAACGGGCCATGCGTGTGCTCAAATCCCGCCTGTACGAGCTGTACCAGCAGCGCCAGGAACAGCAGGAGGCTTCCGCACGCAGGAATCAGGTCGGTTCCGGGGACAGGAGCGAACGGATACGCACCTATAATTTCCCGCAGGGCAGGGTTACCGATCACCGAATAAACATGACGCTCTACCGGCTTGAAAGCTTTCTCGACGGCGATATGGACGAAATGATACAGGCCCTGGTACTGGCTGAGAGAATGGCTCACCTTACTTCTAAGGAGGCTTAGTCTGCAGATGAAGACCCAGGTGCTGAGCGCCATAACGCAGAAGGAAAACGGCGTACGCTCCGCCGCCCGCATAATTGAAAGCGGGGGGCTCGTGGCGTTTCCAACGGAAACCGTATACGGGCTTGGCGCTAATGGGTTGGACGGGCAGGCTGTAGCGCGCATATTTGAAGCCAAGGGCCGGCCAATGGATAACCCTTTAATACTGCATATCGCAAAAAAAAGCGACGTTAAGCGGCTATGGTCGCGCGTGCCGCCTGAGGCGCACCAGCTTATGGATGCGTTTTGGCCCGGGCCTTTAACGCTCGTTTTCATCAAGAATGATTGTGTGCCGCAGGAGGTCACCGCTGACCTTGATACCGTAGGCGTCCGTATGCCGGCGAATAAAACCGCCCTAGCGCTTATTCGCGCGGCTCAAAGGCCCATAGCCGCGCCCAGCGCCAACCTGTCCGGCAGGCCGAGCCCCACCTGCGCCGCGCATGTTTTAGAGGATATGGACGGCCGCATCGACTTAATACTCGACGGCGGCCCCTGCGCTGTGGGAGTGGAATCCACCGTCCTCTCGCTGGTCGGGCAGCCAGCCATACTGCGGCCCGGCGGAGTCACGCGGGAAATGCTTGAAGCCGTTATAGGCCCGGTTGATATCGCAAAAGCGGTTTTACAGCCCCTTGGCGAGCGGGAGGCCGCCGCGTCGCCCGGCATGAAGTACCGCCATTATGCGCCTGAAGCCGAGGTAATCATCGCTCAAGGCGGCCCGCGGCAGGCCGCCGCGAAAATATGCCGCGCATACGACGAGGCGATCACGTCTAATATCCGCCCTGTTATTTTTGCAACCATACAAACTCACTCTTTTTATAGGGACAGAAACTATGTTATAATAGGCGACAGAAACGCGCCTGAAACTTTATGCGCCAACTTGTTCGGCGCTTTAAGGGATCACTCTGCCGGCGCGGATATTATCCTTACGGAGGCCCTGCCGGAGGACGCGATGGGGCTGGCATATATGAACCGATTGCTGCGCGCGTCCGGTTTCCATACTATTTAAAGGAGGTTCGTTTTGAATACCGTACTGTTCGTATGCACCGGAAACAGCTGCCGAAGCCCGATGGCCGAGGCCATTTTCGATGAATTGATTGACGATCACCCACGGCTGAAAACCCAATTCCGCTCCGAATCGGCAGGGACGCTGGCTTTCGACGGCGCGGATATGACGGAAATGGCGCAAAATGCGCTGGAAAGCATCGGCGTCCATCCCGCCCGCCATCGTTCCCGCCAGATTACGGAGGATATGGCGCGGGAGGCGTACCTGATCCTTACAATGGAATCCCAGCACCTCGACGAGCTGGAGGCCATATGTCCGGCGGCCGCCGAAAAAGCTCATACGCTCAAGGGCTATGTTTCGAATGTAGAGGGCTATCCCGGCGACAGCGAATATGACATTGAAGATCCATACCGGCAGCCGTTTGACGTTTATCGCGAGGCGGCTGAGGAAATAAGGCTTTATATCGCCAAGCTGCTGGACAAACTTGAAAAAACCGTTTAGCGGTTTGTTTATATCCTGTGAGTGTATCCGCGCAGCAGTATATGAACGCATGCGGGCTTAACATATTATGTATGAAACCTAGGCTCCCGATACAAATTTGGGCCAAGGCGCCGATAACTTTGAACATATTTAAGCCGTCAGGCTTTAATAATGCGACATTTTAAATAAGGAGCGCGTTTTTAATATGCGGATTGCTGTTGTTGCGGATCACGGCGGATTTTCTTATAAGGATGAAATTGTTAAGCTCATCGATAAGCTGGGGCATACGGCGATAGATCTTGGCTGCGGCTGCGGCGAGCCGGTAGATTACCCGGATTACGCCTTCCCGGTTTGCGAGGCGCTCGCGCGCGGAGAATATGACCGCGCGGTGCTCATATGCGGCACAGGCATTGGAATGAGCATTTGTGCTAATAAAGTAAAGGGCGTAAGGTGCGCACTCTGTTCAGATGCGGTTTCCGCGCGCTTAACCCGCGAGCATAACAACGCAAACGCCCTGGCTATGGGCGCGCGGATTATTGGAATAGAAACCGCCAAAGCTATTACCGAAGCTTGGTTGGCCACGGAATATTCCAACGCCGCGCGACATACGGTCCGTATTGATAAAATAACCGGCTATGAAATGCGCGCTGATTCTCAGCCTTTTAAACTCGGGCTTTAAGCTTCAATATGAGGCTTCTTTAAAAAGCCGAGCTTAAATCTGAGATCGCGTATACAGGCGTTTATTATATATGCCTGAAACGCCGTGCGAATCAAACCCGGATTGGAAAGGAGCAGCCCTGTCATGTCCAGGCTAATCGTTATTGAGCATCCGCTCGTTCAGCATAAACTAACGTTTTTGCGCGATAAGAATACCGGCTCCAAGGAGTTTCGCGAGCTGGTTTGCGAGCTGGCGACCCTTTTAGCTTATGAGGCCACCAGGGATCTTACGCTTGAGGAAGCGACGGTGGAAACGCCGGTTGCGCTGGCGCATACAAAAGTGCTTTCTGGAAAAAAGCTAGGCATTGTCCCGATACTCCGCGCCGGACTTGGAATGGTTGACGGCATGATGAGCCTTATACCCGCCGCCCGGATCGGGCATGTGGGACTATATCGCGACCCGGAAACCCTCAGCCCTGTAGATTATTACTGCAAACTGCCCGCCGACGTGAGCGACAGGGATATAATAATTGTCGATCCCATGCTGGCCACAGGCGGTTCGGCTGTTGAGGCAGTCCGCATCATCAAAGCCGCGGGGTGCAGGAGTATCAAGCTTGTTTGCCTGATCGCGGCCCCTGAAGGCGTTAAAGCCGTGCAATCCGCCTGCGATGACGTGGATATTTTCGTAGCCGCCGTGGACGAACGCCTCAACGAACACGGTTATATCGTTCCTGGGCTTGGAGATGCGGGCGATCGGCTTTTCGGCACGAAATAACGCATATAACATACCATGCTTAGATGCTAAAAAATATAATGCTTTCCTGACGAATTATGCTTTGAATTATTAAATCAAACGCGGAGCATAGGTGTTTTTGTTGTATGTGCGTTCCTTTATCCCAAGCCGTACGCTAAAAGAAGGAAGGCGCGCAATTAAGGACTGGGGAATATTAAGCTACGGATAGCGTATAAGAGTTGTTTTATATTAAAAGGGCAATGTTATTGACGGCATTAGAACGGAAGGCGACAACGATATGGGCCGTTAAGCAGCCCAAAGAGAGCTTTTTTTGTTAGCGCTAGCTTCTTAACTCATGTTTATAGCTTTCGCCTTGGCGGATGTTAGTCCGCGATAGTGGTAAGCATAGAGTAAAGTCTTGAAAAGATATCATCATACCGAGTACGCGGAGCTCCTGCGCTTTGCGTATTCCTCTCTGGTTATCGAACAGCAAATTTCATCGCACACCATACCATTGTATAGCACGCCGCACATACGAAGCACCCCCTCATGCCGAAGGCCCAGTTTCTCTATAACCCGTCTGGAACGGTGGTTCCCGGGGAAATAGCATGCTGAAACAATAGCCAGGCCCATATCGAAAAAAGCGAATTCGAGCGCACGTTCCGCGGCCTCTGTCATATAGCCTCGGCCCCAATAGGACTGGTTGAGCATAAAGCCAAGCATCCTCGCGCCATCGAAATCTCTTTTATCATCCTTATGCAGCCCAACCGCCCCGACGGCCTTGCCGGAAGTTTTTTCAACAACCGCCCATGTTTCGTCTTTATCTATAAACCGGTTAAGCGTCGCCAGTGAATCCGCCTTGTTCTCATGCGGTTTCCAGCCGGCGTTTGGGCCGACGTTAGGGCCGCTCGCCATCTCAAAAAAATCGTTCAGATCGTCGAGCGACCACGCGCGAAGTATTAAACGCCCCGTTTCCAACGCTTTCATAACAACCCTCCATCCATAATTTTTAATAGACTACTCAAATTCAAAATTAACCCGAAACAGCGCTCGCATCCATTTAATTTTAAATATAATACGAAACCACCCTGCTTGCCGCTCCCTTTTCCAGTTCGACTACAACAGGCCCGTGCAAAAGCTGTTTATCGCCATTGGGTATGCCGCAAAGCATAATGAAGTGATCGCAGATTATCCTGTCGCCGCGTTTAACCATATTCATAGGATCATAACCGCATATCTCGAAACGCCCGCAGATTCGTTCCCTGGGCAGCTTAAAGAAATCGTTGAACCGCCCTTCCAGCCACTTTTCATGATCCCTCACCGCCGCTTTCAGCCAGTCCTCCGGCTCAATATCATCTGGCTCTGTCCCTTCGATGGAATCGGCGATCCGCTCAAATACCGTTTCACTCCCCGCTCCAGAAGCATATATGCCCCTATATCCTAATTCCAGCGCAAGCATAATCAAAAGCGCACCCGCATAATATGACATCCTTCGCGCGTCAAACAACAGACTGCCCGGATTCTTCAATTTGGATTTATACTGTTCAAGCTTGTTAAGATGCTTTTTATTATTTATTTGCCTGAGCGCCATTAAACCCGCATACTCCGCGGAACCCTCGACGGTTTCAGCAAGATATTCATTCTTGATTGCGCTGTTGATCAGCGCCTCGCGTTTTTTCCTCAAGCCGATAAACCTCTGTAAGCAACAACGTTTCTTCATCTCATCCTGTTCTTCCAAGCCTTTAACCAGGTATTGGTTCTCAAGGCTCTTCATCTGAAGGTTCACAGCCTCATAAGGGTAATCGAGCGCTTCCAAATCATTAGGAAAGCTTGCCCAGCCGTTACTCATCTGGTACGCGTGAAACATCTCGTGCGCCAGGCCTGCCGCCAGTTCCTCCGCATCCTGATCCGCCGGGCTGTCCACGCGCCATATCGCCAAAAATCCATCGTTAAAACGGATGCTCGTATTGCCCATAAACCTTTCGTCCCAATCAATACGCCCATCCTCCAGCCAAACGCCGTTCTTATTGTAAAGGGCGTACGGTTCCCGCTTAAAATCGGGCCAAACCGCGTCGAAACGGACCTTATCCAACTCAGACTTAAGGCGCTGAACTAGCCTGATTTCAGCTTCCATAATGGCCTTTCTCAACTTTCGTTTAATATCACCCCGGTAAAGTATACTGGGCTGAATTCCACTTGTTTAGCGGGCGTAAATCTGTCCAATTATAAATAAATCGCATATGGAATGTAATCGCTTCCGCTCACGCCCGTGCCGGTTGACCCGTGTTTTGATACGCTATGCGTTCAGTAACGCGGCTTTTAGTTTGCGGCTCTAAAATTTGAAATAAAAGCCGCTTTATCCTTTGAAATACAGCGTGATTCCCGGAGCTTTTTCAGCGTCAGCCGCCAAACCTCAGCATCCACCCTGCATTGGCGCAGATATTCTTCCGTCAACTCAGGAAGCTTTACATGATGCGCGCTCAACGCCCAGGCGGCGGCCATGCGCGCATAATAGCCGTTGAGCGGGATTTTATCCATCGCTTCGAAAAACCGCGGCGCGTAGTCCTCCGTAACAAAGTGATTAATCGCCATTACAATAGCAAAACGGGTTTCAAACTCCCTGCCGCCCTCCATATACGGCCGCAGGAAGCTCCATACCCTTTCACGCGCTTCGCGCGCGAATTTAAGCGTGGTGCAAAAGCTGTCGCAGACGGACCAGTTGTCAATAAGCGGTATAAACCCGCTTATGTATGCCAACCGTTCCTCAACGCCCATACGGGCATAGCCAATGACCATGCCGTACAGCATCGTTTCCTCAAAGCAGGAACCCGGGCTTAAATTAAGATAGCTGAGCGCGTCTTCCTTCGCTATCTCTCGGGCCAGCTTTCTCAGTGCGGGCAGGCGGACCCCAAGCATTTGCGCGCCCGGAATCAAAGCGGAGCTGAAATCCCGGTATCCCGGCTCCGCAAGAATCACAAGCCGATTGTAAATCTCTTGATTATTCATGGTAAAGTGAACGCAAAAGCGCAATCTCCTCTCCATGCCCGGCAAGCTCGTTCGGCGTTTCTAAAACGAAGGGCAGCCCCCTGAACGCCGGATGGTTTATAATACGCGAAACAGCCTCAAGGCCTATGGTTCCCTCCCCTATGGCTTCATGCCTGTCCTTATGGCTGGCAAACGGATTTTTACTGTCGTTAAGATGAACTGCCCTGAGCTTATCAAGCCCGATTATACGGTCAAACGACGTTAGTACGCCGTCCAAATCCTGCACAATATCGTAACCGGCGTCGTACACGTGGCACACGTCAAGGCATACGCCGACGCTTTCCCGCAGCGTTATCCTATCCCAAACATCGCGAATCTCCTCAAACCTGCCGCCTACTTCCGAGCCCTTCCCCGCCATGGTTTCCAACAGGACAACGGTCGAAAGGCCGGGCTTCAGCACGCTGTTCACCGTTTCGGCTATGATCTGGATACCGCGTTCGACGCCCTGGCCCACATGGCTTCCCGGATGGAAATTATACAGGTTGCCGGGCAGATAACGCTCAAGCCTGTCAAGATCCTCCGCCATAGCCTCCCTCGCGAACTCGCGCACGCGTTCGTCCGCCGCGCACGGGTTGAGCGTATAAGGCGCATGCGCGATAACCGGCCCCATGCCTTTTTCGCTCATTAAAGAGCGGAGGCCGGATGCGTCGTCGGGGTCCGCGGCGCGCGCTTTACCTCCCCTGGGATTGCGCGAAAAGAACTGAAACGTATTTGCCCCGACCGATACGGCGTCCTTACCCATTGCGTAATACCCCTTGGAGACGGAAAGATGACAGCCTATTAAAAACATGGCGACCTCCTGAAAAAAGATGATTTGATTATAAACGCCCCGCAGGCGCCTTACAAGAGAATAATAATAGGTTTTCCAGAACGTTGCATATTAAAAAATCTAAAACACATAAAAAGATTCGCCCTCTGCGCGTTTTCCTCCCGGCCTTACATAAAACGGAGGATTTGGCTTGCGAATACATCCAATGAAGGGCTAGCGCGTGTTACCACTCAAAATTTCACATGACGATCATGCCTAAATTCAATCTCGTTTGTTCTCCCTGTGCAATAATGCGTAATGCATAAAATATGTTGGTCTTTTCCTTCTAGTGAGTTGAGAAACCGTTTATGCCGGACGCATGCTTATACAGAAACACCCGCCTCCCTGGCGTGCTTTGGGCTTACAAGCTAAAAAAAGCGCGTGAAACGATATGAACGTTCCACGCGCCCTTTCGTGATTATTCAGCGGCCAGAGCCAATATCGCATCCGCTATTATATGCGCGTTAAACATCAAATCCTCAACGCTAATGCACTCGTTCGGCATATGCACGGGGCTTTCTTTGCCGGGTATTTCGCAACCGAACGCTACGGCGTTTTTAAAGGCTCGCGCATAGGTTCCCCCGCCGATAGCCAGCGGCTTGAGGCGTTGGCCGGTCCTAATTGCGTAAACATCCAAAAGCTTGGCTACCAAGTCGCTCTTGGCGGGAATAAAGTGCCCCTCCTTCACCTCATGACAGCTCAGTTCCAAAAACGGCAGGCCACGCTTGAGCGCAGCGAGCAAGTCGGCGGGATCCATCGAAATGGGGAAACGGATATCAAAAGCAAGCTCCTCAATACCCGATTCGTTCCACTTAATTATAGCCGGGTTAAGGGTTAACCTGCCGGATTCATCCTCCCTGTCTATGCTAAGCGACGTTCCATGCATATCCATCTTCAACGCATTATGCAGCAAGCCCGCTAAGTTTCGGTCTTCAGCAGGCAGATCCAGGCCGCTAAGCAGCCAAAGCATGGCCTGAAGCGCATTCCTGCCGGATTCGGGCATGGAGGCGTGCGCCGCCAACCCTGTAATCGTGATCTTGGCGCCGCCTTGCGCACCCTTAACTTCGCATGGGAAGCCCGATTCACGCGTGAATCTCTCGGCGGCAAACCGCACGGTTTCAACGGGCAACGGTACCAAAGCCGTTGCAGAGCCGGGGACGACGTTGGCCGCTGTGCCCGCTTCAACTAAAATGCTGGAGGTGTAAGCGCGTTTAAAGCTTGCTTGGCAAATACCTTTTTCCGAGTGAACAACCGGATACTCCGCATCCGGCGAGAAGGCCAAATCGGGTTCCGGCTCCGTCTGTTTATATCGGTCAATGCATTTCCAGCCCGATTCCTCATTGCAGCCCAAGATGATCCGCACGCGACGTTTTAAAGGGATGTTCGCTTCCTTAACAGCCGCTAACGCGTAAAGCGATGCAAACGCCGGCCCCTTGTCGTCAAGAGCGCCGCGCCCATAGATAACGCCGTCCTCAACAACCGCGCCATACGGCGGGTGGCTCCAGCCCACTCCCTCGGGTACCACGTCCAAATGGCACATAACGCCCAGCATCTGCGAGCCGTCGCCATAATCGACGCACCCCGCGTAGCCGTCCAGGTCCTTCACCTCAAAACCCATGCTGCGGGCGACGCCGAGCGCATGGTCAAGCGCCTTGCGTACGTGCCTGCCCAGCGGGGCGCCCGCCTCCGGCGCGCCTTCAACGCTTGGGATGCGCAGGCTCTCCCTAAGCGTTTCCACCAGCTCCTGTCTATGCTCGTTCAACCAACACTCGACCTGTTTGTTCATCTGAACCTCCTGTATTTATCCATAAGTATGATTTTGTATGATCACGCGCGGCATTACCTTTTGCTTTAACGCGCTCAGCCGCGCTTGTATACCTTTATGCCCCAAAGCCGCCTGAACCGCCGCGGCTGAATCGCTGAAACGCTAGTTCAGCGAGCCGAAGCCGCGCCCAACAACCTCTTTGGCCTCGATAATGGAAAACAGCGCCTTGGGGTCGTGCTCCTTAACAATTCGCTTGATGAGCGCGAGCTCCGACGTCTTAACTATGCTGTACACAAGCTTGCGCGGCTGGCCCGTATACGCGCCCTCCGCAGGTATATAAGTTACGCCGCGATGCAGATCCTTAAGCAGCAGAGGCGCAATCTCGTCCCATCTGTCCGATATGATAAATACCGTGACCGAGCGGTTTAGACCCTGCACGGTAAAGTTAAACGCAACGTTGGCCACAAACATGGCGAACATGGATGAAAGCGCCAGCTCAATGCCCGATACTACCCCAAGCACGCTCATGATAATCACGTTAAACATAATGTTGAAAGTACCCATTGGAATGGAGTAGCGGCGGCTGAGCATAACGGCGATAACGTCCGTTCCGCCTAAACTGGCGTTGCGCTTGACTACCGGCGCGCCTGAAACCCCAATTATGGCCGCGCCGGCCATGGCGGCCAGCAGCGGGTTCTCCACCGGGAGCGTAAAGCCCCTTGTAAGCTCGATAGCCGCCGCAAATACCAGCGTGGAAAAAAGGCTAAATATAATGAACTCTCCTTTTAGCCGCTTCCATGCCACGAGAAAAACAGGGATGTTAAGCACGATAATGGTTATCCAAGTCGGCACTTCAAGCGTATAATCAAGCAAGAGCGACAAGCCGGTGATACCGCCCGATAAAAAACCGTGCGGCACATACAACCCGTTAATCGCAAGCCCCTGTATAAAGCATACCACAACGATTAAAAACGCCGTCAAGGCATGGTCTTTGAATTTGCTCTTTTTTTGTATACCGGTATCCGGCATAAAACCTCCAACGGGATTTCCCGTATAAATTAATTTGCCGCTAAAAGCTGGAAATATCGCTCTTAACAACGGTTTCAACGTCATGTAAGTATAGGGCCCGGACTATTCAAAGTCAATACCGCGGAGCGCCGTTAATAAAGATTTCACTTGTGTATCCATCATATGGAGCATACAATGGAAAATATGAAGCCAAGCGACATATTTTCGTGAAGAAGGGGTGTTTTTATTGACAGTTTGGTTAGCGTTACTTTTAGGCGTCGTCCAGGGATTATGTGAGTTCCTGCCCGTTTCGAGCTCCGGGCATCTTGTGTTACTGCAAAATGTATTCGGTATAGAGGAAGGGGCCCTGTTCTTTACGACTATGCTCCATTTTGGCACGTTAATCGCCGTTTTCATTGTATACTGGAGGCAGATATGGGCGATGGTCCGCCATCCCATACAAAAAAAGGTGGGGATGCTGCTGCTGGCAACGTTTGTTACCACCGCCATCGCCTTTCTGTTTAAAGACGTGTTTGAAGCCTCATACGGCGGGGGGCTGCTTGGGTTCGGGTTCCTGCTTACGGCCGTTATTCTCTTAATCACGGAGCGCGTACCCGTTGGCAAAAAAAGCGCCCGCGAGCTGAAAATACCGGGCGCTCTCGGTATCGGGTTGATGCAGGGCGTGGCAATATTCCCCGGCGTATCGCGTTCCGGCTCAACCATAGCGGGCTCATGCTTTTTCGGCCTGTCGCGCAAGGAAGCGGCGGATTTCTCGTTTCTGCTTTCCATCCCGGCAATACTTGGTTCCGTAGTGTTGGAGATGAAGGACGTTATAACCGAAGGCGTCGGCCAAATTGATTGGCTGCCGGTAATCGTGGGCGTGCTCGCCGCGGCGATTTCCGGTTATTTCGCCATACGCTTGATGCTCAGGGTAATCAAAAAGAAAAAGCTTATGGGCTTCGCCGTGTATGTGGCGGTATTGGGCGTACTGGTGCTTTTGGATCAGTTCGTGTTCCATATTTTCTTTGCAAACCCCTTCTGATATGGAAAAAGCGAAGTCAACGGACATGGTAAAACGCATTATGACCCTTGCGGACAGGCATCCCATACGCCGTGGAGCGAAACGCAAGGAGGCGTTTTTGCGGGAGGCCGCCGAGATTTTCGGCGCTTTGGGCTTCCCCGCCGGAATCAGCGCGGACAGGTTTATTATAAACAACAAAAACCTTGCGGCCGGCGATATCGAAAAGGCTCAGTACCTGTTTGCCGCGCATTATGACACGCCCTTTCGCATGTTCGTTCCAATCAACGTTATTTATCCTAAAAGCATTGTCTTGTCATTGCTCTATCAGCTATTCATGCTCGCGCTTTTGTTTGCGGCCGCCGTAGCGCTCGCCATAGGCATAAACGCGCTGATACCGCTGGGCAAGTACCTTTTCATGCTGCCGCTGTGGATTTGGGTAGTCTCAGTAGCTCTGTCATGCTTTTGCTTTCCGAACAAACACAACGTGAACGATAATACCTCCGGCGTAATCGCCATCATGCGACTGGCCCATGCCCTACCCGCGTCAATAAGAGAAAGGGCGGCATTTATTCTTTTTGATAACGAGGAGCTCGGGCTATTCGGCTCGGCCGCGTTCGCAAATGCCAACGGAAAAAAAATCAGAGGGAAAACCGTTATCAATATGGACTGCGTGGGCGTCGGAGATGATATCGTTTTCCTGGCAAACCGGGAGGCCGCGAAGGATGAGGCCTTAATGGGCGCGCTCAATACGCCGCCGGCTGGTAACCGCGGTAAACGCGTTATCATAGGCAAGGGCAAGGGATGGTTCTACCCCAGCGATCAAGCGAACTTCAAGAAAAGCATAGCTGTAGCCGCATTTAAGCGCGGCCCGTTCGGACTGTATCTCAATGATATTCATATGGACTGCGACAGGTATCTGGATAGCAACAACATCGAGCTTATCGTGCAATGCCTGATCCCCCTTATGACGGGGCGAACCAACGCGTAAGGTTAAAGCGCGTATATGGATGCGCTTAAGATAGGTTCTTTAAACAATTCTAAGCAGGTAAACCGGCGGGTTTGCTTTTTCATGCGGCGACATTAGCTATAGCCTGAGGGCTGACGGATATGAGGGCGCCAGGAGCGAATAGAAAACCTGCATACCCTCGTTCGCTATGCGGTGCGTGACGCAGTCCACATAAAAAGTTCCGTAGGGTGTCGTATATCCCACAGGCTCATTTCGATTGGTTTGTAAGCCCGGCCGCGCAGCGCAGGACCTGCGTTTTTTTATGGTTTGTCAACAAGCTGACGTATCCCGGCCTGTGACCGGGATACGTCATGCAACTTGCGGCTTTTGCCGTTTATCGGTTAGTGCATATCGCTGAGCTTCTGATAGTAATCAAATTTTTCCTTAGCTTCTTTTTCCGCCCTGTCAAAGAGCTGATCCGCCACCTCGGGGAACTGCTTTTTAAGCGTAGCGTAGCGCACCTCGCCGAGTATGAATTCCTTATAATCGCTCTTAGCCGGCTTGCTGTCGAGCGTAAACGGGTTTTTGCCCTGCTCGGCCAGATCGGGATTATACCTGTACAGGGGCCAGTAGCCGGATTCAACGGCCTTTCTGGCCTCGGCCTGAGAGCGGCCCATGTTTATGCCGTGGTTAATGCAGGGCGCGTAAGCGATGATGAGCGAAGGCCCGTTATACGCCTCGGCCTCTGTAATGGCCTTAAGCAGTTGATTTGAATTCGCGCCCATGCTGACCTGCGCGACGTACACATAGCCGTAGCTCATGGCCATCATACCCAAATCCTTCTTTTTCGTGCGTTTGCCGGCCGCCGCGAACTTCGCTACGGAGCCCGTTGGCGTCGCCTTGGAGGACTGCCCGCCCGTGTTGGAATAAACCTCGGTATCCATTACCAGAACGTTCACGTTCTCATTCATGGCCAGCACGTGATCCAAGCCGCCGTAGCCTATATCGTACGCCCATCCGTCGCCGCCGAAAATCCACTGGGATTTTCTCACCATCAGGTCGGACATTCCGGCGATTTTGGCGCATATTTCATCGCATTCGCATCCGCATCCCACGCAGCCCTTAACCATCTCAAGAAGCTTGGCCGAAGCCGCTTTGCCCGCGTCCGGACCGTCCATGCTGTTAAGCCAGTTTTCGCAGATTTCCTTGCCCTCGCCCTCGAGCATCTCGCTCAGTTCCCTGACCAGATCCGCAAGCTTCTCGCGGCGCTGGGTCGTAGCCAGATGCATGCCGTAGCCGAACTCCGCGTTATCCTCAAAGAGCGAATTTGCCCATGCCGGACCCTGCCCCTTGTCATTTACGCAGTAAGGGCAGGTCGGCGCGCTGCCGCCGTAAATCGATGAACAGCCCGTGGCGTTCGCAATTATCATACGGTCGCCATAAAGCTGGGTGATGAGCTTGATGTAAGGCGTTTCGCCGCAGCCCGCGCACGCGCCCGAGAACTCGAAGAGCGGGCGGCTGAACTGGCTGCCCTTGACGGTGGCTTTGTTCACCGGCAGATTAGCATCCGGCAGCTTGATGGCCGCCTCCCAGTTCCGCTCCTCCCTATCGCTGAGCGAATGGAGCGGTACCATGATTAAGGCCTTGCCCTTCGCCGGGCAAACGTCGGCGCAGTTTCCGCAGCCCGTGCAATCAAGCGGTGAAAGCTGAACCCTGAACTGCTTGCCGGCAAGCTCCTTCCCTATCGCGGGTTTGGTAACAAACGTGTCCGGCAGATCGCGCTTCTCCTCCTCCGTTACAACGAACGGGCGAATACACGCGTGCGGGCAGACAAGGGAGCATTGATTGCATTGTATGCACTTTTCAACCTCCCACAACGGCGCTTCAACCGCGATGCCGCGCTTTTCATACTGCGTTGTGGAGGTTGGCACGAAACCGTCCGCGGAAAGGCTCGATACGGGCAGCTCGTCGCCCTTTTGCGCCAGAACGGGCTGGATGAAATCCTTAAAGTACGCGTCGTCGGATACCGCCACCAGCTCCGCGCCCTGTTCGGCGTTAGCCCAGGATTCGGGATACCGGATCTCTTCCAGGCCCGTAATGCCCGCGTCAATCGCGGCCCAGTTTTTGGCGACGACGTCGTCGCCTTTCCTGCCGTAGGATTTTTTCGCCGCGTCCTTCATGTACCCGATAGCGTCTTGTACGGGGATAACGTCCGCAAGCTGGAAGAATGCGGCCTGCATGATGGTGTTGATGCGGTTGCCCATGCCGACCTGCTTCGCGATTTCAATCGCGTTGATATTGTAAAAGCGAATTTTCTGCCGTGCAATCTGCCGCTTCATCCCCGCGGGAAGCTCGGTTTCCATCTCTTCAAGCGTCCAGGGGGAGTTGAGCAGGAATACGCCGCCCTCCTTGATTCCGGCCGTTACGTCGTAACGGGTCACATATGAGGGGTTATGGCATGCGACAAAGTCCGCCTGATCGATAAGATATGGGGATTGTATGGGCTGTTTGCCGAAACGCAGGTGGGATACGGTCAAGCCGCCGGATTTCTTGGAATCGTAAGCAAAGTACCCCTGCGCGTACATATCCGTGTGATCCCCGATGATTTTGATGGAGTTTTTGTTCGCGCCGACCGTGCCGTCGGAGCCGAGGCCGAAGAACTTGCAGCGGATGGTCCCCTCGGGGGCCGCGTTCACAAATTCGTTTACCGGTATTGATTTAAACGTCACATCGTCGACTATACCAACGGTGAAGTGGTTTTTAGGCTCGTCGAGCGAGAGGTTGTCAAATACGGCCTTGACCATGGAGGGTGTGAACTCCTTGGAGCCGAGGCCGTAACGGCCGCCGTAAATTTCAATATCCGCGCGGCCGCCCTCGGCCAGAGCGGAAACAACATCCGTATACAAGGGCTCGCCAAGCGAGCCGGGCTCCTTTGTGCGATCCAGCACCGCTATTCGCTTAACGGAAGCGGGGATAGCGGCAAGCAGCCTGTCGGCGGCAAACGGCCTATAAAGGCGCACTTTAATCAGGCCGACTTTCTCACCCTGCTTGTTCATATAATTCACAGCTTCCTCAGTGGCGTCCGCGCCGGAACCCATCACGATAATCACTCGATCCGCGTCGGGCGCGCCCACGTAGTCGAACAGATGGTATTTACGCCCGGTCAGCTCGCCGACCTTTTGCATGTATTCTTCCACGATTGCGGGAAGCGCGTCGTAGTATTTGTTCGCCGCCTCGCGGCCCTGGAAATAAATATCAGGGTTTTGCGCGGTACCCGCCTGATGGGGATGCTCTGGGTTGAGGGCGCGCGCGCGGAACCGGTCAACCGCCTCAAAATCGCACAGCTTGGCCATATCCTCATACTCAATCATCTCCACCTTCTGCACTTCATGCGATGTGCGGAACCCGTCAAAGAAATGGACGAAGGGTACGCTGCCGCGGATTGCGCTCAGATGCGATACAAGCGCCAGGTCAATAACCTCCTGTACGGATGCGGAGGCCAGCATGGCAAACCCGGTCTGCCGCGCGCCCATAACGTCGCTGTGGTCGCCAAATATTGAAAGGGCGTGAGCGGCAAGCGCGCGGGCGGAAACGTGAAAAACGCCGGGAAGCAGTTCGCCCGCGATTTTGTACATATTGGGTATCATCAGCAGCAGGCCCTGGGACGCGGTAAAGGTAGTGGTAAGCGCCCCGGCGGTGAGAGAACCGTGTACAGCACCCGCCGCGCCGCCCTCGGATTGCATTTCCGCAATGCGAACCTGCTGGCCAAAGATATTGGTACGGCCGTTTGCGGCCCAGTCGTCGGCTACCTCGGCCATGGGAGACGACGGCGTGATGGGATAGATGGCCGCAACATCCGAGAACGCATACGCCACATGCGCCGCAGCGGTATTGCCATCGATGGTTTGTGTTCTTGCCATTTTCTTGTTGACCTCCTGCTTGATTGTTTATAGGCTTTTAATATATTTTAAGGCGTTAAAAAAGCCGCCTCTATATATACCAAGGCACAACTCGCCTACATTATATAGGCTCGTTTGGAAAGTGTCAAGGACGCGTGCGGAAGCGGTGAAACTCATTTCATGGGCAGCGGGATGCAAATGTGAATCTTTACGCGAATTGAGATATTTTATATAATAACGTATCGTACGCCTGAACGTACGTTATTTCATCCACGGCTTGCAACAGGGCAAGCTAAAACCAGGGTGCGAAATACGGCGACAACGCCGTTACCAGAGCTTTCCCTTGTTTCAAATAGTCCGCGCGCCGCCGCACTCAAAGAAAACTTCTTAATAAATTAAACGCGTCGCTTTTTACCTCGCGGGAGGTTACTCCCAATTCAGTCACATAGCCGGCGCTGGAGTTTAAGGAAATACTTTCCTTTATTCTTTACATTTGCTGGTTCGGCGCAAATGAAATATACAAAAACTTCACATTTACAATGATTCTGCGTGTTGATATTTTCAAGCTTTATCTGTAAAATGACATTGTAAAATGATTACGAATTAAGTTTTTATTGATTATGCTAAATTAAGGAGGAAACATCATGCCGGCTAGAACCAAGATCCGCTCCGCTTACAACGGTCTTCCCAGCGCTGAGCGAAAGGTTGCGGACTTTATTCTCAATAATCCCGAAAAGGCCCCTTTGATGGTCATAAGCGATATCGCGGCGGCCGCGGGCGTTTCCGTACCCTCCGTCACGCGCCTTGCGAAAAAACTGGGTTATGAGGGTTTTATGGATTTCCGCGTCGCGCTCGCCGCCGGAAGCAGCGAAAACACGGACCCTTTAAATTCGCCGATTGTATTGACGGACAGTGACGAAATCGTGATAAAAAAATTGTTTTTAAGCACAATACGTTCTTTTGAAGAAACGCTACAGGTAATTAATACGGCGGAGCTGGCTGAGCTTGCCGAGCGCATACACCAGGCAAACCGCGTTATTATCTGCGGGGTAGCAAGCTCCAGCGTCCTTTCCGATGATATTGCGAATCAGTTTAACTTCCTTGGGGTTGATACGGTATCCCTACATGATCAGGAGCTCATGGAGATGTATGCCAACCGTCTTACGGATAAGGATGTTTTTATCGGGATTTCGCGTTCCGGCCGGTCAAAAATGGTGATAGATGCGCTTAAGACCGCCAGGTCCCGTCAGGCCTGCTGCGCGTTTATAACCAATTACGTCAACTCCATCGCCTCGGCGTTTGCGGACTTTTTCTTTTGCGCGGCGCGAAATGAGGATATCCTCAACATAACCGGGCGCGAAAACAACGCGTCTCAGGCGGTGATATTCTCCGCGCTACATACGCTTTTAGCGAAAAAAAGACAGGAGTACCGCCATCGTTAACAGTTATTTTATATCAGTATCGCCGCGCGGCTCTTGCCGAGCGGCGTTGTTTATTACCCCCCGGTCAAACGCCGCGCCGTTTAAATTTGGCGGCAATAAAGCCGCATTGCTTAAGCGGCGTTTGGCCTCGTGAATATCAGGAGAAAGCAAATATGCCTATCACAGCCGATCTCCATACGCACACCACATACAGCCACGGCAAAGGATCGCCGGAGGATAACGTAATCGCCGCGCTTAACCTTGGTTTACGCGAGATAGCCATCAGCGAGCACGCGTCCGCCAACCTCTTTTACGGGCTTCGCGGAGAAAAAACGCTTAAATTGAGGCGGGAAATAAATCGCCTGAACAGCGTTTACGGCAGCCGTATCCGGGTGTTAATGGGGCTTGAATGCAACCTCACCGGGTTTGGGGAAAGCGACGCGCCGGCGGATGATTCCATGCTTGACGTCGTTTTGCTCGGCTATCACAGGGGTGTGCTTCCCGCATCCAAATTCGCGCTTGCAGCGCTTAAGGAAGCTTTTTTCGGCGGCGGCGACCCAGTGCGCAATGCTCGGGCGCTGTTGGCCGCCGCGGAGAAAAAACGCGTTCATATCCTATCGCACCCCGGTGAATACATCAGGATAGATATCGATACGCTTGCGCGGGGCGCGGCCAAGCTTGACCTTCTGCTGGAGATCAACGCCCGCCACCAAACGCTCGATACCAACATGCTTCGGCGCGCCGCCGACGCGGGCGCGAAGTTCATTATCAATAGCGACGCGCATTCGCCGGATCGCGTCGGTGTGGTGGGTGCGGCCGAAAAAGCGGCAATGAAAGCGGGCATAACGGGGTTGGTTGTTAATTGGAGGCCGGACTAAAGTTCAAATCTGATTTACCGTATACAGCATTTTTTATTCACAAGGCGCCCCTGTTAAATTGTCGGGACAAAGAGACGGTAAGTTTATAAATATCTGTAAAGCGTTATGGTACTTTTATTCTTTCCATGTTAATATGGATAGTTTATAGACAGACAAGGAGCCAGGGCCTTCAACACAGCTTTACGGTAACCCAAGCGGGGAAGACATCGTCTCTTATGTTTAACGGATATACAAGCAGGGAAGGCGGACTTTCCGCCCTCTCATATTTGCCCCATAATTACCGCCGGCATAAATAAAACATACAACTAATACGTTATATATCTCAAAAGTATGTTCGACTCATGCTCAAGCTTTGCCCAGCGCATTTACACGCCGCTCGCGTCATTTAACTCAAACAGATTTCCTTCCGGATCTCTGAAATACGTGCAGCGCATACCCCATTCCTCAATACGCTGCGGTTCGCCCAAAAACTGTACGCCCGCGTTTTTTAGCCGCCGATAATCTCCATCCAGGTCAAATGTAGGAATTACCGCCGCGATGGTGTCGGGCTGAGCGACGTTATCCGGTTGCTTATACCCTTGAAACAGGGACATATTATCGCCTGAAAAAATGGCAAAGCAAGGCGGCTGATCCTGGCTGACGGCAAAGGATGTATAAGGCCCGTTCCTATCGCCCCAAACCACGGTCAAGCCGATTTTCTCCGTATAAAAATCAAAGCATTCGCCATAGTTCTTGCGAACCAGTATACGTATGGTCGCTTCGTTAAACTGCATTTATATAACTCCTTGTATTTTTTTGCCTTCGGCACCTCTATCGCTTAAGATGGCCAAAAGCGCGTTTGTTACTCATAAATTTTAACATTTACTTAAATAACTATCAAGCGTTGAAAAAAGCATCGTTCCTTTAAGCTGGTTTGCGTCGCGTTTTGAACCCATGCGCCTAATAAGGTTTGCTAAACCTTTATCGCAAGATCGAAGGTTATAGTTTAAACGCGTCGACCTTTTAGATTGATGATGTTATGCTGACATCCCTGCGTTTAATTTGACCCATGATTTATTTATCAAAAAATGCGCGGCTCTTCTCGCCGCGCGCATTGAGGCCGCCCGGGTTTTGTTGTACAATAACGCTAATAAAAGGCATGGAGGTAGCACGTATGGAAAAATTTAGTCAACTCGAGTACGCCCGGCCGAATATGGAGGCGGCCCGCGCGGCTTTTCAGGCTGCGCTTGACAGGTTTGAGGCTGCGGCCACATATGAGGAAGCGCGGGCGGCATATTTGGAATGCGACGGCGCGACGCTCGACGCGGACACCTTACGCAGCATCGCCCATATCCGAAACACGCTGGATACGACGGATGAGTTTTATGATAAGGAAATGGAGTATTTCAATGAGGAAGGGCCCAAAATACTTCCCTTGTCCAAGCGTTTTCTTGAGCTGACGCTGACCACGCCCTTCCGCGCTGAATTTGAGCGCGAGTTCGGCAGGCATATGTTCGACCAGGCGGAGCTGAATAAAAGAACCAAGCGCCCTGAAATTATGGAGGATTTGGTACAAGAGGGTAAGCTCACGGCGGATTACCGCAAAGCGGCCGCCAAGGCTAAAACCATATTCCGGGGCAGGGAATGCAATTTCTACGGCCTGCTTAAGCATATGGAAAGCGAAGATCGCATGGAACGGAAGGAAGCGTTCGAGGCCTGGGCTGAATTGTATGAGCGCATTTCCCCGGAGCTGGACGAAATCTTCAGCCAGCTCGTAAAAGTGCGGGACACTATGGCGAAAAAGCTGGGGTTCCCAAGCTATACGGAGCTTGCGTACCTGAACCGGGGCAGAATGGATTACACGCCCGAGGACGCCGCAAAGTTCCGGCGGCAGGTGCTTAACGTAATCGTTCCGGCTGTCGACGAGTTGAGAAAGAGGCAGGCTGAACGCATCGGCGTTGATAAGCTCAGCTATTATGATGAGCATTTCCTTCTCCCCGGCGGCAACGCGGACCCGGTTGGCGGCGAGGACGCGCTCATCCCCATCGCATTGAAAATGTACCGGGAGATGAGCCCGCAGACCGAAGAGTTCTTCACGTTCATGACGGATTATGAGCTGTTCGATCTGACTACCCGGCCCGGAAAGCACATGGGCGGCTATTGCTCAAGGCTGCCCAAATATAAGGCGCCGTTCATATTCTCCAACTTCAACGGCACTGCGGGGGACGCGCGCGTGCTCACCCACGAGGCGGGCCATGCGTTCGCCGGTTATACCTCGTCCCGCAAACAAATCCTGCGCACATATGAATCCTCAACCAGTGAAATTAACGAGATACACTCCATGGCGATGGAATATTTCGCCTACCCGTGGATGAAGGATTTCTTCGGCGAAGATAAGGAGGCGGACGCGAAGTACGCGCATATGATGGGCGAGCTGTGTAACATACCGTATATGGTCTGCGTGGATGAATTCCAGCACCGCGTTTACGAACGGCCGGAGATGACGGCCATGGAAAGGCGCGCGGTATGGCGCGAGCTGGAGCAAAAGTATTTGCCGTGGCGTGATTACGACACTAACGCCTTTCTTGAGGAGGGCGGGTTCTGGATGCAGAAGCAACATATCTTCATGTACCCGTTTTATTATATTGAGTACGCTCTGGCGCAGGTTTGCAGCCAGGAGCTGTACGGGCGGATGAAGGAAAACCCCAGCGCGGCCTGGAGCGATTACCTCAGGTTGTGCCAAGCGGGCGGCAGCCTTGGTTACTTTGAACTTCTCAAGCTCGCCAACCTGTCCAACCCGTTTGAGGCCGGAACCGTGCAAAAATCTACTGCGCACGTTATAGCGGAGCTCATGGCGTAGGTTTATATATATGCTTGACCGCATAACCAAAAGGCAGGAAAGGTTTATCAAGCCGCTTTGATACCTTGCGGCAGATTGAACCCCCCATTACTTAAGTCCGCTTCTGTACGCGGATTAACCGGCGATACTCTGGTTATCGTGTCAGGTTTTTATAAAGACGGAATTGACATATGCGGTAAGCGTGCTATAATGTATGCGACAACAAAATTAACCGCCCGCTGGGGGAGCTGATTTTTTTCGGCTGAGATATACCCTTGGAACCTGTTTAGGTAATTCTAACGTAGGGAAGCGGCGTACGGATGCATCCTTGTTATGTCCCCGTAGCCGTTAGGCGTACGGGGATATTTGTTGATTTTTAAATGAAAAGGATGCAGATATGGATTTTTCTCTCTTTGACGAGCTTAAGGAGCTCGGCTGGTTTACCTGGCTGTGCGTTGGCGCCGCGGCTGCCGTGGTGCTGGGCGTTGTTTGTCTGGCTGCGAACCGAAACCGTAAAACAGGAGGCGCGCGGACGCAAACGCACAAAACGCAGGCGCTTGTCTACGGCGCGCTTTGCATAGCGCTTTCGTTTCTGCTCAGCTACATCAAGCTGTTTTCAATGCCTCAGGGCGGTTCAATTACCGTTGCTTCCATGCTTCCCCTTATGTTGTACGCTTATTGGTTCGGCCCCTCCAAGGGCGTCGCCGCGGGCGTGGTTTACGGCGTGCTGCAATTTATACAAAAACCCGAAATCATTCATTGGGCCCAGCCCGTACTGGACTATATACTTGCGTTCGGCGCTATTGGGCTGGCCGGGTTTTTCCCCAAGTCCCTCGCAGCGGGAATCGTCGTTTCTGGTATCGCGCGCATGTTTTTCCACGGCTTGGCCGGGGCTATCTTTTTCGGCGAATGGGCGTGGGAGGGCTGGAACGTCTGGCTGTACGGTTTTGCGTATAACGTGGTAACGGTCGGGCCGGACGTTATCATATGCCTGATTATCGCTTTGCTGCCGCCGATTAGGAAGGCGTTTGAGCGAATCCGCCCCGCAAGCGCGGTGCAATCTTGACTTGACTAAACATTTTATGTTTTTGGATAGGATGACGTCGTTCGCGGCAAACTGTTTTACGATAATGTGATTGACTTTAATACGTTTTTTTGAGTAAGCGCTAAAACCTTAACGGCGGATACAATAAACAGCAAAAGCCGCGCGCCCGCCCGGAACGGCTCCGGCGCGGGCGCGCTTACGTTTTGATATCGCTTCAGGATTCAAGAAGCATTCTTTCGCAGTCCGCAACGTTCTTGGATAGTTCGCGGATATAGCTGCTTAATGAGGACATCTTAACCACGCTCGTTTGGCCTAGGAATTCCCTGTTTAAACTCATAAGCTGCCTGAACAGGCTTAACAGCGTGCTAAACCGTTCCTTCTGGTATTCAAGCTCACGCGCGCGTGAGTCCAGCTGTTCTTTGAGCTCGCCGTTAACTGCCCTAAGCCGCATGACGTCCTGAGCGTCTCCCCTTTCAAGCTCCTCCAGCCTTTTCATGGCCTGAGCCCCCTTGCATGCGCCCACGGCCAAAGCGCCCAGGCTTTCAAAGAACGCGGTAACGTCCAAGCCGTCGACCTGATTGAGATCGTTGACCATTCCCGCAACCACATCCACCAGGCTTTCCTTATTCTTTTTCGGGCGGCCGGAACGGCGCAGGGGCGCGTTGTGGTACGGATCAAATACCGGTATATCCTTCTCACGCATCTGGGCCACTACCTCGCGCACCAGCTCAGGGTTGCTTTTGATAAGCGAACGGTATTTGTTCTGATAACGGAGCATGGCCTTATTATCGCCGTTGCCAAGCCTGAGCGTACACGCCCTTACGGATATGCCCTTGGCTTGATCATGCAGCACGGTCTTGAGCAGCTCCCGCATCTCCTCATCGGTAAATGGTACGAACGCGGCGCAGCGCCCCGCGTCGTCCGCCCTGGATTCATCCTCTTTTATCCGGGCGTAATAGTAGTTCCTGATGCTGTTCGGCTTCCTTCCCGTTTGAGCGGCTACACGCTCAAACACGGTGCGAAGCGGCCAACCTGATTTTCTTGCCTTTTCTACCTCGGAGAAGAGCAGTTCTTCCTCTTCCGGCTTCCACCCTCCCGCAGAGGATTTGACGATTTCATATAAGGCGCCGCCAACCGCGTTTTTCTCCGCATGATTGTCTCTCATATTGAATAATTCCCCCTGTCGTTTCTATGTATAGCGCTATTTTCTCCCAATTCATGGAATTTATACCCCTTAAGCATGGAAACAAAAAACCAAAGCGAGGAATCTATCACAGCTTTGGTTTGTATAACATATAGTTATGAATTATTGTGAGACATTATGATTGTTACGCGTTAAAGAAGCGCTTTTAAAAAAACCTTCCCCGCGGCTACATATCAAGGTTGCCCGCAGTCCTTGGAAACGGAAGCACATCGCGTATGTTCGTCATGCCCGTAACGTACATTACCATACGCTCAAAACCAAGCCCGAACCCGGCGTGTTCCACGCCTCCATACCTGCGCAGCGCAAGGTACCAGTCGTACTGTTCGCACTCAAGATTCAGCTCGCGCATGCGCCGCGTTAAAACGTCCAGCCTTTCCTCGCGCTGGCTTCCTCCGATGATTTCGCCTACGCCCGGAACCAAAAGGTCAGAGGCCGCAACGGTCTTTTCATCATCGTTCATGCGCATGTAAAACGCTTTTATCTCTTTGGGATAATCCGTAACGAACACCGGCCGCTTATAAATCTTCTCCGTAAGATACCGTTCATGCTCGGTCTGAAGATCGCAACCCCATGAAACAGGATATTCAAACTTCTCACCACTGCGCTCAAGCAGCTCGACCGCCTCCGTATAGGTAACGCGCGCGAACTCGCTGTTCAGCACATGGTTGAGCCGCTCGATAAGCCCCTTATCCATAAACTGGTTGAAGAAAGCCGTCTCGTCCGGGCACCGCTCCATCACGGCGCTGATGATGTATTTAATCATCTCCTCGGCGACGTCCATGTCGCGGGTTAGGTCGCAAAACGCCATTTCAGGCTCAATCATCCAAAACTCCGCCGCATGGCGCGCCGTATTGGACTTTTCCGCACGGAATGTGGGACCAAACGTATAAATATCCCTGAATGCCAGCGCGAACGCCTCGCCGTACAGCTGCCCGCTTACCGTTAGGTTGGCGGCGCGACCGAAAAAATCCTTCTTTTCATCCACAGCGCCATCCTCAGCGCGCGGAAGATTATCAAGGTTTAGCGATGTTACGCGGAACATCTCGCCCGCCCCCTCGCAATCGCTGCCCGTCAGAATGGGCGTGTGCACATAAAGGAACCCCCGCTCATCGAAAAAGCGGTGAATTGCCTGGGCCACAACGCTTCTTACCCTGAACACGGCCTGGAACGTGTTCGCTCGCGGGCGAAGATGCTGGATGGTACGCAAGAATTCCAGCGAATGCCGCTTTTTTTGAAGCGGGTAATCCTGCTCGCACCCGCCCTTTATCGTGATATTCTTCGCATGAATTTCAAACGGCTGCTGCGCGCCCGGCGTCAGCGCCAGCGTGCCTTCTACGCAAATGGCGCAGCCGGTAGAAATCCGGCTTATTGTTTCTGCGGGTATGCGCCCCTTTTCATACACTATTTGGACGCTTTTAAACGAAGAGCCGTCGGTCAGTTCTATAAACCCAACGTTCTTATTCTCCCGAGCAGTCCTCACCCAGCCCGCCGCCTGAATATCGCCGGTATAAGAATCGGGATTCTTATGAAGTTCATAAAGCCTAACCATAACGCCCTCCAAAATCCATAATTTACTGGCATTGTAGCATAACAGGCAATAATCCGCAACCAGCGCACATGCCGTATGCGTCTTTTCATAATATTAGCATATACGACATAAGAATATGCGGAGGTGATGCGCATGTTAGAAACTTCAGTACCGTTAATGGTAATCCGTTCGGATATTCGCTGCCTAATACGCGTTAACGATCAACCGATGGGCGAAAGCTCCCCCCAATCCTATGTGGCGTTCCCCGTATCGTCTGAGGGCGATTATTATATATGCGCCGTTCCGCTGGAGAATTCGCCCGGCTCCAAGCGGTACAGCATTACGCGCAAGCTCAGTTTTGAACAGGGGAGCATATGCGCCCCGCAAACCGGCGACGTTCAGGTTTACGCCTGGCCCGGCGGAATGGTCGAGCTTATGCTCTGCCCGGGGAGCATTGAAATTCCTGACCCGGACTCGTTTCCATATACCATATCCCGCCTGGAATTTGAATGCGGCAGACGGGCGCTCACGCTGTATTACGAGAGCGGGCTGCGCCTCGCTCTGGAGGAAAACGGCAGAATTATCAGCGGATACTGCGTCGGAACCGGGCATACCGGCAACCTATCGCCGCTCAATATCGGGCAAAAGCAAATGGTAGCGCTCCAGGCGGGAATGGCAAACCAGCAGCGGCTGCTCATTACGGATAGAAATTTAGAGCCCATACTCGATATTGCTGACGACGATGTGATGATAATCGATTCCAATCCGGCGTCGGTAAAGGCGCTTAATACGCTGGCCGGGCATGAGAAGCGCGTGCTTTATGAGTACGATGGTAAGCAGTTCCAACCGGGAGAGCCGCAGATTGGCTTTTTCACGCACGAATATCACGCGCCGGAGGATCCGCTTTCGCTCGCTATTTGCTTCTGTGAGGCGGTTCGGCTTGAAATACAGGAGGAAGCCGCAAGCTACTTAACTCCGGATTTGGCCTCCGGTCTGGATTTTACGCTGATTAGGCAGCTTCTAGGCGAATTTGATGAGTGCAGGCCGCCGCTGTCGGATCACAGCGGCAATGTGCTTGGCCTTGCATACGGCAGGGACGGCGCCGTAAAGGACGTGCGCCTGTTCAATTTTTCATTTGAATCCGGGAGGATAAGCAATATAAGCGAGATGTAAATGAGCGTTAACTATTTGTTTTTTATTGGGCGGTTCCCCTGATTTCGGTCTTTAAAAAAAAGGCCGGAATAGCCGGAATGCCGTCTTAATTGCATGAATGGCCGGACGTGCTCGTCAGAACCCCTTTTTTCGATGAATTAGGCGAGCACCCTTTGACACGTTTTTTAACGTTAAGAGCCTAAAATATACCAAGGCATATAAGCGAAAAGGGGAGGTGGACAAGCTATGCGGGAGCCGGCGCTTCATGTTCGCGAACGGATCGGCGCTTATGTTCTTCGCCGTGAATTCCCATGGGAGCTATCTACGCTTCTGGGAACGCTTCTGATATCATCCTCGGGCACGCTGACAGGAATTTCGCCTGTGGGGAGCGCCGCTGCGGCAGCGGCCTTGATGTGTAGGCGCTATACCCTTCCCGCGTTTATCGGCGCGCTTGCCGGGGCGGCAGCGGGCGGCCGCTGGGAATCCGCGGCGAGTACGGCTATTTTCGGTTTGCTGTATCTTTTAGCGCGTATCTGGCGCCAACGTGTTGGCGCGCTTGAAAAGTTCACGCTGCTTTTAATTTCTCAGCTCATTCTGTTTCCCCTCTTTTATGTCCGCTCCTTAAACCGGGCAATGGCGGGGTGCGCGATGCTCATTTTAACCGCCGCGGGCGCTGCGCTGTTTCGTCAGGCGATTACGGCTTTGGACGCTATCCGGCGAAGGCGCATGCTTACCAATGCGGAACAGGCGGGCATATGCATACTGGCCGGGGTTTTCGCCTTCGCCCTGGTTCCCATGCGCATAGAGGGCGTTTCGCTCGGCGTTATTTTCTCCACGGCTGCCGCCCTGTTTGCAGCGCAGGCAAAGGGTATATCCTCCCTGGCTGCTTCCGTGGCCCTCGGCCTTGGCGCCGCGGCCTCAGGAGACGGTTTTATGGTTCTAGTGGGATTAACCTGCTGTACGCTGTGCGCTTGCGCTCTTCGGGATATGGGAAAGTGGGGAACGCTTACCGGGTTCGCGGTTTGTTACGGGGTTGTTTACCGCTTAACAGGCGGAGCGGGGGTATCTGAGCTGATAGCGTCGTCCATCGGCATGCTTGGTTTCGCCGTGGCTCCCACCCGGCTTTTGCGCGCTGTTACCTCTTACACCGTAACGCGCGAGCAAAGCTATTCCAAAAAGCAGCTTCAGCATATGAAGGACAGGATTGGGTGCATGACAGCCGTGCTCAGGCAAATAGCAGACCTGTTCACCGCCCAAGGCAATACCGATGATATGCAGTTTACCAACCGTCAGCTTAAAGGCGTGTGCGCCGCTCTTGAGCGGCTGCGCCAAGATGAACCCGTGATACGCAAATATTATGATTTAAGCGTGGGCGCTGCCGCATGCCCAAAGGGGGGCAGCGACGCGACAGGGGACAGCATGGGGATACGCAACGTTTACGGGCGGGTGCTGCTTGCGCTCAGCGACGGCATGGGTACCGGCTCGGCGGCGCATAAGGAAAGCACAGCGGCAATTGCGCTTTTGGGCGATTTGCTCAGCGTCGGTTTCGACCTGGACGACGCGCTTGAATCGGTAAACCGCCTGCTCATCGCGCGGGGCGAGGGCGAAATGTACGCCACGCTTGACGCCATGCTGCTTGATCCTTCAAACGCGTGCGCAAGGTTTATTAAGTACGGCGCGCCGCCCAGTTATATAATTCGTAACGGCAAGGTACATACGCTGTACGCTGAAACGCTTCCTCTGGGCATACTTCAGGAGGCGAGGCCGGCCGTACATCAGATTAACCTGCGCCGCGGCGACGCCGTGGTGCTAATGACGGACGGCGCTTCGGATTCTCTGGGAAGCGAGGTCTTCGCAACCCTGCTCGAACGCGGGGGCGGGGCAAACACGGCGAACGACGCCGCGGAGGCCATATTAAGCTATGCCAAGGAGAAGAGCGATGATGACGACATGACCGTTTTGGTCGCGCGCATTACATAGCGCCGGCATAAGAATTTTAACAATCTAAAAACAAGCGTGATATTGCTTGTCCTTCAGCGCCATTTTCATTATAATGGCAGTTGGAGGAGCAAAAATATGAATATACGGCATTTTCTATTCGGCGGCATAATACTTGCCATGTTTGTTTCTTGCGGCTGCGCGAAGCCAGGATTAAGCGCTACCCCTCAAGCGCCGGAGCTAACTATAAATCCGCTAACCCCTGAACCCAAGTCTGAACCCGATTGGGATGGGCTTGCGCAAAAGGGCCTTGAGGCGGGCATGGCCGCCCTCTCCTCGGTAAATATCTCGGATATTAAAATAACAAAAAGCGCGGACCATAATACCGCGGAAATTGCCACGCAGGCCGGCAGCTATAAGGAAATAAGCGACAGATACCATGAGGCGGCGGCGGGCATCGCGGACAAACTCCCTTTCATCGACGAAGTACGTGTAACCTCTAAGGTTGACGGGGATAAGGATTGGCGCCTTTGCGCCGCGCTGGCCGGCGCGTTTGAAAACGCGCCCGGCGAAGCGATAACAAGCTGCTGCGTATTGGAAAGCGCAGCGGACGCCCAATACGGCGTCGTTATACGCTTTATGGGTATGGATATTGACAAGGTGGACGAATTTGCCGATCCGGAAAACGCGTTGTCGGCAAGGTTTGTTTACTATTATCTCAACACGGTGTTTGACGAGGACGGAAAGATGCTCAGCGCGGAAGAAACTGGCCATTATGAATACAGCCGCGAATATTTATCCAATGTGGTATATCCTCTTGCAGGATACGAAAACAAATTGAAGGACTGCTGGTACCGGGATAGGGATGAGCAGACGCGCCGGCATATGGGCGCGGATATTCGCGTACCGGAGGGCACGCCGATACTGTCGTGCACCGACGGCTATGTAAAATATATCGGTGTTAACCGCATGGCCGGTAACTACGTAATCATTGAAGACGACGAAGGATTTGAATACCATTATTACCATATGGTTCGCTTGACAGACTTCCTGAACGTCGGCGAACGCGTTACGGGCGGGCAGGTGGTTGGTTTTGTCGGAAGCACGGGCAACAGCGTCGCAAACCACCTCCATCTTGCCGTCGTCACTCCCGATAACCGGCATGTAAACCCCTTTGAGCTTATGAGCCTGGTCGTATCCAGCGAGGGCGCTAATTAATTTCATAAATGTTTGCCGCTTCGCTATACTATATAATGGCGGCGATTTAAAGAGCGCTCCTGGGCTGAATAGGTGGTAGCAGCGGCTTTTAAACGCCGCGACGCCGCCTGGCGATATACCTTATCGAGCGTCGCGGCTCAGGGGCAGATAATGCGCGGCTGGCTCAGCCGCTAGGCAGCGCGGAGGCAGGCTGTAGCGAAGTACAGTTCGGCTGCCGCGTATTTTTTTCAGAGAAGAGTGAGGTAAATGAACAGCCGAAAATCCGTAATGGTTTGCGTAACCGGGCAAAAGAACTGCTCCCGCCTCATAGACCGCGGGAAAACCCGTATAGCGCCGAACGGAACGTTATATATTGTAAACTGCATACAAAATGGCAAGAATTTCTTAGACGCGGCCAGCGAGGCGGATGCGGCCCAGTATCTTTTCAGCGCCGCTCAAACGGCGGGAGGAGAGCTATATATGCTCCGGTGCGACGATGTGGATGCCGCGCTTTTTCAATTTGCTTCGGATCGTGGGGTTGACCTAATAATAATGGAACGGGGAAGAATCGGCCGGAGCGACGGGGTTATTCGCCTGCAAAGAAGGCTTCCCGGCGTTGAATTTGAAGTTGTTGAATGAATGACTTTTCCGGCGGCTTACGGAGATATACGCTTAAAGGCATGAAAGAACAGCCGCCTTTATCATTAAGCCTAAATAAGTGAATTACGTTCGTATTGTTCGCAAGCCAGGCTTTAAATTGGAAAGGTTAAGTCAGTTTCGCGGAAGATTGATGAACGCGTAAACCGCAGGCTTAGCCGCTCACAATAACGATGCATATATATCTATTTTTTTCTGGAAATGCTATAATAAGATAAACACTAATGTTTTGGGGGAATGTAAACATGGCGACATACGAACCAATACCCATGCGGCCTATGCGTATAAGAGGCATATTCGGCATAACATGGGAGGTTTATAAACGCAATTGGCTTTCCGGCACTCTTTACTCGTTATTGTATATTCTAATCATTTTTTTGCTAATATTCGCGTTTATTTACCCTGTCGCTGTGAATTGTTTAAACGAACTTGCCGAATTATCCTTTTCCTACAATCCAAGGCCGGGGGATATTATTCGCGTTCTGAGCGGCGTATTCGGAGTATTGACCGTATCAATGCTGGCTGCCGCTGCGGTTCAGCTGCTTTTAACGCCAATTTATACAGGAACCATGTACATGCAAATGTCGCTTCGGATTCAGGGCGGATCTGATTCGATTGGGGGCATGCTAAAGCAAAGCGGTCAGTCGTTTAAGCGCTTTTTCTCAGCTTCGCTTGCGCAAGGCCTGGTGAGCGCGGGTTTCGCGGCCGCCGCGGGCATTTTAGCCAGCGTCCCCCTCTCAATGTCCCTTGTGTTCACCGCCCTGTCGCGGGATATAACCGGGGCGATTTATAGCGTTATAATCGTTACCGCCATCTTAATGGCGGGGTTGATTTTTCTACACTGTTTTATCAACTTTACACTCCCCGTAGCCGCGAACGAAGGGCTTCGCGGGTTTAAAGCCTTAGGGCGAAGCTTCAAGCTATCCGCTAAGAAAATATGGCGCATATTCGGCTGCGTACTTATCGTAACGGTTTGCTTTGCTGCTGTACAGATAGCCTTCTACTATCTCTTGGAACGCTTGGGTTTATGGGAGGAATATCCTAAAATCGCGTCTGTTGCGGCATCGCTCGCCGTTGAAGCCGTTTTATTCTCATTATCCGCTCCATATTTCCAGGCGCTGTTTACCGTGCTTTATTATGACGCGCGCGTGCGGGCAGACGAAGGCCGCAGCGTTAAGCCCAAGGCTTCAAGCGTATCGCAAAACGCTTTGAGGCTTGATCAGGCGGAGGGAGAAACCGCGTCGGGCGACCTGCAGGCCACCCCAATTCCTCCCGTTGAAAAACTTGAAGAACCGCAAACGGACGAGAGCTAAATAACGCGCATGCGCTCTTATATAAGAACCATCCTTAAAAAAGCGCCTATTTCGTTCAATATTTGGTTTACTTGGGGGCATAATGATTAAGAGTGTTCTACGTATCATGCCTATGCGGATTATATAAGCAAACTGTTGCAGACGGGCCGATACATGAACTTGTTTGCTTCAGGTATTAAGTATGAAGCATGGCGCAGAGCTAATCGAAGCGTTATACGTGTGAATTTACTATGTGTTATGGCATGAACGATTTTTGCGGCTCTAATCCTTTCGGCTCAGGACTTATCCGTAGCCGATCCTAATAATGAAGCTGCAATAACTTTTTACGACTTAACGGCAGGCGTGATTCTCAAAAGGTTGGCGTTTACATATCACTCCGCAGCCTTCACTTCTGCTAGTAATGATAATAACAGATTAAAAGGAGATTGACTTACCATGGATGAAATGATGAAACTGGATTTTTCGGCGATGCGATCCTATATTCTAGAAAAATTTAGTGCCGAGGGTGATTTCAGCTTTCTTAAAGAAGAAGAGCTTCCCGCTATGGTTGACACGCTAATCGGGCTTGATAAAGCCTATATGGAAACATCAGGCGTTAACGAGGGAGGCGTTTACGACGACGACGAGGCCTATGAGCAGTTGTTCGTTGGCCTTGCTCAAAAGTTTCCCCAATATAAGATGTACTGCATGCGCATGACCGAGGATTACCTTGACTTCTCGGAGGAGTATATGGCAAAGGTCGGAGCGATTGAGTGGGAATAATCGGTTATTAATAAGGTATTGCATAAACACCGTCGGCATAATACTGGCTTGGTGATTTATACGAAGAAAGAGAATGCCCGTTGCGAACAAATTATATGGCGACGCAGCCGCCCTGAAACAGCCTGTATTTTATGCCTGAAATTTCAACCGAAACTACTTACAATAAAACGGTATAGCATGCTATACCGTTTTTTATATTTACTAAATCATATTAACTCAATCGCAATATAAATCTTCATAAATTTTATACGTTTGTCTTGGTTTAAGGATTTTATATCCAGCTATTAAACCATCCATTCTGATTCATGCCATAACTATTTTATAAGGATAATGTAACATATATAACAATCGCCGCCCCGGTGTGGGGCGGCGATTGAGCCTAAAAAAACCCGGGGTTGGGTCGGAGCGCAACCCCTCATAGGCTTTCAACCGAATCTGAAGACATGTGCGTCAGATTCGGAATGCCTTGCGCAGCAAGGGTTTCTTTGCACGGAGCGCTGACCGCGCCTATGAGCAAGCGCTCCGTGTTAACTCGAAAAATGTGGCGCAGCCACTTTTTCGACACACTGAATCGCCGCCCCGGTGTGGGGCGGCGATTGTTTATGGGCGGAATCAAGCCCTATTTACGATTTATTTCCTTTTTCTCCTTATCACGATACCCGCGCATCCAATTGCTGCAAAAGCTGCGCCGGCGATAGCCAGGCTTACGCCGCCCGCTTTGGGGGGATCCTCGGGTTCGGGCGTCGGCTGTACGGGCGTGGGCGTGGGCTGCTCAGGCGTAGGCGTGGGCTGCTCAGGCGTAGGCGTGGGTTCCACCTCAGCCTCTTTTACAAACAGGCCGACTACTTCCGTGCCGTTCGGGTCGTCGATATAATCCACAACCTCATTTTCCCCGCTTACCGGGTCCGCAATAACGAGCACACCCTCCCCTGAATACGTAGCCGCCGCCCAGTAAACCAGCCCGGTTTCCGGGTCAAACGTCATGGACTGGGAGTAGTTCCCGGATTCGACGGACAGCGCGCCAATCTCCTCGAAATTACCGTCCACATCAAACCGGTAAAGCGTATCCGTCATATAATCAACGGATATGAACTCGCCGTTTCCAATGCAGGCCAGCCCGATTGGGAAGATATTCTCGTCGCGGTTGAACATAAACAGCTCCGTTACCTCACCGGTTTTTAGGTCGACCGTCGCAAGGTACCTGCCCTCAACATCAAACGACAAGGGCCTCATGTTGCCGCCAACCCCAGCCTTAAGCGGCTTGGATTCAAGCGTTTGCGAACCGCCGGCGCCCGCGCTGTAAACCTGCGCGTACATCACGCCGGCTTCATGGTCATAGGCCAAATCGTACACTTCATAGCCGCAGTTCCCGATAAGCGTTTCTTCAAACGTATCAGGGTCGACCGCGTAGAGGTTGCCCCCCTCGTCATAGGCATAGATGACCCCGTCGACATAATCGGCAGCCGACATTACAATACCGTCTCTGGAGAGGAACTCCATGGTATTGAGGGGATCGGCGGAATTGAATGTAATCCAGCCGAATTCCTCGCTGTAATTACCCTGCGCATCCGGTACCATATCAACCACGCTGTAACCGAACAGGTTTACGCCGTCCGGAATTACCGGAGGGGGCGTAGGCGTGGGCTGCTCTCCACCCGTAACGCAATATATCTGCACGTTATCCAGCCTCATCAGGAAGCCGCCCGTGGTGTTATGATGCCGCCACGCTAGGCGTATGGATTCGCCCGCGTAATCCGCAAGGCTCACTACAAATTCCTTGTATCCCTGCTCCGTCAGCTCTTCACTGTGAATCGCAGTGAACTGGGCGGTGCTTGTGGCGTTATCAGGGCCAACCATCAGGCTGTGATACTCCGGGCCTCTCTCTGTGCATGCCAGATAATAGCGCACAAAATACTCGTTCCCATCATCCGGCACGGTGATGGCTCCGGCAGGCGTCAACAGCCAGTTGTCCGGGGTAATCGGGGCGCCCGTTGATGTATTAATGGACCAGGATCCGGCAAAGCCGGCTTCGCCCTCATAACCAAGTTCAGCATCGGCTGGATCTGTGAATATACCCCATTGTACTCCATCGCCGTCCAAATCAGCAACATTCCACATCGGATTTGAGGAGAACTGCTCGTCAAATATGATGATTTCCGTGCCGCCAATAACCGGCCCGTCAATGGCTTGCATGACGCCGTCTGATACGTTCACCTTATAGGCGGACTCGTTGGCCGCGTAGTCGCCCAGGAACAGGTAGATGTAATCCGCGCCCGCCGGGGCCGTTACCGTTACCTGCGTCTGCGCGCCGCGCGTGTTTTCAAATACGCCCGCGCTCTCAATTTCATCAGTCATGGCCCCGTCGCCGTACACGGCGTAGTAAGCCAGATAGTTTTCGTCGGTCAGCGTAAGCGTCAGCGTGCCATCCCCGTTTACCGAGGCGTTTACAGCTGAAGGCTTGGTCGTATCCTTTGTTACCGGTATAATCAGCTTGCCTCTGGCGTTGGCTTCAGGGGTATAGCCCTCGTAGCCTAGATCGGCGCGGATTTCGATTTCAACGCTCTCTCCCTCGTCCAGATCGCTCGCGTTCCAGGTCGGGAAAGGAAGGTGCGTATCGCCAAGCTGCATATACTTGCCGCGGCTGTCATAGAAGAAGCCCTTGAAGCGCTCAAACAAATCCGTATCCCAGGATTTGAGAATGGTCTGCGTACCGTCTTCAAAATTAATGGCATAGTGACCGTAAACGCTGTTCCTGAGAATGCCGGTATATCCGACGTTAACGGAATCAAGCCTGCCGTCTCCGTTCGGGGAAATAGCGTTGCGGTCGGCCTGGTACTGCGCCTCGGTCATATCCACATATGGGTTGAGGCCAAGGCCCTGGATCTCACTTCCGTTTTTGAAGCCAAACGTGTTGGGGCGGGGGTGGTTATGCACGGGGTTGTCCTGCCAATACCAACCGTCGTCAAACATCGCCGGCTCGTTCCAGTCGCCGTAGAATCCCAGGTACGGCAGGCCCAGCGTGGGCGCGGCATAGCCTTCGCCGTCCGCCTGCGCCTCAAGCATAACGAACCCTTCAATAAACATGCCGGTTTCATAATGCTCGTCGAGATAAGCCATTCCATTTTCGTTAAGCGTGATGGTGAAGCTTACGTCAACGCTGCCGCCGGCAGGCACGGTAACCGTTTGCGGCGCGTTATCCGTCGCATACGAATCTAAATCAAGCGGCGTGCCGTTGATGAATTCCGTGTCGCCGAACGCGCCGACCGTATAGGGCTTTTCGCTCTGAATGGTATAATCAAGATCAAAGGTGAGCTCGCTCGCTCCGAAATTATGGACGGTAAACGAAAGCGTATAACGGCCCGTCCTTTCCGCGTCGCTGCCTAATTCCAATTTAGGACGTACGTTGCTATCCACCGTCACGTAAGCCTTGGTGGTAACCGCCCCGCCCAAATTCATCATGCCCGCGCCCTGTTCGCGCGGCGAGAACGGCATCCCGGTTTCGCCGTCAACGACGGGAACCGCGGTATTCATCAGTATGGCGTCCGTCAGCTCCCTGAGCTCTTCAGGCGTCGCGTCCGGGAACATAGCTGTAAGGTATTCCTTGAGTACCGCCATGGCGCCCGCAACGTGCGGAGAAGCCATTGAGGTGCCGTTCCAGGAGGCGTAGGAATCATCTTCATCTAAACCAATAGAAGAATTGATGCTCGCGCCGGGAGCCATGATCTCCGGTTTAATCGCAAGCTCCGCCGTCGTTCCACGAGAGCTGAAATCAGAAGGCGCCGCCGTACCCTCAAATACGAGGAACGTAAGCTCGCCTATTCCATCCTCTCCGGCAGCCTCTATCAAGAGTCGGCCGTTTGTCTGCGTAATGGAAACGCCGGGGATAAAGTACTCGGTAATAATCATACCGATACCGCCCGCCTCGTTGTTATACAGCACCATAGCGACCGCGCCGGCGTCGGCGGCGGCGGCGAGCTTTTCATCAAAGCTGGAATCTCCGCGCGATACAAGCGCAACCTTGCCTTCAACGTCAATACCCTCATAATCCGAAGGGAATCCGAATCCGGGAACGACCACATAATCGTAAGTTCCGGCGACACTGATGATGGAATCCTCAGGCGATTCCGAGTTATCGGTAAACTCATACCGCTGGCCGTCTACTACAATTGCTCCGTCCACCATTCCGGCGTTGTTGCCGGCGGCGACGGAAAGGGGAACGGAGTAGGTCGAGGGGGACCCTACAAGGCCGTAATCAGGAGCCGTGGCAAGCTGGTTTCCTTTAGCGCCGTTTTCCAAAGCGCTCGTGCCCGCGTTGCCCGCGGATACGGAAAGGCTCATGCCGCTTTCCTTAATCAGTTCAAACACTCTGTTGTAACTCTCCGGTAACTCCGTAATTTCCGTCGAGCCGCAGGGCGCGCCAAGGCTCATGTTCGCCGCGTCAACGCCAAGGTAAACGCAATCCTCAAGCGCGGGGAGGTAATACGATGCGCTGGTTCCGCCGCCGGCCTGGAATACCTGCATAACGACAAGCTGCGCGTCGTATGCCACGCCCTTGAAATCCGAGCCGTTGTTGCCAACCGCCGTACCGGCGACATGCGTGCCGTGATCATCGCCGTCGCTCATACCGCGGTGGTGGATAGTGTTCGTTTTGTAGTAATAATCATAGCCGAAGGGTACTTTTTGGTTATAATACAGCTGCGCGGCGCTGCCGCCGGCTTTCATCGGGTTATTCGCGATAATATCCGCAACATCCGCCTGCGTGAGGGCCGGGTTATCCGGCATGACGCTGAACGCTTCATGCGAAATACGAAGCCCGGTATCGATTACGGCCACAAGCTTGCCAACGCCCGTATACCCCAGGTTCCACGCTACCGGCGCTTCGATGATGCCGGTGGATGTGGCCATTAGGGGCTCGGGAGCATCGTATGTCGGGGCCGCGAACGCGTAAACGCCGGATACAGAGCTGTTGATTTTCTCAATCCATCCATACTCACCCTTAAAGGAGAAACCGTTAAAGAGCAGGGTGTGATTGTAAATCGTCTCAACTTTCTCTTCTACCAACGCTTCTATTTTGCCTTTCGCGCTGTCCTGCCTGGTCAGCATACGATTTTCATACGTGTTTACAGTAGATTTTTTGGCGCGGATATCATCAAGCTTAAAGACTTCCATTAATGGCTCATTATCTTTGACCTCGACCATAATATCCACAATTTCGGTAGGATCCGGAGTCAGCGTATCCTGCTTGCTCAGATCACCCACCCGGCCGCCGTCCTTAGCGGTATCAAACGGTGATTCGTTTGCGTTCAGCGCGAGTGTAGGCAGTATGGACAACGCCATAAGCATAACAAGCAAAACCGCAAATAAACGTTTTGTTGCCTTTTGTTTCATTACTCAACCTCCTTATAATCTGTCAGAACGGATGAAAACAAACGCAGAGCCTCATTTTAGGAGACACATGAATTTTTCGATGCAAAATCCGGCCGGGGCGGCTCTCCCCTTAACCAATCGCCCGGCGGCTGCGCCGGGATATATCCATTTCCTCCCGGTTACGCCCCTTGCATGTTTAATCATTCGCTTCTAACTACATACCCGTATTATAGATCAAAATTTACTTTACAGTCAAACATTATAATAAATATATAAAAGCTTTAAATTAATTACTTTCTAATTACTATGTTATGTAGTTTTTAGCTACGCTTTGTGATAAATACATCTTTGAGCCTCCTATGCTCCCTATTTCTCTAGGTTATTCTATTATATGCAAATTATCTATTATTAATATTTCTCATTTACCGTAAATCGTCGAAGTTATTTATATACTTATTACTACATTTTGTTTTATTTATTTTTTATCTTATCCTGTTTTATTCATTATGCATGCTTATAGAATGTATACGGCCATTATTTATGCAATCCATATCAGTCAATCTTTAATAAAGAGCATAAACGCTCAAACTGAATCGTATTGGCAAGCTAAAGAATCGTTGTTCTTGGATTATTATCAAACCGAGTTTAAGCTTGCGCTAATGGCGCGCCTTTGTTCTGCTCATTTTTATAAACACATTTTTAGTACTAACCGTAAGAACCATGTATTACTCTTATAACCGTTAAATTCATACCAGCGGTTGAAGCTTTTCTTTCCACTTCACATATGCCATATCGGTTAACAGCTTCCCGGGGGAATATTTGCGCATTGTACGGCGGCGGCATTAAAGCTGAATATATAATCACAAACAGCATGACGGCTTATATTAAATGAAAAACATTGCGGCATATCGGGCGTACCAAAAGTGCGGGTATGCACTTAAATCGACAGAATCTTTTGTCGGATATTGACCGGCCTTGGACGCAATTTTTGTTGTAACGGATGCGAGTCTTTCATACCATATGATTTTTAATGCTGCGGATTATGGAATCCAATATAATTACACTTCTTTATTCAATATTATAGTCATTCTATTACTGCGGCTGGTCATTGATATCTTACTTTCTTGCTTTTCTCCTCGTTCAATGCATTCATTGAAGGCTCTCTGTCCCATCAGCAAGGAACGGATTAAGAACCCAAGCGCTAAACTTAAAAAAGAGGACGCGCATTGCGCGTCCTCAAACCTTAAAGGCTAATCAGGGTCTAAATTAACCCCTTTTCCTTTTGGCAATGATGCCTGCCGCGCCAAGCGCTGCGAGGGCGAAACCGCCGATAGCCAGGCTTATGCCGCCGGCCTTCGGGGGATCTTCGGGTTCGGGCGTGGGTTCGACGGGCGCCTCAGGCGTCGGCGTCGGATCTACAGGAACCTCAGGCGTCGGCGTGGGATCTACGGGAACCTCAGGCGTCGGCGTGGGATCCACGGGAACCTCAGGCGTGGGCGTGGGATCCACGGGAACCTCAGGCGTCGGCGTGGGCTGCTCAGGCGTCGGCGTCGGTACATCCTCAACCTCAGCAAACACTTCAACCTGATCCAGCTTCATCACGAACATATCCGTCACGTCGTGATGACGGAATGCGATACGAACAGTCTCGCCGGCATATGCCGTTAGATCAGCCGTACGGTTAATCCACTGGTCGCTGGAAATCGTCTCGGTGTGGAGCACTTCCGTAAAGTCCGCCGGGTTGGTGGAGCCGGCCGGCCCAACAAGCACGGAATATTTCTCCGCAGGATAGTTGGGATCCTGGGAGGCAACGTACCAGCTCAATAGCGCCTCAACCGCGTTGGCCGGTATCTCAATATCCGGCGAAATCATGTAGTTGTCCGGTGTAAGCGCTGTATAGGTATCGTTATGGTAGGATTCGCTGACCATGAGCCCGTCGCCTTCGTACGCTTCCATCCGGCCCTGAGTAAGCCCGGCGTTGGTGAACCAATACCAGTTATAGCCGTCGCCGTCCTCATCCACAAGCGTCCAATCCGTGGGATTCTCTTCAAAGTACTCTCCGAATACGAGACCCTGGGGCGGTTCGGGAGGCGTGGGCGTGGGAGTAGGTTCAGATCCGCTCTCTATATAGTAGACCTGAACGTTATCCAGCCTGAGCAGCATACCGTCGGTACAGTTATGGTGCCGCCACGCAAGGCGTATGGATTGGCCCGCGTAATCCTTAAGGCTGACAACAAACTCCTTATAGTCCATATCCGACAGCTCTTCACTGTGAAGCGCCGTGAACTGGCCGGTGCTCTGCGCGTCGGCCGGGCCGACCATCAGGCTGAAGTATTCGGGCGCGTACTGGGTGCAGGCCATATAAAAACGCACGAAGTACTCGTTTCCATCATCCGGGACCGTTATGGCGTTGGCGCCGGCCGGCGATAACAGCCAGTTGTCCGGGGTAAGCGCGGTATTCGTACTCGGGTCATAGGAATAGGAACCCGCAAAGCCAGCCTCTCCGCCGTAACCAAGTTCAGCGTCGAGAGGATTGGTGAATACGCCCCAGTTATTGGTGTCGCCGTCGAGATCGGCGATATTCCAAGCGGGGTTAGGAACGGCGGCGAACTGCTCTTCAAAGATGACGATCTCCATTTCGCCCGGCGTTGAACCGCCGGTGATATTCTCAATGGTACCGTCGTTCACGTTTACCTTGAATTTGGATTCGTTGGCCGCATAGTCGCCCAGGAACAGGTAGATGTAATCCGCGCCCGCGGGGGCCGTTACCGTTACCTGCGTCTGCGCGCCGCGCGTGGCTTCAAATACGCCCGCGGTATCAAGTTCGTCGGTCATGGCTTCATTGCCGTATACGGCGTAGTAAGCCAGATAATTTTCATCGGTCAGCGTAAGCGTGATCGCGCTGCCGTTAACCGTGGCGTTTGCCGCGACAGGGGCCGTAAGATCCTTCGTTACGGGGATCAAAAGCTTGCCTCTGGCGTTGAGTTCCGGCGCATAGCCCGGGTTATCCAGATCCGCGCGAACTTCCAGCTCAACCGAATCGCCGTCTTCAACCTCGGTACCAGCCCATGTGGGGAACGGCATTTCATTATAGCCTAACTGGTAATAAATATCCGCGTTGGAGTAGTAGAAGCCCTTGCCGTTGTCGGTCCAGTCCTGCTTGATGGACTGGGTTCCATTGGCGTAATTAATGGCGTAATGGCCGTACGATTGGTTCCTCAAAACGCCGGTGTAACCAACGTTCACGGAATCAAGCTTGCCGTCCCCGTTCGGGGAGATGGCGTTACGGTCGGCCAGGTACTGCGCCTCGGTCATATCCACATAGGGGTTCAGGCCAAGGCCCTGGATGTCGCTGCCGGACTTGAAGCCAAACGTGTTGGGCACGGGATGGTTGTGAACGGGGTTGTCCTGCCAGTACCAGCCGTCGTCAAACATCGCGGGCGTGTTCCAGTCGCCGTAGAACCCAAGGTACGGTACGCTCAGTTCCGGGGCCACATAGCCTTCGCCGTCAGCGTGCGCTGTAAGTATCGCGAAACCTTCAATATACATGCCGGTCTCAAAATGCTCTTCCATGTACGCGAGCCCAGCATCGTTGAGCGAAATAGTGAAGCTTACGTCAACGCTTCCGCCGGCCGGTACGGTGACCGTTGCGGGCGCGTTATCCGAAGCGTACTGGTTCAGCTCGTGAGGAATACCTTTAATAAACTCGGTATCGCCGTAAACCGCCTCGATTTTATACGGTTTTTCGGTCTGAATCGTGTAGCTCAGATCGTAGGTTATCGCTGTACCGCCAAAGTTATGAACGGTGAATCCCAGCGTATATCGGCCGGTCTTGTCTACATCGCTTCCGATTTCCATCTTCGGCTTAAGGCTTCCGTCGACCGTAATGTAAGCCTTGGTGGTCACGGCCGCTCCCAGGTTCATCATACCGGCGCCCTGCTCTCTCGGCGAGAACAGGAAGCCTGTGTCGTTATCACGCACCGGCGTCGCGGTGTTCATCATGATGGCGTCCGTAAGCTCCCGGATCCTTTCATCAGAAGCGGTGGGGAACATCTCCCTGACGTACTCGTTCAGTAAGGCCATGCCGCCCGCAACGTGCGGTGCGGCCATCGAGGTGCCGTCCCAAGCCGCGTAAGAGTTATCGCTTCCCAAACCGATAGACGAGATGATGCTGGCGCCGGGGGCCATGATTTCAGGCTTGAGCACCAGGTCGGACGTCGGTCCCCTTGAGGAGAAGTCGGACGGCGCGCCAGTGGCTTCCACCACGTTGACCGTCATAACGCCGAGCCCGTCTTCACCGGCGCTGTCAACCATAAACTGGCCTGAAATCTGGGTTACGGCAACCGCCGGGATATAGTAGTTATCCACAGCCATATTGAGCGCGCCGGGCTGGTTGTTGCGGACGATTATGGCTTTGGCGCCCGCCGCGTACGCCGCGTCCACCTTCTCGGTGAAGGACGACTCGCCGCGTGAAACAAGCGCAACCTTATCGGTCACGTCCACGCCTTCATAATCGGAGGGCAAGCCAACGCCGGGAACAACCACGTACGTTTGCTCGCCGGTAAGATTGCCAAGCGTCATGTCCACGGGGCCGCCGTCCGAATAAGACATGCCAACGCCGTCAACTACGATAGCGCCCTCTGTCATGCCCTCATTGTTACCGGCCGCAACGGACATGGAGATGGGGTATGTGGAAGGGCTTCCAACTACGCCGTAATCCGGAGCGATTGCTTTTTGGTTTTCATTAGCTCCGTTTCCGGTGGCGGTCGTGCCGGAGTTGCCCGATGAAACGGTCAGGTTCACTCCGCCCTCTCTCATGAGGTCGAAAATCCTGTCGTAGCTCTCCGGATAATCCGTCGTGCCGCAGGGCGCGCCAAGGCTCATGTTCGCCGCGTCAACGCCAAGGTATACGCAGTCTTCCAGCGCCGGGAGATAATAGGTGGCGCTGGTGCCGCCGCCGGCTTGGAATACCGCCATGACCGCAAGCTGCGCGTCGGGGGCTACTCCTTTAAAGTCGTCGCCGTTGTTGCCAACCGCGGTACCCGCTACATGCGTACCATGATCGTCGCCGTCGGACGTGCCGCGGTGATGGATGGTGTTCGCCTTATAAAAATAATCGTACCCAAACGGAACTTTCGCGTTGTAATAAAGCTGGCTGGCGTTTCCGGTCGCGTTAAGCGGGCTGCCGGATACGACTCCCGCGATATCGCTCTCCGTAAGCTTTACATTGGAGGGCATTATGCTAAAAGCCTCATGGGTAATCCTCAGCCCGGTATCGATAACCGCGACAAGCTGCTCTTCACCCGTGTATCCGAGGTCCCAAGCGGCTGGCGCGCGTACGATTCCGGTGGAGGTGTACATTTCAGGCATTTCCGGCGCTTCAAAGCTGGGCGCTTCAAACGCGTAAACACCGTCAACATTCTCGTTGATCTTCTCAATCCAGCTGTACTCGCCGTTGAACGAGAAGCCGTTGAACAGCAGCGTATGGTTATAGATAATCTCTATCTTTTCCCCCAGCGCCTTTTCAATTTTATTCTCAGCGCTGTCCTGCTTGCTCAGCATTTTGCTTTCATAGCTGGATACGGACTTTTTCGCCGCGCGGATATCCCCAACTTTGAAGACCTCCATCAACGGCTCGTTTCCCTTTACCTCAACCATGATGTCCACTTTTTCCGTGGGATCCCGTTTCTCGGTGTTCACGGTGCCTTCCGCCTCTTTTAGAGGGGCGAAATTCTGTGAACTCACCGCCAACGCAGGCAGCATCGACAGTGCCATGATCACAACGACCAGGACCGCAAAGAAACGTTTTGTTGCCTTTTGTTTCATTACTCAACCTCCTTAGAAATGCTTGGGCAAAAAATGGGTAACGCTCTACTCATCCCCGCAGCCATACGCTTACCGCTTAGAACGACCCGCCGGTAATCAGGCCGCGCCCAGCGTTCATGCAAACGTATAAACATACAAGGAATTTTGATATAATATACAAAACAGCAATTTTGTATACTCTTACCAATCTTTTACCGCATAATCGCATTATAGCTTTTTACTTTCGTCGTTGTCAAATGGATTATTAATATTCTCATATTTGTATAGCGTTTAAACCGTACCGATGGCGGCGCGTTTCCTCATTATCTTGCGAAGCGGCCGCATTTGCGGTATACTAATGCGCGCATGCTCCATGCTTAATAGTAAGGCGGAGGTTTATGATAGATATAAAAAACATTTCATATATATATGATTCGGAAGGTTCTCACGCCCTCCGGGACATGAGCCTGCATATAGATCGGGGCGAATTTGTGGCCATAGTCGGGCATAACGGATCGGGAAAGAGCACGCTTGCCAAGCATCTAAACGCGCTTTTGCTGCCGACGGAGGGGAACGTAATTGTTGACGGTATGAATACGCGCGATGAAAACTTTACGCTTGCCATCCGCCAGCGGGTGGGCATGGTGTTTCAAAACCCGGACAATCAAATTGTCACCACGGTAGTTGAGGAAGACGTGGGGTTCGGCCCTGAAAACCTGGGGGTACCTACCAATGAGATACTCAGGCGTGTTCACGACGCGCTTGAAGCCGTGGGCATGCTCGAGTACCGGCGCAGCGCGCCGCACATGCTTTCAGGGGGGCAGAAGCAGCGCGTGGCAATAGCGGGAACGCTGGCGATGGAGCCCGATTTGCTGGTGCTCGATGAAGCGACGGCCATGCTCGACCCAAAAGGCAGGCGCGAGTTGTTATCCATTGTCCGCTCACTCCACAAGCGCGGCATGACCGTGGTGATGATTACGCAGTATATGGAGGAGGCTGCCTTCGCCGATCGCATCGTCGTGATGGCCGGCGGCGAAACGCGCGCATCGGGTACGCCCAAGGAGATTTTCGCCCAGCCGGCGCTGCTGCGGTCTTTCGGGCTGGACGTGCCGCCCGTTGTGGATTTGAGGAATCGGCTTCGCAGCGACGGGGTGGAGCTATCCGATGATATTTTAACCGTTGAGGATATGGCGGAGGCATTATGCCCATTGTTGTTGAAAAGCTAAGCTATACCTATATGAAAGGGAGCGCTATATCGTTTCAGGCGCTCACCGATATCAGCCTTACCGTAAACGAGGGCGAAACGCTCGGCATTATCGGGCATACGGGTTCAGGGAAAAGCACGTTTGTTCAGCATTTGAACGGGCTGCTTCAGCCTGCTTCCGGGTTTGTCACGGTGGATGGGTACCGCATGGCAGATAAAAAGGAACGCGTGCTCGGCCGGCGGCTTGTGGGCATGGTGTTTCAATACCCCGAATACCAGCTATTTGAGGAAACCGTTATCAAAGACGTTTGCTTTGGGCCGCTGTCCATGGGCATGCCGGCGGACGAGGCGCTAAAGAGGTCCGCCGAGGCAATGACGCTGGTAGGGTTGTCTCCGGACAGGTTCAGGGATAAATCTCCTTTTGAGCTTTCCGGCGGGGAGAAGCGGCGGGCCGCTCTCGCCGGAATTATCGCCATGCGCCCGAAATATCTGGTTATGGACGAACCCATGGCCGGCCTTGACCCCATAGGGCGAAGGGAAATCCTCAGCCTGATAGCCTCGCTTAAATCCGCCATCGGCTGCGCGGTGGTCATGGTTTCCCATTCGATGGACGACGTCGCCCTGTGCTCAGATAGAATAGCCGTGCTTTCAAACGGCCGCCTTTTCGCGTGCGCAACGCCAAAAGAAGTTTTTGCGGATGCGGATAAGCTTCTATCCATCGGCCTGGATATCCCGCAGGCTTCCCGGCTGGCGCTTTTGCTGCAAAGGCGCGGAATTTTGGCGCCCAGCGGCGTTTTCAGCATGGACGATCTCTACGATTATATAAAGGGGGAGCTGCGCCATGTTTAAGGATATGACGCTCGGCCAGTATTTCCCGGGCGATTCCCCCATGCACCGCCTGGATCCGCGTACAAAGATACTGCTGATGATAGCTTATATAGTTGCTATTTTTCTTATCAAGGAGCTGAGCGTTTTCTCTCTGGCCGCAGTCTTTATCGCGATTGCGGTTTACTCGGGGCGGATACCGGCGTCCTATGTGCTCCGTTCGCTTAAGCCGCTGCGGTGGATAATCCTTTTCATGTTTTTGTTAAATCTGTTCATGTTCAAAGATGGCGCCGTCCTTTTTGAATGGAGTTTCATTCGCGTTACCTGGGGCGGGGTTGAGCAGGCTTTCTTTATCGCCTTACGGCTCATTCTTCTGGTGTCCGGGACTTCGCTGCTCATGTTTACCACCACGCCCATTGCGCTGACCGACGGGCTTGAGCGTTTGCTTACCCCGTTAAGCAGGCTTCATTTCCCCGCCCATGAGCTGGCGATGATGATGACCATAGCCCTCAGGTTCATTCCAACGCTTCTTGAGGAGGCGGATAAAATCATGAAGGCTCAGCTTGCGCGCGGCGCGGATTTTGAAACGGGCGGAATAATTAAACGCGCCAAGGGCATGGTCCCCATATTGGTACCATTGCTTGTCAGCGCGTTTCGGCGCGCGAACGAGCTGGCGATGGCTATGGAAAGCCGGTGTTATCATGGCGGCGAAGGGCGCACGCGTATGCGCGTGCTTAAATTTAAATCAGCAGACGCGCTGGCGGCGGCGGCAATAGCCGCGCTTATCGCCGCAATCGTAATCGTTCAGGCGGTATTATGGTAAAGGATAAAAGAAAAAAACTCATACTCCTCGCGGCAGCGGCGGCCCTAATTATCATCGCCGCGGTTTGGTCCGCGCTGATAAGCGGCGGCAGCGAGCTTGAAAGCATGACGCGCCAAATAAACGCGCACGGGTACAACCTGCGGTATGACGACTGGTATCCCGCGTTTCACGACGATAACATATCCATTGCGGACGCGCTTACGGATTTGCCCCTTGACGAGGCCGTGGCCGCGTCCAAGGAGAGCGGATACCCTTCCGACGTTGAAACCCGCGGCGAAGTGGTTTTATTCCTTGCGCGGGCGGACGATGAAAACATTATCACCGTTTTTACGCTCGACGGCAAGCTGGAGCTTTGTTTTATACAACTCCCCGAAACCGGCGCGGTCCGCGCGCTGAGCAAGCCGTGAGGCGGGTGCTCTTGGTAATTGAATACGAGGGGACGAATTATGTTGGGTGGCAGGTACAGCCCAACGGCCTTTCCGTGCAGGCTGTCGTCGAGCGGGAGCTCAACAAGCTTACCGGCGAGGAAATAACCGTGCACGCATCCGGCCGTACCGACAGCGGCGTGCACGCGTACGGGCAGGTCGCGCATTTTGATACGCTAAGCCGCATCCCATCGGATAAATTTTCTTACGCGCTCAACGCCGGCCTCCCCCGGGACATACGCATCCGCTTGAGCGCGAAGGCGGCTCCCTCATTCCACTCCCGGTTTGACGTTGTAAAAAAGCATTACCTTTATATTGTACACAACGCCCCGCACTCCAGCGCTTTTACAAACAGAACGGCTCTGCACGTGCATGGGCCGCTTGATATCCGGGCGATGAACGCCGCGGCCGCGTTATTTATCGGCGAACACGATTTTTCCGCGTTCCATTGCGCGCGCACAAGCGTATCCGGCTGCGTGCGTACGATTTATGAATCCCGCTGGATCAAGCGGGGGGATTACCTTATCTATAAAGTTGTCGGGACCGGCTTCCTCTATAATATGGTGCGGATTATGGTCGGCTCGATGCTCGAAATAGGAAAGGGGCAAAGCGACCTTAGCGCGGTATCGCGCCCTCTAACAAGCGGGCGTCGCACGGATGCCGGCCCCACCGCCCCCGCTCATGGCCTGACCCTATATCGCGTTCAATATGTAGACTTTGATACCAAAAACATATAAAATAACAATGGGCGCTTAACTGCGGCTGAATCCGGATACGGACGGTATAATCGGGAATCCGCATTGAGTTCTTCCATGAGCGTAAATGCCGGCGCTCTTCTCTTTACGGGTCGTCGGGCAAAAACAGCCTGAAGGCATTGATTATGGAGGTGTTTATGAATAACGTTAAGAAACTGGTGATTTGCGGTCTTATGGCCGCTGTTACGACGGCTGCGACCATGTTTTTATCCATGCCGATACCCGGCGTAACCGGCGCGTACATCAACGCGGGCGACGCCGCGGTTTATATATCCGCCTATCTTCTCGGCGGCCCTCTAGGCGCTGCCTGCGCGGGCGTCGGGAGCGCGCTTGCGGATTTGCTTCTCGGCAGCGCGCTGTATGCGCCGGCAACCCTCATCATCAAGGCGGGCATGGGCCTTTTAGCCGGCGCGCTGATGTCGCGGTTAAAGGGCTGGAAATCAATATTCGCGCTGCTTTCGGCCGGCGTTATCATGGTTGCGGGCTATTTCGGCTACGAATGCATCCTGTATGGAACGGCCGCGGCGCTCTTGAGCATACCCATGAACCTGATTCAATACGCGGGCGGCGTGCTTATCGGGTTCATATGCATACAGGCGATACGCAGGGTCAAGAAGGAGCTGTGAGCGGGGCTCTCATTATCAATCATAAAGCCGATGAAGCGCGCTATTTATCCATTAACCGGAGGTAGGCTGTTATGCCTTGGGAGCAGATTGCATTAATTATATTAACCGTTGTTTCATGTGTTTTGGCCGCCCTGCTGATCACGCTTTTACAGCGTTCAAACGGAACCGGTCAAAGAGCGTCCCGCGCGCTTGATGAGATGAGAAAGGACATGGCGGACGGGGATCGCGCCCTTCGCTCGGAGATTGCGGATACCGTTCAAAAGTCTATAAACTCCCTCGGAGAATTGGCGCTTAACGGAATGAAGCATAGCGCTGAACAGCAGGCGGAGCGGTTTACGGCCCTTGACCATAATCTCAGTTCAAAGCAGGATTTGTTTGGAAAAAGCGTATCCATAACGCTTGCCCGGCAGGAGGAGCGGTTTAAAACTTTTGCCCTGGAAAATGAGCAAAAGCTGGAGAACATACGCAGGACCGTTGAACGCAACCTTGCGGATATACGAAAAGACAACGGGCAGAAGCTTGACGAGATGCGAAATATCGTTGACGAAAAGCTTCAAAAAACCCTCGACGAACGCATGACGCAGTCCTTTCGCCTGGTAAACGAGCGGCTGGAGCAGGTATATAAGGGGTTAGGCGAAATGCAGGCGCTCGCGGTGGGCGTCGGGGACCTGAAAAAAGTTCTATCGAACGTAAAAACCCGCGGGATACTCGGCGAAATACAGCTCGGCGCCATCCTGGAGGAAATACTCGCGCCGGAGCAGTATGTGAAAAACGCGGCGGTTAAGAGAAACAGCCGCAACGTTGTTGAGTACGCGGTAAAGCTGCCGTCCGGCGGCGGAGAAAGCGTTTTTCTTCCGATCGATTCCAAATTCCCGGCAGACGCGTACAGCGATTTGCGCGACGCGTACGACAGCGGTTCGCCCGATGCCGTTTCCGCCGCCGCGTCCGCCTTAACCGGCCGGCTTAAACAGTTTGCTCGGGACATACGCGATAAATATATTGATCCGCCCAATACCACCGAGTTCGCAGTCATGTTCCTGCCTACGGAAGGGCTGTATGCCGAGGCCGTAAACAGGGGGCTTGTGGAGGCGCTGCAGCGGGATTATCATGTAAGCATAGCCGGGCCCAGCACTATGGCCGCATTATTGAACAGCCTCCAGATGGGTTTTCGCAGCTTCGCCATTCAAAAGCGCAGCAGCGAGGTATGGAATGTGTTAGGGGCTGTAAAAACGGAGTTCGACCGGTTTGCGGACGTGCTCATTGCAACCCAGAACCGGCTTGAGCAGGCCAATCAGGAGCTTGATAAGCTGGTGGGCGTACGCACGCGCCAGATTCAGAGGCGGCTTAAAACGGTAGCCGCGCTGCCGCTCGAAGATGCCGGCGGCCTTCTTTATGGGCCGGAGGGTGTGGATTACGCTGCGGAAGAACCGTGTTGAGGCGGCGCGCCGCTTGTCCGGCCGGCGTTTCGTCGGAGCATTCAAGACGGAATTGAAGCCGAATAAAGGTTTACGGTAGGCATATATATGGTTGATATCATTCTCAATATGGCGTTTGACGCGTTTTATTTTTTCATATGCATGTGCCTGTCTGAGTTGCTGATGGAGGACGTTATATTCGGAGGCGCGCTGTATTTGCTGGGTAAATCATGCTCGTTCACGCTTAACCTGTTTAAACGCAGCGCGAGGCGCAGCCTGCCAAAAAGCGTTAGCGCCGGCCATTTTATAGTTCTTGCGCTGGTAGCTGCTTTGAACGTCTCTCTTGTCGTAGTTTTTCCGAGTATCCTGAACAGCCCGAACTATGTGAAACTGCTGTGCTTCGTGCTTATCGCGGTAGGCCATCAGTCCTGCACGGATCTTGCGTCCCGCGGCGTTCACGGGCGGCGCCCTTTAGCGCTTATACTCATTCATTGCCTGTTCGTCGCCTTCGCGTCCTTTTATCTTTACGATATTTTATCCGCTCAGCTCTGGATTAGCTTTACGGTTATCTTAATCATTTCCGGCGTGATGCTTTGCCTTCGCCAGCTCAGGTCAACCCCCGCCCAATACGCGGACGATACCGGCGCGGATCCCACTGAGGTCAGCGCGCTCAAGCTGTATGGCCGTATGCTGTTTAACACCTTGCTGGCCGTAAATATCAGCGTATTATCGTTTATTTGTTATATCAGCTTTCTGCCGGACAGGAACTTTACGGAGAATTTTGCGATGCTTATGAGCTGGATGCTTTGTATCTGCCTGCTGTCTGCGCTCATCTGGAGGGTCATCAACCGCCCGCGCGCCCGGCGCTATGAAAAGCCCTCGGTATTCGTGTTCGGTGCGTCGCTCTGGTGCGTAGCTTCTATCGGCCAGTACAACGGAATCTTTATAACTCCGTATATTCCCATGCTGTTATGGTGCTGCGGCCTTGGCTGTATGAACTGCATCATCGTCGCGATGGCCCCCGACGCGGCTGAGGTAGCGGAATTCAGCTTCGAGACGGGTAAGCGCGCCTTTACGCGGTACGCCCGGATGATGCGGGAGTGGGCCAGCCTTGTATCCTACCTGCTCTTTCTCGTCATGCTCACTTTAACCGGCTTTATCATGCAGGGAAAGTGGGACTTAATAGAAGCGCGCCTCGGCGTTAGGGATTTGTACGCCATTGTTTTGATGCTTTTGCCCGTTGTTTTCGTGCTTATCGCACTGTTCAGCGCCTTGGTGCAGCCCATGGACAGGCAATTCATGGGAAGACTGCGCAGATACCGCGAAGCCGCTTCAAGGGGTGAAGACAACCTTCAAATGAAAACCCAGCTCCATCAGCGTTTGGTTAAGGGAACCAAGCGCGTCGGCATACGAATACTATGCTTTTTCCTGCGCCCGCTGCTTCCCTGCAAAATCGTGCACAAGGAGCGCGTGGACGATTCTGAGCCGATGGTACTCGTATGCAACCATCTGGAGGTATACGGGCCGGTCATCGCCATACTGCACACGCCCTTTTTCTTTCGGCCTTGGGTGATATCTAATATGATTGATGAAAAGGCTGTCGAGGAGCATCTGCGCCCGGGAGTGGAGAAATTGTTCCGCTGGCTCCCCTCAAAAGCGCGCGCCGCCATTCCCCGCATCGCAAAACGCATGGTGCTGTTCGTTATGCGTTCCGTCAACCCCGTACCCGTTTATCGGAGTAATATCCGTGACGCGGTGAAAACGATACGTATAACGGCGGAAGCCATGATGGGCGGCGACAGCATTCTGCTTTTCCCTGAAAATCCGAAGGCCAGCGGTTCGGAGCGGTATGTTGAAGAAGGCGTATCGACATTTTTCTCCGGTTTTTCCCAAATAGGATCGGAATACTATAAGCTGACGGGCAGGCGCGTGACGTTTTACCCCATGTATATTGATAAGAAGAAGCGAACCATGACTTTTTTTAACGGGGTTACTTTCGATCCTGCGCACGCCAAGGCCGATGAGAAGCGGCGTATAGTGAACTACCTTCAAAAAACAATGAACGAAGCCGGTGCGCCGCGCTAAGTCCCAACTTCTTATCAATGTTTAAACTCAGAAGATAAATCATGCCGACGATGAATAAAGGTGAAGGTGCGTATTTTGAGAATCCATATTACACGTTGTATCAGATTCGCTTACTCCTTGCGGCGGAATTTAAATTGTTGAGCCATCATAGATTGCAAGGAGTTATAAATTACAGGGGCAAAGTGACGGGCGGATTTTCGTTACAAGGATAGTTTTTTAGACCCTACTAAGCTAAGCTATGGCTTAGAGGAAACCCTGCATCAAATACTTATACCGCTCCGCTGGTGCTTTTATTAAATACAAGGGGCGTACTTAGTATGGGTTGAAACCGCCAGCGCCGAATTTATACGATTAACAATAATATCAATGCTATTTCTATTAATAGTAAACTATATTATTTTAAAACGGAAACAAACGATACGAACGGGTAACAAGGGAAATGGCGATTAACACTTGATTTTTTGGATGTTGTTATACTATTTGACCAAAGCATAAAACTTATTTAACAATTGCCAATTATGAAAAAATCGTAAGGAAGTGCTTGTTCATTAGTTTTATTACTTAAAAAGAAAAGGCGGCCTGCACAAAAATTGCATGCCGCCGATACTTAAGGTTGGGTTTTAAATTACCAGCTGGCCTTCTTCACTGTTGATTATTTTGAAAATCTGTTCCTCCTCGCCGCTGGATACATTGATATATACGATATACTCCTCCTCGCCAAAGGTTCCTTTAAATTCATAGCAAAGGCTTTCCTTAACGGGATTAAGAGGTATAAGCGCCAGCTTCCTGTCCGCGACTTTAAGATTGACGTTGAGCATGGACTCGGCCTCTTCCATACTTATCTTTGGTTCTTCCAGCTCCCTTTCAACGTGGCTGTAAAGATAGTTCCGAGCGTCAAGGCCGATGACTTGAGCGGTCTGCCTGTCCACCCATACCTTGACCAAATCGCTGTACAAAATAACGTCCTGCTGTGTGGCGGCGAAATTAATAACCGCCGCTCCGTCATAATATTGCGCGTAAGTGGCCTGCATCGAGTCATAGCCGTGAGCATTCAGATAATCAAGCGCCGCCTGCTTGAGCCGCTGCGACTCTTCATTATCCGCCATTCCCCCAGCCGAGCCTGAGGTTGAGCCCATCATCCAAAGCAGCCGCCCTCCTTTTCTTGTAACCGATATGTCAACGTTTGCGCCGTTTTGAAGCGTACCGGAAAAATCATATGCCGGTATATTCCCGTCGGACAGACCTGAACAAGTAAGCTGCGCCCCCTCACCGGCAAACTCCTTAGCCTTGTTCAGGGCCTCTTCCTCCGTGATATCCTCGCCCTCTAATCCCTTGGGCTCAGCCTTTTCCGCGCTTTCGGAGAAGGGCCCGTCATAGATAAGCGTTGGGTACTGTTCCCTGTTATCCTCTTCCTGATATTCATTTGCCGCGGACTCGAAATAACCGTCCGCGTCCAGCTGGGCGACGGGTATATCATTGTTCTGATAACGCTGGTTTAAATCCTCCGCTATACGCACGCACGCGGCGTGCAGTTCATTGAGCTGCGCCTGATCATCTTCCAATACAGGCTGGCCGCGTATAATCCTTGTCGTTAGCTGACGCGCGTAATCGCCAAGGCGGACAACGAACTGATTCATCTCAGCGGTATCCACGTGCGAGGCGGGGATCTGCGACATCAGCCCCACGCAGGCGCCGCTCAGGCGCCATACATCGTCAAGCAGAAGAACGTATTGGGCCGGGGAGTTAACAATTTGCAGCTTTGAGAGCGTCGTTTCCAGATTGTAGAAGTGATCCATCATCTCCATGAACGCCCTGCGGTACATGCTCACGGCAGTGCTCCGGTTCGCTTCCGCAAGCGAAGCCTGCTGCGCTCCCCATAAGCTGACGACGATTAGGGCAATAGCCAGCAGGACAGGTATGACGACGCCCGTAATAATTTTGGTTGTTCTCTCGGTCACGCTTTCATCCTCCTTTATCGTGTGAATACATGCTGGCCAATCGTAATTACCTTCGGCCTGGAGTGCATCCATTTATTTTTGGTTTTGCTGGGGTTAAAATAATAGAGGCATCCATTTGTAGGGTCCCATCCGTTCATTGCGTCGCGCGCGGCCTTAAGTGAAGTTTCATCGGGCGTAAGGTTGATCTGCCCGTCTGAAACAATTGAAAAAGCTCCGCTCTGATATACGACGCCGGATATGGTGTTGGGAAATTCCGAGCTTTCAACCCGGTTCAAAACGATTGCCGCAACCGCCACCTGCCCCTTATACGGCTCGCCGCGCGCCTCGCCGTAAACAACGCGCGCGAGAAGGTATAGGTTGCTGTTTGAGTTTGAAGATGAGCCGCCGGCGTTCGTTGATGTATTGGTCGAACCTCCCCCGCCTAAGTTTAAGCCCATCGCTTTGGATGTGGCCGAGCCTATCATTCCATCCACAACCAGCCCGTTGCGCTTTTGAAAACGTTCTACAGCCTTTTTCGTCCCGCTGCCGAAAATGCCATCCACACTCCCGTCATAGTAGCCCCACTGCTTAAGCTTTTTTTGCGCTTGCGTTACGAGTTCCCCTTTTGAACCTCTCTTGAGCACGGTCGCGGCCTGCGATATCAGCGGCTCCAGCGCCAGGCATACAAGTAGCGCGAGACAGAGCGCCGCTATTGCTTTCCTGTTATGAATTCCCATAATGTTCCTCCCTTAATTGCTTCAAACAGTTCAACGAAAAAGCTGTCAAACGTTATCAGCTCCTGAGCTTCTCCGTCAATATCCTTATTATCAATTTCCCCATCATCGATCTCCAATATGCAAAGGGGAGGAAACATTACGCACCACCAATTTTCTCCTGCTCCGTCGCCCAGAATAATTCGTAGCGCCTCATAATCATCCGCAGGATACGATACGCCGCCATATTCCCTGTATGGGAACGCGAATTCGCCAACTTGAAGCTGCGCCCCGTAATCCATTCCGTTCTGTCTTAAAACGCGCTCAATCTCAGCGAGAAGCTGATCCCCATTGTCCATTAATCTTTTTCTTGCGTCTTCCTTATTGCCAACGCCGTCAAAACGCTGCTCTTCAAACTTAAGCACCGCGTCCCTAACCGCCATTTTGACCGCCTGATCCTTTTCGCTGTTACTGTTCGCGAGAATATGCAGGCGAAACACGCTCTCCTCCTGCGCTTCGCCAAAACCGATTGCAATGATGATTAAAAGCGCGGTGCATAACGCTAAAGCTGCCCATCTGTTCTTTATCATTTTTAACTCCTCCGTTTTACCCTTTGTTTGAATCGGGCGCCGCTCCCGCATTGCCCGGACTTAAACTCTATCTTTCACATTCAGTCAATCTTATGATACTTGCCAAATTCCTTATTGTTCATACATAAGTGCATTGTAATCATAAATGAAATACCGTATAGCCGGCTACACCGGCTCCAGTCGTGGTATATGATAAAACTCGGTATCGTTACGCTCGTAAGCTTCTTTATGCGCTTCAGACGGTGATAGGTCACAACCCTTTTTAAAAGCCGTCATGAACGCTGTTAAGCCGGTCAACGGCCTCATGCAAAGATGCTTTTGGCGACATACATGCCGCCTCACGAATTCAGCCCAAATTAAATTAACAAGGGCCATATCGATTGTCTCGAACGGTTTTATATGCGCAACTTTATCCCGCCGTAATGCTTTCACGAGAAGGCTGCGCCGCGCCGCACGAACTTTCGTGTGCGTTATCATAACGGATTCGCTTTACTTAACCAGCGAGCGTTCTTCTTGCCAAATCCGGGCGTTCAGCTTACAATATGTTAGGCGCTTATGCCTTGAATGAAAGCGTTCTATGCGGAAACGGCGGCCATGGCGCGCCGGTGTTCATGATAGATAATGAGGTAAACGATGGAGCTGCGCCTGGATGCGCCCGCAAAGGTGAATTTAACATTGGATATATTGCGTAAGCGTGCGGACGGTTATCATGATCTAAATTCTATCATGCATAACGTAGGCCTCTATGACACGCTAATCGTATCGCCAAGCGAAGATATACGCCTTACATGCGACGAGCCTCTGCCCCGGAACAATACGGTAATACGGGCTGTAAAAATTTATCAAAGCGCCGTACGCTGCCCGGGAGTTCATATACGCCTAATTAAGCGTATTCCCAGCGAGGCCGGCCTGGGCGGAGCCTCGGCGGACGCGGCGGCAGCGCTCCGCGCTATGCATCGTCTCTATGGCGGGCTCAGCGAAAGCGCGTTGTTCAGGCTTGCAAAAGATATCGGTGCCGACGTTCCCTTCTGCCTAATGGGGGGGTGCGCGTTGGCGGAGGGGATCGGGGATCGGCTGATGCGTTTGCCGGTCCAAAATTTCTCCATATTAATTGCTAAATCTGCGCGCGGCATTTCAACAAGGAAGTTATTCAGCGCGCTCAAGCTCCCCGTCCAGCACCCTAAGAATCAAGATGCACTACGGGCTTGCCTTGCTCAGGACATCAGCGCGCTCGCGCCGTTGATTAAGAACGCATTGGAGCCGGCGGCGGTAAAAATCTGCCCGGAAATCCGTAAACTAAAACAGATGATGCTTAACTATGGCGCGCTGGCCGCGGCTATGACCGGGTCCGGTTCGGCCGTTTTTGGCTTGTTTCAATCTCTCGACGAGGCGGCTGCGGCCCGAGAAAAGCTTGGGGCCGAATATTTCACTTGTGTTTGCGACTCCACCGGCCCTGCTTGGCCACGATAATTCGAGCTGGCGACATTAAGAACAGCGACGCCGCTGTTCTTGTAAGGTTATCCAGCTAAGCGGTTACATTCGATTCGATCTTCCCATCCGATTAAATGCGCAATAAATAAAGCTTCTGGCACGCCGAAACAATGTTTTATTTATTATAAATATTCATAACAGCACGATTAAGCGTGCGATCTCGCTAAAAAAACGGCTGTTTGCGTTGATACTTCATTCATAGTGTTATTAATTATATTAAACACAAAATGTTCTGCCTTACCGTATACCGATATACTAATCATATATCATGTTTTGCAGTAAATATCCAACTATTTTTAGTATTTATATGCAAACTGATTGATATATATGCCTGCTCCTCATTTTACATCCATAATTACTATAAGAAACTTATGTTAAGCATTATAAATGCCGTAATCACAGGTAGATACTTTAATAAATATTTATCTGTAAAAAAAGCACGCCATTCGCTCTTGCTTTCCACATCAAGTGCGCCTAAAGCCAAATAATTACCTGACCGATTTATGATACGGAGAAAGCGTTTTTCTCCATCAATCGTTGGCGTCAAGGCTTAGATAAGCCCGATCAAGCCTAACGTATCTTTCGGTCACAGGCTAATCATCATCATCGTCGTCATCACCGTCGTCGTCATCGTCGTCATCGTCATCTTCTTCGTCATCGTCGTCGTTGGCGTCGTCGTTGACATCGTCGTCGTCAGGCTCGTTTCCATCATGATAAAGACAGTCGATATTGTCTTGGTTGAGCGCTAAGCCGCAATACTCACAATATTCGCCATCATCACGGCAGGAATCTTTGCACTCACTTTCCAGCTTACCGCAATCGTCACAATAGGCGTCGTCAATATCCGGCAGCTCTTCGCCTGCCAGCCGGTATAAGTCCCGGATTTTCACGTCGGCCAAGTCTTCAAACTTAAGAGATGAATCAATAGCCATAGCCTTGCGTATAAGGCTCAGCCTTCCTGAAGAGATATTCAGCCTGTCCGCTTCTTTTCTCAGTTCCTCATCATCAAGCGTTTGGTGCAGTATGAGCGGGGACTCGCTCTGCGTGAACATCCCCTCAATCTGGTTGGTCAGAGATAGCTCCAAATCCCTGGCCTTTTGCGTGTTGCCATTTTCTATGGTTATAAGCACTGCGCCCTCGCCGCCCGAAAAATAACCTAGGCGAACCATTGAGCCGATTATCGCGTTCATCGCCACGTCTATTTTCACGCGATTAAGCTCCATCCCGTCGAGAATCGCTTCGGCATCCGCATTCAACGCGATTGCGCTCAGCACGCGGTTATGCCTGTTGGTTGTAATTTCAATACTTGGGTTCACGTCGAGCCCGATAATTGAATCAACCGCTAAAAATTGCGACCATGCGGTAATAAGGCCTAAAACCAAAGCGCAGCATAACGTAGCGGCCGTCAAGGCCATCCGCCATGTGCGCGCCGCCCGCGCCGGCCTTTCCTGCCTGGTGATATAATCATGTTCCGTCATTTTTACGATGATGTCGGCCGCGGCCTTATCGTAAGTATGAGGCGTAAGCTGATCAACAGCGCGTGAAAGGCTTTTTTCAATTTCCCTGTTTTTCATCATTCTCCCTCCCGACGCTCAAGCTTCCGGCGTAATTTCTTTAAGCCTCTGCTGTATTTAGACAGAACTGTCGAAAGCGGGATACCCAGATCCCGCGCAATTTCCCTGTGCCGGTATCCGCTAACCGCATGGAGCAGAATAATGCTCCGCTCGCTCTCCTCAAGCGTATCCAAAAGCGTTGCCAGCACGAAGCGGTCGTCGTTATCCATCATAGAGGGAAGCGCCAGCCGTTCCTCCAGCGTTTCAATCGGTTCCGCCGTATCGCGTTTGTTTTGCCTCAGCTTCATTAGCCCGAAGTTTCTCGCTATGGTGAATACCCAAGCCATAGGCTTACCCATTGGCTCATAAAGGTGTGCGGCAGCGCGAATTTTGATGTAGGTATCGTGCAGCACGTCCTCAGCATCTTGACGGTTGCGTACCAGGGATAAAATATAGGCGAAAAGCGGTTTCTCCGTCAGGATATAAAACCGCTCAAATGCCTCCATATCATCAGTGCCAATACGCATTATTAACGCCTCATCCAGAGCCAACGGCTGGACGACCGGAGCAGCGCCCGCAATGACGCCAAATATGAACATAGCCTAATCCTGAACCTTTCCGGCCTGTTAGCATAAAACCTGCGGCCAACTCTATTTTAGCATCTTAACGCTTATATGGAAAGCCGGCCGCGTCGTCAACATCCTTAATTAGTCATCCTCATGATACCGGCAAGCGGGGTTCTGTTCTTTCTCCGGCTTTCCGCAATGCTCGCAGAAATCCCCGTCCTCATCGCACCTGTCCTTGCACTCGCTGTTCAAGCGGCCGCAGTCGTCGCAGTACTTGTCGTCGTGATCATCGTCGTCATAGGGGTCGTAGTCGTGATAGCGGCAGTTGGGGTTTTGCTCTTTTTCCGTCTTTCCGCAATGCTCGCAGTAATCCCCGTTCCCGTTGCACTTGTCCTTGCACTCGCTGTTTAAGCGGCCGCAGTCGTCGCAGTACTTGTCGTCGTGATCATCGTCGTCATAGGGGTCGTAGTCGTGATAGCGGCAGTTGGGGTTTTGCTCTTTTTCCGTCTTTCCGCAATGCTCGCAGTAATCCCCGTTCCCGTTGCACTTGTCCTTGCACTCGCTGTT
>UQWD01000006.1 GCA_900544555.1 uncultured Eubacteriales bacterium
AACCCTTGCTGCGCAAGGCATTCCGAATCTGACGCACATGTCGTCAGATTCGGTTAAAAGCCTATGGGGGTCGCGGTTTTGAACCCCGGTTTTTTTTGACAGGCTGAGACGGTGGGTAAAACCGGCCGTCCATGCGTTAAACCCGTTTTTGAATTTTCCGCGGGTCGCCGCGTTACGCCGCTAGCCATCGTTAAAACAAGTTTAGGTTTTACTAGCGCCGGCCGTCTCCGAACCTTTTATGCTTTATCACCATACATTTTGCTTTTAAAGACCGCTATGGCGAGCGCTAATGCTATTATCGCATAACCAATTACCCACCATAAATGAGGGAATATGGCGCCGTAATCGCCCGAGATTGCCGCCCTTGCGGCGTCCACTGCGTGAGCGAACGGGAGCAGATAGGCAATGCTTTCAAACGCGCCTCCGATAAGGCTTAACTCAAACCACGCGCCGGACAGCCACGCGCTTAGGTTCGTTAGTAGTGCGCCGCATACGGCGCTTACCTGCTTATCATTAAAAACACTTCCCATTAAAAGCCCGATTCCAATAAAGAAACCGGAGATTGGGATGAGCGTAACGAGCGCGAGCAGGATGTTTACCGAGGCCTCAAGCCCAAGCGCTATTGAAGCGAGAAAGCAGACGGCGCTTTGCAAAACCGCTATCGGAAGCAATGGGATTATATAACCCGCGATAAAGTTTGAAGATGAAAGCGGCGCGGTAAACAGCCGCATCAGGAAGGAGCCGACCCGATCCTTGGAAATCAGCATACCTGAGTATAAAGATATAAACGATAGACCGAAAACCGCTACGCCTGGCGCCATAATTTCTATTTTGAAAGGGCTTTGCGGCACGTTGGCCCCGATGAGCGAGAATAAAAGAAGCACCGCCAATGGAAACCCGAGCGAAAAGGCGATGTTTAGAGGATCCCGCACAAGCTCTTTCAAGTTGCGGGAAGCGAATACCCATGATTTCATTTTATATGCCCCCTCCCTGCGAAACGATAGCGATAAAGGCGTTCTCAAATGTTTCAGCTCCAGTAATGGACAAGAGTTGTTCCGCCGTTCCCGCCGCCTTGAGTTTACCCTTTTCCATAATGCCTATCCTGTCGGAAAGAGCCTCGGCCTCCTCCATATAGTGTGTTGTTAAAATGATTGTGACACGCTCTTTAAGCTTTTTGATAATCGACCATAATTCCCTTCGGGCCAGCACATCAAGCCCCAGGGTTGGTTCGTCCAAAAATAAAACTTTTGGCTCTGAGATCAACGCAAGAGCGATGCTAAGCCTGCGCTGCATACCTCCGGACAAGGCTTTAGCCCTGCTGTTCATTACTTCTTCAAGGCCCAGAGCAAAGGCCATTTCCTTTGCTTTGTCATGCGCGCGTTTTTTCTCACTTCCATAAATCCGCGCGATTAACATTATATTCTCCATAACCGTAAGATTTGGCGCGACAGCGGTTTCTTGCGGCGAAATATTAATGATTTCCTTAACCGCATACGGGTTTGCAGCAATACTTATTCCGTGCAGCAGCGCGTCCCCGTTAGTTGGACGCAGCAGGCAGGAGAGCATCTTAATCGTGGTGGTCTTTCCAGCCCCGTTTACTCCCAGTAGTGAAAACAGTTCCCCTTCTTCGATGTTTAAGCATAAATCGTAAACGGCCGTATGATCTCCATATTTTTTTGTTAAATGATTAATTTCAATTGCCGGCATCGTTATCCTCCTTCTTCTGAGCGTTCAGAATATCCAGAACAAACTCCTTTTCCTCTTCAGAAGCGTCTGAGGTTGCCATTATCCGTTCAATTAACCCCAAAAAAATATCGTTTTTGACCAGCGCAATCCCAGGGAACGGACTGTTTTCGTCTCCAAGCACCATCATACTGTCCCCAGGTTTAATATTTAGAACCTCACGCGCTTTTTTTGGAATAACGATTTGTCCCCTTTCACCTACTTTTACCAAACCAAACAAATGTCTTCCTTCGTTCTGGATTGCCGCCATAAAATACCCTCCTGAATTATATAAAATTCATATTAGTATGAAAATCATATTAATCATATAATTAACGTTAAAGGATGTCAAGCCATATAGAACTATTACATTGTGGGTTTCTGCTTTTTTGCGGTTCAGGCATCAAGCGTTATATCTTAAAAGATAATAATTTTGCTCAACGCCTGCAACGTTCATCTTTTTATATATTGGGCTGCCATAAGTGCGTACAGTATAAATCTATTGCCGCAGGCGCACGCAACGGTTATTTTATATTGCAGAACATTCCGACTGCTTTAATATTCCATTTCATCAAAACATATCATAATTTGAGGTGGTAAAGAAGTGAAGAAAGTTCTTGCAATAACGCTGGCCGTTATCATATGCGCCGCGGCTATAATCGTACTGACTAAAAATGACGGCGGGCAGGATGACGAGCTGCTGTGCCGCTCTTACCATGAAATTGAAGAGGAAGAAGAAAAGAAATACATTAAGTGGGTGGATTTTACCCCTTCGTGCAGCTTGATGAAAAAGGCAATAGATTATGATATTCAGTCCTTCGGCCAGACGCCGCACATGAACTGGATTGAGCTTCTTGCGTATACAGCCGCTAAATGCGGCGGTAAGTTCAACAAAAATTCCGCCTCCGACATGCAGAAGCTTGTGGAAAGGCTCCAGCAGGGGGAAACCATGGAGCAAATTACCGACGGAATGCGCTTCTACGGTTATTATGAGGAGGCATATACTGCCGTTCTGGCGGAGTATATAGGCGAATATGAGATACAGCTTACCAACGATATGGGCGAACAGTATTGGGATAAGCGATACGGGCTTAAGGTTTACTCGCCCATCGCAAAGGGATTCGGATTTGGCCATTACAGGGATTTTGGCGTTGAGAGGACCTACGGATATAAGCGCAAGCATTTGGGAAACGACCTGATGGGTACGGTGGGCATACCCATCGTGGCCATAGAAGGCGGTTATGTAGAAGCTTTGGGCTGGAATGAGTTTGGGGGCTGGAGGATAGGCATACGCAGTTACGATAAGCTAAGGTATTATTATTACGCGCATTTGAGGAAGGATCACCCTTACGTAAAAACGCTCAAGGAAGGGGATACGGTTGAGGCGGGAGAGGTAATAGGCTATATGGGGTTGACGGGTTACAGTAAAAAGGAAAATGTGAACAACCTGAAACGGCCGCATCTGCATCTTGGCGTTCAATTGATTTTTGATGAAAGCCAGAAGGACGGCGTCAACCAGATTTGGATCGATCTGTATGAAATTGTTGAGCTTTTGCAGCAAAACAAGGCGGATGTGATGAAAATTGAGGAGACGGGCGAGTATGTCCATAGCTACCGTATTCGGGAGGTAGAATAGTGAAAGGCAAACCGGTATATAAAAAGGAGTTTAGAAGGATATTGCTTACTGCCGCATATATCGCGCTAGTGCTTGCCGCGGCGGTAATGCTGGAGGATTCGGGAGTTACCGATGCGTTTAATCCATCCAACAAGGGGGGCGTTGAGCTACCCATAGTGATGTATCACAGCGTGCTTGCGGATCCTATGCGTTCAAACAAGTTCACCATATCCCCGGAAGCGTTTGAGAAGGATTTATTATATATCAAGGAAAAGGGTTATAAAACCGTTGTAGTCGCCGACTTGATAGCATATGTGGATAAAGGGACGCCGTTGCCCGATAAGCCTATTATGATAACGTTTGATGATGGGTATTACAACAACCTGATCTATGCGCTGCCGGTATTGGAGAAGCACGGAATGAAAGCGGTGGTTTCCGTTGTGGGCCAGTTTGCTGATAATTTCACTAAAAGCATGGAGCATAACCCAAATTATTCCCACCTGACATGGGAGGATATTGCGCTACTAAATGAATCTGGCTGCTTTGAGGTGCAGAACCACTCTTACGCAATGCATAATTATAAGGGGGATCGTAAGGGCGCGGAGCGGAAACGGCTGGAAACGCATGACGAGTATAAAAACGCTTTAAAAGATGATGTAATGAAAATGCAGGCAAGGCTAAAGGAGCTTTCCGGCGTAACGGCGACGGCGTTCGTCTATCCATTCGGAATCCGCTCGGAGGAGGCGGACGAGATTTTTAAGGAGATAGGAATCAGGGCGACTTTAAGCTCCTATGAAAATATCAATACAATAACAGACGCAGATAGTTTATACAGCCTTTGCCGATATAACCGCCCCGGAGGGATGAAAACGGAGGATTTTATGAAAAAAATACTGCCATGACCTCAGTGCAAAACACATGAACAAATCTGACGAAAGAACAATACAATGGTAACACCAGATCGGGAGGTAGCATGAATGAGAAAACGAGTCGGATTTTTACTTGCCATCGTATTGCTGCTCGCGTGGTGTTTAGCGGGATGCGGCGCAGCCGGGGGATTGCGTGAAGTGGTTATCAACGAGGTGACGCGCTCCGTTTTTTACGCGCCGTTGTATGTGGCCGTTTCAATGGGGTTCTTTGAGGATGAGGGTATGGACATTACCATCATCACCGGCGGCGGAAGCGATAAGAGCATGACCGCCTTGCTCGCGAACCAGGCGGATGTGGCGCTTATGGGCCCTGAAACCGGTGTTTATGTGGTGAATGAGGGCAAGGAGGAGCACCCTGTAATTATTGCGCAGCTGACCAAACGGGACGGCTCGTTTCTTGTCGGAAGGGAACGGGAAGAGGATTTTTCATGGGAAAGCCTGCGCGGGAAAAGCGTGATAGGCGGGCGGCCGGGCGGCATGCCGTTTATGACGCTGGAGTATGTGCTTAAGCAGCACGGCCTAACGCCGGGCGAGGATGTAACGGTTATCAGCAATATACAGTTCAACCTCATGGGCGGGGCGTTTGAAGGGGGTACGGGCGATTATGTCGCGCTTTTTGAGCCGACCGCCACGACGTTCCAAAACGCGGGAAAGGGATATATTGTTGCGAATATCGGCTTGGAATCGGGGGAGGTGCCCTATACCACGTTTATGGTAACGCAGGAACGCATCGCTGAGGAACCTGACTTTGTAGAAGCTTTTGTGCGCGCTATTTACAGGGCGCAGCAGTGGGTGGAAACGGCGTCAGACAACGCGATAGCGTCCGCAATGCTGCCCTTTTTCCCGGATACCTCGGTAGAAACGCTTGAACTGGTGGCTAAAAGCTACCGTGAAACGGATTCGTGGACCAACACGCCCGTTATGAAAGAGGAGGCGTTTAACCGCCTTCAGGATATCATGGACGCGGCGGGCGAATTAAAAGCAAGGGTGGAATTTGCCGGGCTTGTCGATAACAGCTTCGGGTTAAAAGCGGTTAAAGGGAAATAAACGCTGCCGGCCGGCGTAAAAGAATGCCGTGAACGGTTTGCCGCCGGCGCAAGGTTGATGATCGCGAATATAACATGAAGGTCTAAAAAGCATTCGTGATAAGGGTGCGGACGATATTTGGGACGCCCCTTTCGCTTTGACTTTTGACGGCTTGCTGAACAATACCGTATCATTTTATGGCCGGATATTGCCAATAAGCGGATGTTACACCGACAGAGATGGTACATGGCTTGTACTATGCCTAGAAGTCCCCTGGTTCTGTCCTGCCATGATTTTTAGAGGATTGTTTCCGGCAAACCGAAATTTGAGGGGAGAGCAGACGGCCTGCTCTCCCAAAAAACGATCTTTTGTCGCGGTTTCACAGTTTAGATTAAATGAAATACCATCATAAACTAAATGCTTAATCCATATGAATATCAACGGCGGCGTTAACGCCAGGATCCCCGTGCGCGCATTCATCGTGATTCATTATCATGCCGGCCGCGCCGAATATTTCACGCCCGGTAAGCCCTTTTGCAGCGCGCTCACGCTCTATCATGCCCGATAAAAACTTCCTGATTTTCTCGGGCCGCTTTATATTTGTGATTACAAGCGTATGATGGCTTTGATCCGCGCTGAAAAGTGTAACGCTTCCGACGCCGCAAAGCTTTTGGCCGAGCGTGCGGACAAGCTTTAGATCCATTACGCGGTAAAGGAGAATTTCGTCCGTTTCCGTTCTGAAAAAGCCGCGGCGCATCAAAAGCCGATCCTTCGTTACCTCATATACGGTGAAGCTGATGGGAAGCCCTAATATACGTTTGCGATCGCGCCACAGTATTTCATCCTCCGAATATTCAAGCTTGGGTTTTGTTCGTGCCATATCGAACCTCCTTCACGGACGCTTTTTATATCCGCATTATATCGTGAATCCTCAGAAATGTATATAAAAAAACATAATGGGAAAGATCGGATTATTCTTAGCGCAGATTGTGAGGTGCGGTTATGAGTGATCGAAATAAAAAAATTCTGTTATCAGCCGGTACGGTGATTTCCCTCGGTTTGGGATTTCTGGTAGGATGGCTTGTGCATCCCGCTCCCGCTCCGGGCGATCCTTCACAAAGCGTCGGGGAGATCGGCGACAGCATAATACTGCCTACAACAGCCGTTACCTGGGAGTACCGCTTTACAATGTGCGAGCATGTTCGTACAGTTAAAAACAACAGAAACGTTATCGGCATGTCTAAGGACGAGTTAACGGCTAAATTCTCCGGCAGCGAAATACTTCAGTGGGATCAGGAACAGGTTTCAATAAAGCGGACGATAGAAGGGTGCTGCCCGGCGCATTATTTGCTACAGTTGAACGACAGGCAGAATATCTGCGTTTATCAGGTGGACTCCAACACGTTTGAAAAAGTGCTTTATATGGAGCTTACAACGGATTCGGGTTCCATTGACGCCGAGGCGATGCAAGAGCTTAAAACGGGCGTTTGCCTAAATACGCTCGATGAAATCAACGAATATATCGAAAGTGTGGAAAGCTAACAGTCCCTTAAGGCGCGTTCGCGCCTTTTTTTATAGGCCGTAACGAGAAATATATGATTTTTAGCATGGTATGCACAGCATAAATGTATGAATTGCATTTTTGCCGTAGCTAATCCAAATCGTAATGGGTAAACTAAACCAGGCCGGCGCCGCCCTAATACCTAAAGTCGCTCAATTATGCTCCTGTACTTTAACGTGAAACGAGCCTTTACATTTCATAAAGGCGGATATTAAAATTAAAATGGTCTTGCGTTGTTCACCTTTTACAATAGGCGGGCCAGGGAAGGGATTTAAACTATGTGCGAAATATTAAAGTTTTCCGCAAGAGAGCACTTTAGAAAATGGCTGCAAGAGAATTGTTTGTCAAATACTGGCGTTTGGCTGCTGTTTGGCAAAGCCGGCGGGCCAAAAACCATCAAAGCAAGCGAAGCGCTTGAAGAAGCCCTTTGCTTTGGTTGGATAGACGGACAAATGCAAAGCATTGATGATAAAACCTATAAAAAGTATTTCTCATCGCGCAGAGACAAAAGTAAATGGTCACAGAAAAATAAGGCGCTGGTTGAAAAGCTGGAGGAACAAGGGATAATGACCGATTATGGCAGAAAGAAAGTAGAGCAAGCAAAGGAAAATGGGCAGTGGGACGCACCCAAGGTTCCGACTGTTACCGAGGGGCAGATCCTTTCATTATCCGTCCTGCTCAAAGATTATGACCCCGCTTATAAGAATTTTATGTCGATGCCTTTATCAGTTAAGAAAACATATACCCGGGCTTATCTTGACGCGAAAACAGATGCGGGGCGTGAAAAACGCTTATCATGGATGATAGTACGGCTAAATAAAAACTTAAAGCCAATGTAAACTATATAAAAGCCAAAAGCGGAGGAGTCTAATGCTTCTCGAACTGTTTGATGATTTATAACACTAGTCCGGTTGCAGTACGATAAATAGCATGGATTCTGTTATAACAGGAGTTATTTTTCCACAGATGAACAGCAAATGTTACACCATGCAAGAAAAAATTAACTATTGGCAGGGATGCTTATGAGGTCTACGGCAGTTTATGAGGAGTTTGTGCAATTTTATTTGAAGAATCCCAATATTTTGAAATACCAATCTGCTTTTTAAGCGGAACCTACGATTAAACTTGTACTTATCCCTTAATTTTTATATTAGAGTATCGTCTTTTAAGAATATGCTTTTAATGTTCCGGTTTAGCGTCTTAGAGCCAATAGTAATTATCAATTCTTCAAGTGCTGAAATACTTGCGATACTACATAAGATGAACGCCATTACATTTATTCCAAATGCCAAAAATAGTACAGGGAAGCAAGCCAATACAATCCCTGTCGCTTTGTTGGCGTATGTATGCAAAAAAGATATAGCATGGTATTTTGCAAAGCCGATACCCAAAGACACAAAGCGCGTCAACGCGATCGCACCTATCCAGTACACCATCCACCATTCCCATGCAAGCAACGGAACAAGCATAGCAAGCACAATGACAACAAAAATAAAATCCGCAATACTGTCAAGTATTTCACCGAGTTTGCTTGTCGTTCTTGTTTTTCTGGCAATATACCCATCTAAAATATCGCTTGCACAGCACAGAGCGTAAACAAGAAAAAACGAAATGGACAGGGGTGCTGTTAGCAACAAGGCAACCGCCCCTATTATTCGTCCTATTGTGATTAGCGAAGCCACATATTTGATTTTTCATCACCTAGTTTCATCGCTTAATTATAACATACCCCCACTATCCAAACTACCAAAACGAAAGGAGATTTTCACACATGGCACAGAGCAAAATTAAAAAAATCGCAAGCATTGAGGAAGAAATCAGACAGTTAGACGAACGGCAAAGGCTGCTAAAGCAGCAGCATAATGTGCAGAAGCGCAAGAACAGGACAAAGCGGCTTTGTCAGCGCATGGGGTTTTTAAAAAGTATGCTCCCCGACACGATACCGCTCACGAACGGACAATTCAAACTCTTTCTCAGATTGATAGCATAAGCGCTCTGCAGGGCTGGGAGTCCGTTGACTTCGACGATAAATGCCGGGTGCGTGACACTCTTGTTTCACAAGTGCGGTCCATAAGTGAGCAAGTCGTGATACATTGGAAACTTTATTTCTCACTTCAAAATATACAATTGTTAATAACACTTTAGTATATAAGGCACGAAATACATAACAGTATAAGTTAGAATTACATTGTATTTCACGCTAATGCCACATCTCGGTCAGCATAATGAAATGACCGATTACTTGTATAATCAACGTCTCCAATTCGATCCGCAGCTATATGCCGGTAGAGAATGATTTTAAACTGCCGTGAACCTTCAAATAAACAACGTAATCTTCAACATCACCTACATATCACGTTTAGTATCTTATATAAAAATAAGCCTACTATATCTAAAAACAGCTCGACATCAAGCAAAATGATAATGAATGATGGTACGTAGCGGTCAACTCTTCAAGAATCGTGTCTCGGCCGAGAAAGTGTGATTATCGATAAAACGGGGATAGGAACATAGATTATAAGAACATGGCTAAACTATTCATACGCATGTATGCAAGCGGGCGGAACATTGCATTAACGCGTAAAAGGGGATATAATGACAGGTAAATAAATGCCATCATACATTATTATTTGGTATCTTGAAGGAGACGTTTATGAGTTTTGTAATCACGATGGAATCAAACTGCGAAATCCCCTATGAATGGGAGGATTTATACGGCGTTAAGGTGCTGAGGATGCCTTATACCATCAACGGGCAGGAGTTTTTTTATGATTTAGGGAGGGAAACGGATATTCCCGCTTTTTTTGACAGAATGCGCAGCGGGGCGGTTGTTAACACCGCTCAGCGCAACCCCAACGAGATTATCGAATATTTCGAACCTTATTTAATGCAGGGGAATGATATTCTGCATATCGCGTTCTCTTCCGCACTGTCGGGAACCTTTAACAATGAGCAGATAGCGAAAGAGACGCTGCTTGAAAAATATCCCGACAGGCGTATTGAACTTGTGGATACGCTCGCTATTTCCATGCCGCACGGGCAGCTGGTGAAAGCGGCTTTGGATATGAAGGAGGAAGGGAAAACGCTCGACGAGATACGCGACTGGGTTGAGAACAACAAAATGCGATCCTGCGCGCTGTTCACAGTAGACGATTTGGAGTATCTTAGAAGAGGTGGGCGCGTATCGGGTGCGGCTGCCTTTTTCGGGTCCGCACTGCAGATTAAGCCCGTGCTCTATATCGCGCCCGAGGGCATGATGGTGCCTATTGATAAGGTCAAGGGGCGCAAGAAGGCGATTAAATACATTTTGGATAAATGCGCGGCGACGATCTACCGGCCTGAAGAGCAGACGGTATATATATGCCAGGCCGACTGCATGGATGAGGCGAAGTCGCTCAAGCGCCAGGTTGAGGAGCTTATCAGGCCCAAAAACGTTATGATAAACCCCGTTGGGCCGGTAATTGGCTCGCATTGCGGGCCGGGAACGCTGGCGCTGGTCTATTTCGGGCGCGACAGGGGGGCATTAAAGCCGTAAAGGCTCGCGTGGTTAAGTGAAAAAGCCATGCCATCCTATGTATGCGAGGTTGCTTAACGCTTTAATGGACGAAGCGTGAAAGAGCTTTTAGGAAACCGAATATGAAGCGGTACAGGAGGAAATATGAAAATTCAGTTTTGCGGAGCGGCAAAATCGGTAACGGGTTCTTGCCATATGCTTCACACAACGGGCGGAAACATTCTTATTGACTGCGGCATGCGCCAGGGTGAGGATCAGAAAACGGGTTATGGGGAAGGAAATTTTCCGTTTGAACCCGCTTCCATCAGCGCTGTTCTTCTCACGCACGCGCATATCGATCACAGCGGCCTTATCCCCCTGCTCGCAAAGCGCGGGTTTAAGGGTAGCATCGTTACAACCCAGGCTACGGCAATGCTCTCGACAATCATGCTGCCCGACAGCGGGCATATTCAGGAACAGGAAGCGGAATATACGAACCGTAAGCGCATGCGCGCGGGCCAGCCGCCGGTTGAGCCGCTTTATACGGTAAAGGACGCGAACGCGTCACTCCAGCTTTTCAGGCCGGCTCAATATGGCGATGTTGTGCAGGTGCTTCCGGGGGTTAGAGTACGGTTCAACGATATCGGCCATCTTCTTGGTTCGGCTGCCATTGAGATCTGGGTCGAAGAGGGCGGCAATACCACAAACATTGTGTTTTCAGGCGATATCGGCCGGGACGACAGGCCGATAATACGCGATCCGCAGGATATTCAAGCGGCGGATTATCTCGTGATTGAGGGAACATACGGCAACCGTAACCATGAGGTCAGTACGGATAGCGCTAAAGAGGCTCAATTCGCTAACGTGCTCAGGGCGGCCATTGCCCGCGGCGGCAATATCGTAATACCGTCTTTTGCCGTGGGAAGGACGCAGGAGCTACTTTATTATATTAAACGGCTGCTGAGCACAAATGCTATTCCCGAGCTTCAACGGATCCCGGTTTATATCGACAGCCCGCTCGGCATTGAGGCGACAAAAATCTACGAGCGCTGCGCTGCCGGGTATTATGATGAGGAAGCTTTGAAATTATCGCAATCCGGCTCCCCGTTCGACTTTCCAACGCTCCGCGTCGCGCGTTCAGCAGAGGAATCCAAGCAGATTAATTTTGAGCCCGGCACAAGCATTATAATCAGCGCGTCGGGCATGTGCGAGGCGGGGCGTATCCGCCATCATCTCAAGCACAACCTTTACCGCGCGGACTCGACGGTGATTTTTGCCGGTTATCAGGCTGTCGGTACGCTTGGCCGCATGCTGCTGGATGGGGCCAAAAAAGTGAAGCTGTTCGGCGAGGAGGTGCGGGTTAACGCCACGATTGAGCAAATAGAGGGCTTTTCCGGGCACGCGGGCCGAGACGAGCTTATCGAGTGGATCCGCAACATACCCGAAAAGCCGCGCCGTATTTTTATGGTGCACGGGGAGGAGGACGCGCTAGCGTCTTTATCAGAGGCGGTTGAAAGCCTTGGTTACAGCGTGGAGGTGCCTTCCCTCGGCGATGTGTTTGATCTTAAAACCAGCGTACGCCATCGGGTCGATGCGCCGGAGGCGAGCGTAAGCGAGCTTGACGCGCTCAGGAGGGAGGCGGGCGTGGCCGAACAGGCCAACCGTATACTGGCGCTGCTCGATTCCATAAAGGAGCGCCGATCGCCGGATACGGAACTTAAGGTAGAGATTATGGAGGCTGATTTACAGGCGGTCGCGGATAAATGGGAGAGACTGTTCCGCGTACTAAAATAATATTGAAGAAACGTTTAGCTTTCCGCCCCATGCGCTATTTATCGCGTATGGGGCGAACAAAAATTTGGATTCATCGTGCATTTCCACCGCGTACGCCCAGCAAGCGGAAAGCTTATACGGGAATGCGCTAGGCGTGGAGCGGGCCGCGTGTGCGTGCGGGCTAAACGTTTACTTATTGTGAATCGCATATCATCACACGACATTTAATAAAGGATTTAGCATGAGTGAGAGCTATTGTGTAATGTTATCGGTAATATAGAAATTGATTATATATATGGATAAAACCGGGCGGGCGTGGGTAATGAGGAGGAGAAGATTACAGGTTTACAGTTTATAAAGTTCCTAAGGCGAAGGAGCGAGCTATCCTGCAAGGGCAATGAGGCGGATTTTTTGTAGGAGCGGCGTCGGACGCTTAGACTGACGGACTTGAGGGGCAACTAGGTAACAGGGAAACAAGGTGACAGAAAATGCGTGGTGTGTTCTACATGACGCGTCTATAAACCTCTGTCAGCTATCATATTTTTTCCCTGCGTCCACGGAGCCGTACTCGTCTGATTACAGCTAATCTGTTCAACACCCCGTTGCGCATACTGAACGCTTTATGTAATACGATAAAAGGGATTGCTATATCATTTATATTTCAATATTTTGTTTGCACTCAAAAGACTTAAATATTATAATAGATATAAATAGTAGTAAGAAAGGAGGGCTAGTATGAATACTTTATTTAAAAACTATACTCCGAAAAAAGTTGTGATTTGCGGTTGTGGAACTAAGAAAACAAACAAACCCATTTACCAGTCTAAATCGATAAACTAAATTTCAATAAGTTCATGCGGGTAAGTTTACTTGTATTAAATGGGACAGTAAAAATTATGTCGATATATATTAATAACAATATTAAAAGGTTCATTGGTTTAATAGATGTTTGCGCTTAATAGATAATAACAGAAATAGCCGATGATATAGACTGCTGGCGGAAGTTACGAATAATTTGGATGTGATGGAATTGGAAATAGTTCTTTATGAAAAAAACAACCATAACGAAGAAAATCCGATTGCTGTTCGGGAGCTTGATGATACTATCGCTTATTGTGACGATATGCAACGTTCTGCTTCCCCTTTTCCTGGAGGGAATCGTAGATTCCGCTGTAAATCAAGCGTTCAATTCCGCATATAAGGGCTTGGCACTTTATGGGATAATTATTGCGGTACTGTTACTGTTTGAATTGCTTAAAAAAATCGCGACGGTAAAGTACTCCTGCTTCTTAACGGAAAACTTGAGGGAAACGCTTACGGTAAAGCTTTTAAAGCTATCGCCGGCTAGATTTATCACGCGGGCAAACGCCGAGTATCTATCCCTTTTCAATAATAATATCCGTGTAATCGTAGATGAGTACCACATTCTGGGCATTGACGTCGTTTTTAATTGCTTTTTATTGATTGCGTGCTGTATAGCGCTTTTCATTATAAACCCTTTAATCGCGCTGGTCGTCACATCGTCAAATATATTAACATTGGCCGCGCCGCTTGCATTTAAGCGGAAGCTTGAGAGGCAAAAGGGCGAAGTTCTCGCTTCTCTGAGGAAATATAACGTAAAGCTGGGCGACAGCATAGCGGGGTTTACCTTGATACGATTCAACCGGATACAAAAGGCGATTCAACAGATCGTTTCATGCTATTCCGGTAAACACTTAAAAAGTGATTTAAGGCACAATTATACGATATCGATTGTGGATGTGATCGTTGGCGCATTTTCTTTTTTGAGCGTGTGTATTATGCTGTTCATCTGTATCCGTCTTGTCTCTCAAAACCGCTTTACTATTGGGGGGATATTTGCGGCCATGCAGATTTCGGATTTAGTGAGCGCCCCTTTCATCAATATTTCGTCCGCTCTGGGAACTTGTTTCGCCGCTAAATCCGTAAAAAATGAGCTGTTTAAGGATTTTGACGAGCCCGGCGCGAGCGCGGATAAAACCTACCTTAGGGGGGATATAGTTCGCATTGAGTTAAAAAACGTTTCCTTTTCATATGGCGGTAACGAGCCAAACCGGATTTTCAGTGGCATGGATTTAGCGTTTGAGCAGGGTAAAAAGTATTTGCTTGTCGGCCGAAACGGTTGCGGGAAAAGCACCCTGCTAAAACTGATGGCCGGCGTATATCAAGACTATCAGGGCGAGATCCTTGTTAACACAATAGAGCTTAAACGCTTGAACCCGGATGATTTATTCATGCGGATGGGCTATGTGGAGCAATCGCCGTTCATGTTCAACGATTCTATTGGAAATAACGTTACCCTGTTTGGGAGTTATCCTCAGGCGCAGGTTGATTCCGTGTTAAGCAAAGTCCGATTAGGAATTAAAGATACACAAAGGGAATATGCCGACAGCGCGGTTAGCTTATCTGAGGGCGAACAGCAAAAGATAGCGCTGGCGCGCGTTATGCTCCAAAATAAAAAATGGCTGCTGCTTGACGAGGCGACGTCGTCAATGGACGCTAAGAGCGGCGGGGAAATAGAGCGGATGCTCATCAATAACCCTGAATTGACGCTTATCCATGTCGCGCATAAGCTTACCCCTGATATTGCGCTAAAATACGATGCGATAATCCAGATTCGCGATGAGGGAGTCATGGTCGTCAAAGATAAAACGGATATGGAGATTTTACTGAATGAATTAAAAGCAAAGTCGGCATAAGCGGAAAGGAAGACTAAATTATTATATCATAAGCTTATAAATCATCCGATGGTACGATTTACGCCGTTTAAGATCTATCTACCGAGCATTTAAGTATTTTAACTTATATTAACGCTTTGAATGTGTTATGCCTTCATAATAGCTTTAAGAGTATTTCCTGTGGCCTGCTCGGATATCTCACGGTAGCACTAAGCTAAGCCGGCGGCTTGTTAAGCTAAATCCGAACAAACCGCCCTTGACCACGGTAAAACCACTAAGAATCTTCAAGTATAAAAGCACACGACTTAAACGCGCGTCGTGAGTATTAAGGCCAGTTGATCGCCAATGACCGTATATAAAGCCGCAAGCATTTCCAGCTCTTCATCGGAAATCTCCTTTGAAATTTGGATAGCGACGGCGGCGCCGAGCAATACAAGATCTTCAGGACACAAGAGTTTCACCCCCCTTATCCATATTATGCTTACATATACTTCGAAAGTGAACGCGTATTAAGAGCAAAGAGGAATACGCGGGATGTAACAATGAAGGGTTTTCTTGCGTTGGCCTTAACTCTTGTACAAGAACTTAACAACGTAGTGTATACATAGCGTTTATTCGCTGTTCATGTTGATAAAAAGCACCGCGGTAGCGGTGCTTTTGCCGTTAAATAAAAGGCAGTCTAATAATATGTTCGCTATCGATTGGTTTATCCCCATAAGCGCCACCCAGCTTGCCGAACAAAAGCGATTAAACAGGATGAATGCATCCCGTACGGCAGTGAATCCAAAGCGGCTCATCTCAGGCAGCAGGCATCACGAGCATTGCGGCCATTTCGGCCCGATCAATGACGCCGAAAAACCGGCATATTGCATGCCCGTAGGATAAAAAGCCATGAGCGCGTTCGCTTAAGGCGATTATCTTAATCCAAGTTCAGCTTCTGATGGGAGATCCTTAAGCGTGTCATCGCGCGTGCGAGCGCCACCTGCGTCCAATGGTACTCCTGCAAGCTGCGCTGCTGCCGCATCCGTTCCCGGGCGCGGCGCTCCGCGGCCTCGGCGCGGCGTACGTCGATATTCTCCGGCCATTCGCAGGCCTGCGCGAAGAGGTGTACGCCTTGGGCGTTTACCTCCATAAACCCTTCAGATTGGAAAGCTTCCCGCCACGTACCGTTTTGTTTAATCCTTATTTTCCCGACTAAAAGCGGCGCGGTGATGGGCGCATGCCCTTTTAGTATGGTCAGCTCGCCGTCGCAGGTGTTGATTGTTAACGCCTCGGCCTCTTCCGAAAAAAACAGGTGCTCGGGCGTGAGGATTTCCAGCGGAAAAGTGGCGCTCATGCTACATGCCCAACTCCTTTGCTTTTATGCGCGCCTCTTCAATATCGCCCACCATGAAAAAAGCGCTTTCAGGGAGATCGTCAGCCTCGCCGTCCATGATGGCGCGAAAGCTTTCGATATTGTTCTCAAGCGGAACGGTCCTGCCCTGCATGCCTGTAAACCCCTCAGCGACGTTAAGCGGCTGGGAAAGAAACTTTTGCACGCGCCTCGCCCTGTGTACGCTGAGCTTATCCTCCTCGGATAACTCGTCCATACCCAGTATGGCGATGATATCCTTGAGCTCATTATAGCGCTGAAGGCATTGCTGCACGCGCCTGGCGGTCACATAATGCGTTTGGCCGATAATGGAAGGGTCCAGTATGCGGGAGGATGATTCGAGGGGGTTTACTGCCGGGTATATACCCATCTCGGATATCTGGCGGGACAAAACGGTCGTCGCGTCCAGGTGCGAAAATATGGTAGCCGGGGCGGGATCCGTAAGATCGTCCGCGGGCACATAGATGGCCTGTACCGAAGTAATGGAGCCGTTTTGCGTGGAGGTTATGCGTTCCTGAAGCTGGCCGAGCTCCATAGCCAGCGTCGGTTGATACCCAACGCTGGACGGCATGCGGCCAAGCAGGGCGGAAACCTCGTTGCCGGCCTGAACGTAGCGGAAGATGTTGTCGATGAACAACAGCACGTCCTGATGCGCTTCATCCCTTAAATACTCGGCCATAGTTAACCCGGTAAAGGCGACGCGCATGCGGCTGCCCGGCGGTTCGTTCATCTGGCCGAAGGCCAAGGCGGTTTTATCCATAACGCCGGAAGATTCCATATCGCGAATTAAGTCGCAGCCTTCCCTGCTCCGTTCGCCTACGCCGGTGAATACCGAGTATCCGCCGTGATTGATGGCTATGCTGTGTATCAGCTCCATGATAAGCACGGTTTTGCCAACGCCAGCGCCGCCGAACAAGCCGATTTTTCCGCCCTTGGCATAGGGGGCGAGAAGATCAATCACCTTGATCCCCGTTTCCAAAAGCTCAGTAGCGGGGTTTTGCTTGAGGTATCCGGGCGGTTCGCGGTGAATTTCCCAATGCGCCTCGGGGGTTAATTCACCCTTGTCATCGATGGGCATGCCCATCGCGTTGACAACGCGCCCTAAAACCGATTTCCCGACGGGGGCCTGAATCCCATGCCCCGTATCCGTTACCTTAAGGCCGCATTTTAACCCATCCGTTGATTCAAGAGCGATGCAGCGAACGATAGTTGGGGCCGCGTGCGTCGCCACTTCCATATGCACGCCGTTCTCAGCGATAAGCAGTTGATGGATGGCGGGCTCGTGGCTGGTAAAGGCCACCTCCAGCACAGGGCCGCTTATTCGCACGATGCGGCCGTAATCCGTTTTGCCCGGGTCAGTTTTGTTCATGGAATACCTCCTTGTTGCCTAACGCCTCAAAAGCCCCTACCAGCTCGGAAAGCTCCTGTGTGATGGCCGCCTGGCGCGCCATATTATACTGAATGCGCAGCCTTTTTAGCATTTTATCCGCATTTTCCGTCGCGCTTTGCATTGCGTTCATGCGCGAGCAATGCTCGCTCGCATAGGACTGCACAAGAGCGCCGAACAATATGCCGATTGTATATTGAGGAACCAGCAATCGAAAAACCTCCTCCGGCGACGGGTGGTATATCATAGGCGACGCGTGGCTGGAAAGCGGCAGGGGATAGCTGCTCATCTGTATGGGCAGCAGCCGCCTTATCCTAGGGTAAAACTTTGCCGTGCCGAAAAAGGCCGTATAGATTACGAATACCTGATCCGCATGCCCCTCGTCGTAGAGCTTAAAAATATCCTGCGTCATATGCCTTGCGTTAAGCAGGGACGGATCCTGCGACACGCCGTAGACCTCCGCGTCCGGGATTACGCCCTTCGATTTAAAGAAACGGGAGGCGGTAATGCCGGCCGCTATCAGATGCCGATCCTTCTCTGAAGAAGATTGTATCCGCTCCCACGCGAAGTTTAAAAGGTTGCTGTTATAGCCGCCGGCCATACCCTTATCGCCGGAGATCACAATATACGTAGTGCGCGTGCCGCCCGGCTCCGCAAGATAGGGATGCTCAAGACTGTCGCCGGACGAGAGTATGTCCTGCATGGCGGCCTGAACACGCGAAAAATAAAGCCGGTTGTACTCCACGTGCGGCATTACGCGCTTCATCCGCGCGGTGGAAACCAGGTGCATGGCGTTGGTTATCTTACGCGTTTGCTCGATGGCGCGGATATGGTGCCGGATTTCATTGAGGTTTTGCATGCGCCGCCCCCGATTTAAGCTGAAGCTTAAATTCCTCAATTGCGTTGATTAGCGCGGCTTTGCCCGCGTCTGTCAGTTCGCCGGCATTTTCAATTTCGTTGAGGATGCTTCTGTCGTTTTCATAGAGATACTCGAGCAGCTTTTCCTTCGCCGGACCGACATCGTGAATCGGCGTTCGCTCGAAAAGACCGGCGGAAAACGCCAATAGTATGGCTACCTGCTCGGATAGCTGGTAGATTGTATTTTGATCCTGCTTTAACAGCTCGGTTAAACGCTCTCCTCTGTCGAGCAGGAGCTTGGTCGCGCTGTCGATATCGGAGCCGAACTGCGCAAAAACGGACATTTCCCGGTACTGGGCGAGATCAAGCCTTAGCTGACCGCTTACCCTTTTCATTGCCCCGGGCTGGGCGGCCCTTCCTACGCGCGATACGGATAGCCCGATGTTTACAGCCGGCCTTACGCCTGAGTTGAACAATTCGCTTTCAAGATAAATCTGGCCGTCGGTTATCGAAATTACGTTGGTCGGAATATAGGCCGAGATATCGCCGGCCATAGTTTCCACGATGGGAAGCGCGGTGATGGAACCGCCGCCCAATTCGGGCTTAAGCTTAGCCGCGCGCTCGAGCAGACGGCTGTGCAGGTAAAAAACGTCTCCCGGGTATGCTTCGCGGCCAGGCGGCCTGCGCAGCAGAAGCGACATTGCGCGGTAACTGGCAGCATGCTTGCTTAAATCGTCGTACACCACGAGCGCGTCCCTGCCCGAGTACATGAAATACTCCGCTATCGAACACGCGGCATACGGCGCGATATACTGCATCGCCGCGCAGTCGCTCGCTGTGGAAGCTACCACTACGCTGTTTGAAAGCGCGCCCTGGCTTTCAAGCATATGCGTAAATTGAGCGATTGTCGAAGCTTTTTGGCCGATTGCGCAGTATACGCAGATGACGCCCTTCTTGCTTTGGTTCAAAATAGCGGAAAGCGCGATAGCTGTTTTGCCCGTTTGCCTGTCGCCTATGATAAGTTCGCGCTGACCCTTGCCGATGGGGATCATACTGTCGATGCCGACGAGCCCCGTTTGCAGCGGTTGGTTTACCGGAGCGCGATCCATGATGCTGGGCGCGGGGCATTCAATGGGCCTGTACTGGTTAACGGTAAGGGGCTTGCCATCCAACGGCCTGCCGATTGGATCGATCACCCGGCCAAGCAGCGCGTCGCCCACGCCCACGCTAGCCACCCTGCCGGTGCCGCGTACTATAGAGCCGGCCGTCACGGCGTCCACACCGTTGAGCAAGACCGCGCCTACGCCGTCACTCGAAAGTTCCAGAGCGATACCGTACGCGTTGCTGTTAAACTCCAAAAGCTCTCCGTAGAGGCTGGAGCCAAGGCCGTTAATATGAACAACGCCGTCCGCTGAGGATTGTACCTCGCCGTACTCATATACCTTCGGCTCGGTTTCGAGCAGTGCAAGCTTATTTTTTAGGTGAACGCCGACGGTTTCCAAAAAGTTTTCTTCGTCCGTCGCGTACGTAGTATCGACGCTTTCTCCGCGCTTAAGCATTCCGTTAAGGCGTGCGCTCATGGAAGCGTCGTATATCCTGCCGTCGACATAGACGGCGAAACCGCCGATAAGCGAAGGGCAATTCTCTACGGTAAACTCAATTTTATCGCCAAGTATCCCCTCAAAATGCCGGCATAATGCGTTAAGCTCTTCTTGGCCGAGAGGTCCGGCCGTTTTAATAATCGCTTTTATGGCCATTTTTACCCTACCTTTTCAAAAAAGGTTTCAATAACCCGACGGTTATCCTCTTGGCTGACCTCGCGCTTAAGTATCTCACCGGCTATGTCAACAGCGATTTGAGCGACTTCGGGTTCCAGAGAGGTCAGCAGCCGCCTGCGTTCCTCTTCGGCTTGCTCCCTTGCGCTTTCAAGCGTTTTTTCGGCCTGTTCGTTTGCCGCTGAAATAATGGCCGAAGCGGATTCGCTCGCCTTTTGGCTGCCTTCCCGCAAAAGTCGCTGAGCCTCTAAATCCGCGTTTTCAAGCTGCCGGCGAATTTTCGCGCTATGCTCCTCGGCCTCGTTTTTAACGGCCGCCGCCTCCTCTAATTGGCGCTGGATCCGGTTTTCGCGTTCCAGCATAAATCTGCGAACTGGTTTATACACAAGCAGGCGAAGCAGGATATAGAGTACCAGAATATTGAGAACATGTATCACAATATCCAATAGGTTGATTTCCATAGTTCGGCTCCCTTCGGCTTTACGCTAGCGTAAACATCATGATAAGCGCTGTGACAAAGCCGTATATGGCGGTGGATTCCGTCAGCGCAAGGCCCAGCAGCAATATGGAGTTGATTTTGCCGGAAGCTTCCGGCTGCCTGGCCACGGCGTCAACCGCCTTGCCCGTTGCAAGGCCCATAGCGAGGCCCGAGGCCGCGCAGGAGAGCAGGCACATAGCCACGCCAATTGCAAGAGTTCCGAGATCCATTGTTTTTTCCTCCTATCACATACGGTTAATCTGCGGCTTGAGCCGCCTCGTTGATGAACGTTAGCGTCAGCGTTATAAATATAAACGTCTGTATCAATGGATGGAACACATTGAAGTACAGTCCGATTACGCTCGGTATGCCCAGCCCGGCGGAACCAAGGAAGCTGTAAAGCAGATCCATTACAATCATTCCCCCGAGCATATTGCCGAAGAGCCGGCAGGCGAGGGAAACCGGTATGGCGATATCGCTTATAATCCTTATCGGAAAAACGATTGGGGTAGGAGAGGCAAGGGATTTAAGCCTGCCCTTAACGCCCTTTTGCCGGATACCATAGTAATTGATTAAAATGAACGTGATGATGGAAAGCGCTAGCGTCATTGTGATATCCGCCGTCGGCGCCCGAACGCCAAAAAGCTCCACCGCGGCGCAGGCAATGAGCAGCGCCGCAACGCTGAACAGGTATGCGGAAAGATTCTCGCCCAGCTTTCCGGCCTTGTCGCTAGTATAATGGCTGATACCGTCGACGGCGATTTCGAGCGCGTTTTGAATTCCGCGCGGAGTATCCTTCATGCGCGGTATGACGAATATCCTCACTAAAACAGCCAGCGTCAGCACAAGGCCCATCGCCGCCCATGTGATGACGACGGTGCTGCTGATAGAATAACCCCATAGCATATAGCGTTCGGGAGAGATTGAAACGTGAAACCCGCCTCCGGCCTCTGCGCCGAACAGGAGCGGCAAAAGCTTGATAATAAACAGCCATATGCCCAATACCATCACAGCTATACCTAAGGTCTTCCCTCTTGACAGCTTTTTATCGGGGCCGGAGCTTTTGAGCAGGCGCTTTTTCTTTCTGTAAAGGAGGTAACCAAGTATGGTGATGAGTATGCCCGCGGCCAATAAAGCGAGCGAAAAAACCATATCCTTATTCATGCGCATTCCCTCCCACATCGCCGGGCATGCCGGGCGCTTTATCGCGCCTTCGCTGTATGATGAATTTCACGATGGATGAAATAATGAGCGCGGCTGCGGCAGCTATGCCTGCGACGCCTAACTGTTGGGGCGCTAAAAGCGCGCAGGGGACAAAAAATATAAATAACGCTAGGAACTTAAAAATCACCAGGGAAACCGGAATGGAGCCCCCGGCCACCAAACGCTTTGTAAACGCCTGCAACAGCGCGAATTCTACGCCCCCGCAGGCCAGGCCCAACAGCAGACCAAGCATGAGCTTCACCTCCACCAGCAAACTTCGCTTCACACGGTTCCTTCATTGGTTCCCCATTATACTCCCTTGATCACGCGTCCGCAACAGAAAAATAAACGCATAATATAAATAGGATAGAACGTTGACGTATCTGTGCGTAAACGTTTATTAAGGTAAACGCGAAAGCATTAACAGGTATTCTATCTTAATTATTATATGTCATATGCTCGGTTAAGCCCCCGCGCGACAGCACTTTTGCGTGATTCGGCTTTTGTAATTAAACTAATATTCAGATGGTTTGCGTTTACGTGAAGCGGCGATTGCGGCATAAAGGTAGACGACGGAGGATGCGAGTATAGAAGAGGCGAGAATAGCCGTTGCGCTCATGGCGTTGCTTTTGAGCCTGTCGGGGGACAGAGTGAACCCCGCGCTTTGAGAGCCAAGGAATAATAATGAGAATAAATAGGCGAGCAAAGCGGCAAGGCAAGCCTGCGTAAGCTTTATACCCAGGTAGCGTAAAGGGTTAAGGCGGATAAAGGCGAGGGATTGTATGAACACGCATACGCCACCGAACGTAATGATAAAGGCCGCCGCCGCGGCCGCGGAGCTAAGGGGCAACTGCGCGGCGGCCAGCGCGCGGCAGCCGTTGGTCATCTCCATAAGGCCGATAAAAATCGGGCGCAGCGCGGGGCCGCCGAGCCCCGCCGCTGTCAATACGCCTTCAACGGCCGCAAGCGCGCGTATGCGTTCAAGTACCTGTATCAATACCATAAAAAAGATGATGGTGCCGAGTATCTGCAACATGGCTTTCATGCCGTTTCCTAAGGCGTCGACTATGGTTTTTGAAAGGCCGGCGTATTCCGGCCGACATTGCTCTTGGGGTTTAAGCGTTTCGTGGCTGGGGGCGGAAAAAATGAAAACAGCCGGATAAAGCAAAATAGCGCTCAGATAGTGCGCAAGCGCAACCGGCAACGCCAGCTGCGGCGCCTCAAGCATGGACAGGCATAATGAACCCACGATGAACACGGGGCTTGCGAGGTTGCATACGGCGGCCAGATTCCGAGCGTATCCGAGGTCAAGCTGGCCTGAGCCGGCGTACATGCCGCAAAGCCGCGCGCCGGAGGGCGCGCCGGACATGCAGCTCATCACCAATACGGGAAGGGATGAAACTGCGGGACGGGTTTTTTTTGAGTTGAGCCGTGTAAACGGATTGGTTTTCTGCAATATATATGTACAGACGAAAAACGGGAAAAGCGCCGGCAGCACCATATCCCGCCAAAGAATGAAGCCGTCTCTTGCCGCTGCCATGGCGTCTTTGGAAAGATATACGAGCAGCGCGCATAAGAACAGTGTTATAATACTGGCAGCGTGTTTAAGCATATTGAACCGTATGCATGGAGGGATTAAAATATGAAGAAGGTCGGCCTCGCGCTGGGCTCCGGTAGCGCCAAGGGCTTTGCCCATATCGGCGTTATACAGGTTTTAATGGAAAACGGCGTCCCGGTGGATATGGTCTGCGGCTGCAGCATGGGCGCTATCATCGGCTCCGTTTTCGCTTGTGGCACGGATATGTATCTGCTGGAGAAGTATGTAATCAGCGCGGACTCAAAATCCTATATCGATATGACGTTTCCCAAACACGGCGGCTTTGTCGCCGGGGACAGATTTCAGGAAACGGTCAGGCTTTTTACGCATGACAAGCAGTTTAATCAAACGCGGATACCGTTCACATGCGTGGCCACGGACTTGGAAACCGGCGAGCTGGTCGTGTTCAAGGAGGGCAGGCTGCATCAAGCGGTAAGGGCAAGCATGTCCATTCCCGGGGTTTTCGTGCCGGTTCGGGTTGGAGGGCGGCTTTGCGTAGACGGCGGCGTGCTTGAGCGCGTGCCGTGCATCCCCTTAAGGGAGATGGGGGCGGATATTGTTATCGGCGTGGACGTTTCGTCAGGGGTGGAGACGAGATGGAGCCATAATCCCTCCGTCGTTCAGGTCTTGAACCAATGTCTGAACATTATGGGAAGTGAACTGTCAAAAAACCGGACGGAAACCGCCGAAATTATGCTGCGCCCGCAGGTAGGATTTACCGGCGGCATTTCCACCGCAAAGGCAAAGGAATGCATTGAGGAGGGGCGCAGAACGGCGCTAGAGGCATTGCCGGTTATTGAGAATCTTCTCCAAAAAAACGGGATTGCGCTTAAATAGCCCGGCGGGCGTCACGGGATTTGGACCGACCTTTAAACACCGGGTCTTTTTCAAAAAAACGTTTACAAAAGCATTAAACACAACGTTTAATATAGCGTTTTTAAATACATCCGTATACCGGCTACACGACGATAAGCCTGTGCCTGAGGTATAGCCCCGCCGGATCGGGGTTTGGCATTAACATGCCGTAGATATCCATCACGCGCTTTTCAAGCTCCAGCGCGTTTTGCGCGGCGTGGGGCAGCTTTTTCGCGTCCTCGCCCCGAAGCAGTACCGGCAGGCTTGCCCGCGCGCTTAAACAAGAGAGCAAATCCATAGCGTCACGCCTTACGCCAAGCACGCGCAAAAAAAGCCCGGAGATATCCTCATCGGCACGGGTAATTCCAGTGAGCGCCCGCATCGCGATGCGCTTTATGCGCGAAAGCGTATACCGTTTGGTTTTTATCCGCTGGAGCATCTCACCGTATGACGTGCTCTGGCGGCACGCGCGATAAAATAAGTTCTCCAACCCTTCCGACAGATCGGCTAGGGAGATCAGCTCCTCTATACGCATCCGGCGCAGGGCGTACAGTACAAGCGGTGAAAGCTCATCGTTTGATAAAACGGATTTACCGCCGGATACCAAGGCCTGTACGCTCCGAAACACACTATCCGGCACTTCCGCCTTCAAAGCTTCCATATCGCCGGCGCGTATCGCAGCGCGTATCGCGCTTGCGCTGCTAAAGCCGCCTAGCATACCCGGTTCGTCATGGCGGTTTCCAACGCGTTTGATGGGAACGGGGATAAGCGGGCGGCCGCATTGCCGGATTGCGCGCAGGTATTCCAAAGCGAGCACCGCGTTTGGGCTGTCAAGCACTCCAGCGGCGCTTGAGCCGTAGATCTCAAATACGGCGGATCTCCACGCATGCGGATAGGATTTGCCCGATGCGAGCTCTTCTTTAAGCTTGTTTTGAAACGGTTTGTAATCATCGCGCCCTATCCCCGCGGCCTCCAACAGGAGCGGCAGGCCTGGTTCTTCCGTACCGAACGCCAGATGGGTAACAATGCCTGTTCCCTCAAGCAGGCGAACGCCGCCAACAGCGAAGTTTTCCGCGCTGGCTAAAGAAAAAGCAGCGGGAAGTGCGACTACCATATGCGCGCCCGCCTCGAGCGCCCACCGTGTACGCTCAATAGGGGAGAACATCGCGGGCTCCCCGCGCTGTACGAAGCATCCGCTCATCGCAACGACTACACGGCTGCATCCGCTTTTTTTAACAGCCTGCTCCAGATGATATCGATGCCCGTTATGAAACGGGTTGTATTCCGCTATAATCCCAACGCAGCCCATTTTCCACCGCCTTTCCTGTTTTGATTATACCATAACCCAGCCGGATTAAGTCCATCCGCTCTGCCGATAAGGCGGCAGCGATACGTTTAAAGTTCAATCGCGGCGCTTGCGCCATTAAGCTTAACTCCTGCCAAAATATCCCCGGGCATGAGGCGAATTTTCAATTGCGCATAACTTCACGTTCCTGCGATATTGATTTGTTCGCAAGGCGTATTGGCCCCGCGCTTTATTGAGCAATAATATATGCTTTTCACCTGCAAAACAAATGCCCGTTGTGGTATAATGCATTCGGTTATGCTAAAGCGCGCAGGCAGGAGCGGGCCGCTGGAGGCTTTATAATCATATGGTTTATGAGTTGTGAAAGGAGTAACCCAAAATGCCGGTAATTGAACAGATTAAATCAAAGGCCAAGGCGGACAAAAAGTTTATCCTTTTGCCCGAAGGTACGGAGGAGCGCACCATTGAGGCGGCCTCCCTGGTAGTAAAACAGGGGATCGCGCGAGTTGCCCTTATTGGCGGCGAGGCCGAAATTCGCGCCGCCGCTCAGGGGCTGAAAGTTGATCTTGACGGGGTTGAAATTATCGACCATATCAAGGCTTCGGATTTTGCGGAATATACGGAGCGCTTTTACGAAATGCGCAAGGAAAAGGGCGTCACCCTGGAAAAGGCGGAACAGCTCATGCGGGATCCGCTGTTTTACGCCGCGATGATGATAAAAGATGAAAGGGCGGACGGCATGGTCGCGGGCGCAATCAATACCACCGGCAACACCCTCAGGCCCGCCCTTCAGATAATAAAAATGGCGAAGGGTATATCGGTCGTATCAAGCTGTTTTATTATGGAGCTTCCAAACGGGGATTACGGCGATAACGGCGTGATGATATTTGCGGATTGCGCGGTAAACCCAAACCCTACGGCCGAACAGCTTGCCGCAATTGCGGTATCATCCGCCCGAACCGGCAAGGCTCTATGCGAAATCGAGCCGCGCGTTGCTATGCTTTCATTCTCCACAAAAGGGAGCGCAAAGCACGAGCTGGTGGATAAGGTTACGGAGGCGACGCGGAAGGTTAAGGAACTGGCCCCGTATTTAAATGTGGACGGCGAGCTGCAGGCGGACGCCGCGCTGGTTGAGAAGGTTGGGCGGCTAAAATCCCCCGGCAGTTCCGTTGCGGGGAAAGCGAACGTTTTGGTATTCCCGGATCTGCAATCGGGCAATATAGGATATAAGCTGGTGCAGCGGCTTGCGGGCGCTGAGGCCGTCGGCCCCATATGCCAGGGTTTTGCTAAGCCCGTCAACGACCTGTCGCGCGGGTGCAGCGTTGAGGATATCGTTTCCGTTGTGGCGATAACCGCCGTACAGGCGCAGCAAAACATATAAGGAGGAGTAATAATGAAAATACTGGTTATTAACGCGGGAAGTTCCTCACTGAAGTATCAGTTGATTGATTTGGGCAACGAGCATGTAATCGCCAAGGGCCTATGCGAACGCATCGGCATCAGCGGTTCCGTTTTGAAATACAAACCCGCCGCGGGGGAGGGCTATGAAGTCCATGAGGATATGCGCGACCATATGGACGCGATTAAGCTGGTCCTTGACGCGCTTGTCAACCCCGAAACCGGCGTTATCGGCGGTATGGATGAGATAGGCGCGGTAGGGCATAGGATTGTCCACGGGGGTGAGAAGTTCAAAGGCTCCGTGCTGATTACGGACGAGGTCATCCGCCAAATCGAGGCGATTTGCGATCTGGCTCCGCTGCACAACCCCGCCAATCTCATGGGCATACGCGCTTGCCGCGCTATTATGCCAAATACGCCGATGGTCGGCGTATTTGATACGGCGTTTCACCAATCCATGCCTGAGGAGGCATATTTATACGGGCTGCCTTACGAAGCGTATTCGGACCTGATGATCCGGCGATACGGTTTTCACGGCACGTCCCATTATTATATATCTCAGCGCGCGATTGAACTGCTGGGCCTTCCGGCACAGGAAACGCGCATAATCACCTGCCACCTGGGTAACGGCTCGAGCATCTGCGCGGTAAAGGGCGGCAAATCTATCGATACGTCGATGGGGTTCACCCCGCTAGAAGGCGTGCCGATGGGCACGCGGTGCGGGGATATGGATCCGGCTATCGTGACGTATCTTATGGATAAGCTTTCGCTCAACACTAAGGAAATGAACGCGTATATGAACAAAAAAAGCGGCGTTGCCGGCGTATCCGGCGTGTCGAGTGATTTCAGGGACTTAGATGATGCGGCTCGTAACGGAAACGCCCGCGCTAAGCTGGCTGTGGATATGTTCGCGTATAAGGTTAAAAAATATATTGGCGCTTATGCCGCCGCGATGAACGGCGTGGACGCAATTGTGTTTTCCGCCGGCGTCGGTGAAAACGATAAGGCGGTAAGGGAAAAGATTCTTACCGGGTTGGATTATCTGGGCTTGGTAGTGGATTTTGAATATAACCGCGCAGCGCCGAGGGGCTGTGAAATTGTTATCAGCAAGCCGGAGAGCCGCGTAAAGGTATACGTTATCCCGACCGATGAGGAAATGGTAATCGCAAGGGATACGGCCAAGCTGGCCAAATAATATCGTGCGTTGAAGCGCTGGAGAGCAGGCCTCCCGCGCTTAGAACGGCGGAGCGCGTGGCCCGGGTTGTGAAACAGCACGTTAAACCACGCTAAAATCGCAAATTGTGTTGACAAACAATGGTTGGGCGGATAAAATAAGTAAGGTTAGCTAAAGAGGTGCGCAATGAGGATAAACGTCGCCGCTCAGTTGAAATTACCGGGCAGGTCGGGCGAATGCAGCTTAACGCAAACGCTGCCCGAGATCGATTACGGTGGAATGCGAATCGCGTTCTCAGGCCCTGTAAAGGTTGACGCCGTTTATGTTTATGACGGCAGCGCGTTTCTTGTAAAGGGCCGTATCAGCGCCGTGCTCAAAACCCGGTGCGCCCGCTGTGATGAGCCTCTTGATCAGGCCGTTAGCGTTGATTTTGAAGAGCGTTTCGTCCGAACCCTCAGCGGTGATGAGGATGAAAGCTATCTATTCAGCGGGGAAGAATTGGATCTTTCGGCAATGGCTCAGGATTGCCTCTTGCTCAACATACCGGCGTATGCGGTATGCCGCAAGGATTGCCGTGGATTATGCCCACATTGTGGGCGCAACTTAAACAATGCGCAGTGCTCATGTGATTTAACGGGGCCGGCTCATACAGGCCGGGATGAGGAAGCTCAGCATCCGTTTAAATACCTAGGGCAGCTGTTGAACGAGGATAAGGAGGTGTAATCATGGCAGTCCCTAAGAGAAAAACATCAAAAGCGAGGCGCGATTCCCGCCGGGCGAACTGGAAGCTGACTGTTCCCGGTATCGTGGAATGTTCCCAGTGCCACAAGCCGAAGCTGGCCCATAGGGTATGTAAAGAATGCGGCTATTATAACGGCAAGCAGATAATTCAAATGGATAACGGTGAGAAGAAGGCGAAGGCGTAAATTGGTCTTTGCTTCTCGGCTGTTTTTTATGATGTTATTTAAATGAATGAAGACATGACTTTGTCGTGTCTTTTTTTGTTTGGGCGCTCTTGTTTACAAACGCCTTGACGGGCCTTTAACTTAAAATCGGCTAAGCATCAATCAAAATGTAAGCCGGGTATTTTGTCTCTTTTTATTGCCAAGCAAAGGAAGTTTCCTTATACTATTGATGAGGTTGTCCCTCACATGCCGAGACGGATGAAATTAAAGGGAATCCCGCTATCGGGTTTTGCCATTCAAGATCCCGCAGGTATTTTGGGAAGGCTCGTTGTTACGAATTGGCCGAAGACTTCTAAGCTTTTTTATTTATATAATGCTATTTTTATATTGGACGGAAAGGGTATATTATGAGAATCGTAGTCGATGCTTTTGGCGGGGATAATTCCCCTGGGGAGATTATTAAGGGGTGTGCTCAAGCGCTTGGGGCTTATTCGGATTTTGAACTGATTTTAACAGGCGACGAAGGGCGGCTTAGGCTCGAGCTTGGTGAACTTGCGAATTATTCCGGCCGCGTGAAGCTCGTACACGCGCCTCAAGTCATTTCCTGCGAGGAGCAACCAACAGTGGCCATTAAGAAAAAGAAGGACTCGTCGCTTGTAAAGGCGCTTGAGCTGGTAGCGTTAAAAGAAGCGGACTGCTTTGTTTCCGCGGGAAGCACGGGAGCTGTGCTGGCTGGGGCAACGCTGATAGTCCGCCGGCTTAAGGGCGTAAAACGGCCCGCACTCGCCCCAATCCTGCCGACCAGGCACGGCTGCGTGCTTTTAATAGACTGCGGCGCGAATACGGATTGCAAGCCGTCTTACCTTCAGCAGTTCGCTGTGATGGGCTCGGCTTATATGAAGGGCGTCATGCAAATAAGCGAGCCGAGGGTAGGGCTTATCAATAACGGGGCCGAGGCGGAAAAAGGAAACGATCTGACCAAGGCAACATACCGCCTGCTAGAGAATACGCCGGTCAGGTTCGCGGGGAATTGCGAAGCACGCGATATTGTTTCAGGGAATTATGACGTTTTGGTATGCGACGGGTTTACCGGCAACGTGGTTTTGAAATTTATGGAGGGTTTGGCCGGTACGCTCATGGGCATGCTCAAGGACGAGCTGACAAGCACCGCGCTTACAAAAATCGGCGCGGCCATATGCAGGCCGGCGTTTAGCCGCTTTAAGAAAAAAATGGATTATACGGAATATGGCGGCGCGCCGTTATTGGGAATAAACGGAGGTATAATCAAAGCGCACGGAAGCTCCAACGCCAAGGCCGTTTGCGCAGCTATACGCCAGGCGCGGGAATTGGTGAACGGGGGGGTAGTCGAAGCGATACGCGAGGGCGTGGCGGCTCTGCCGGATTCTGAGGATTGACAGATTCCATAGGAAAAGATAAACTGTTTTCTGTAATTGTTCTATTGAAAGGCGGTAGTATAAATGAGCTTTAACAAGGTTAGTGAAATCATTGCCAGGCAGCTGGACGTCCCGGTAGAGAGCATAACGATGGAATCCAAGCTGATTGAGGATCTAAAGGCGGATTCTCTTGATGTTGTTGAGCTGATTATGGATCTGGAAAACGAGTTTGGCATTGAGATACCCGATGATAAACTGCCGGAAATACGCACGATTGGCGATATCGTCAGCTTCATCCAAAAATAAACGGCGTGCTTACGGTTAAGCGTCTGCAAAATGGTTTTTAAAAGCCGCGGTATAATTGCTGCGGCATAATAGCTTGTTTTAAGGGCGTGGGAGCCGGTGTTCCCCCGCTCTCATTCAAATTATACTGCACCCCGGGAGGCAATAACGATGGATTCTGCTCGCTTGGAATCACTGGCGCGCGTTCAGGAGCGGATTGGTTATTGGTTTAATGACGTTCGGCTGCTGGATACGGCCCTGACCCACTCCTCGTATGTTAAGGGGGATTGCCAGAAAACCGCGCATCATAATGAACGGCTCGAGTTTCTGGGTGACGCGGTTTTGGAATTATGCATAAGCGAATATCTATACGAGCGATACCCGGGCTTCGACGAGGGCAGGATGACGCGCTTGAGGGCGGCTACCGTTTATGAGCAGGCGTTATTCAACGCTTCCTGCCGTCTTGGAATTGGCGGGGCGCTCAAGTTGAGCCGGGGTGAGGAACGATCTGGAGGCAGGGGGAAGCCCTCCATACTCTCCAACGCGCTTGAAGCGGTTATAGGAGCGGTATATCTTGACGGAGGGCTTGATAAGGCGCGCGGCTTCGTTATGAGCTTTTCCGCCAAGGTTATTGAGCGCTCAGCCAAAAATGCGGCGCTTAAGGATTATAAAACAAGCTTGCAGGAGTATGTACAAAAAAAACGGTTGGGACAGGTAAAATATACGCTTGAGGGGGAGAGCGGCCCCGAGCATCGCAAGGCGTTTCTGATTGGAGTATATGTGAACGGCGAGCTCATAGGGCGCGGTGAAGGCGCATCAAAACAGGAGGCTGGGCAGAGAGCCGCGCGGATGGCGCTAATGCATTACGGCCTGATACAGGAAAACCGGGCGTAGGCGGTTACCTTGCCGAATGTATTGATTATAAAAGATGCTATGAAACGCATTTGCACGATAAATCAATTGCGCCTTAGGCGCAGATAATAATGAACGGCTCGGCAACGGCCGGCGCAAAAGGAGTCCTTATCATAAAAATGGAAACTTGCGGATTAAGGCTGACCAAGCTGGAGATAAACGGGTTTAAATCGTTTGCCCGAAAAACACAAATCGATTTTGAACGGGGTATCACTGCCATAATCGGCCCTAACGGGAGCGGCAAAAGCAACATTGCGGACGCTGTGCGATGGGTGCTCGGGGAACAGAGCGCCCGGGCTTTGCGCGGCGCGAAAATGGAAGACGTGATATTTAATGGAACGGAGCAACGTAGGCCGCAGGCATTTTGCGAAGTCACGCTAACGTTTGACAACGCTTCGGGCAGGCTGCCCGTTAATTATTCGGAGGTTTGCGTTACAAGGCGCGTTTACCGATCCGGCGAAAGCGAATATCTTATAAACCGCGTTCAATGCAGGCTCAGGGATATACAGGAAATGTTTCGGGATACTGGAATAGGCAAGGAAGGCTATTCGATTATCGGGCAGGGAAAGGTAGAAGAGATCCTATCAAACAAATCTAACGACCGGCGAAACGCGTTTGAAGAGGCTGCGGGCATAATGAAATACCGCACGCGCAAGGAGGAAGCGGAGCGCAAGCTGGAAAATACGAATAAGAACCTTATCCGGTTAGCCGATATACTCGCTGAGATGGAGACGCAGATTGGTCCGCTCGAAGCTAAAAGCGCGGCGGCAAAGGAATTTTTGCGCCTGCGGGAGGAGCTTAAGGAGCTTGAACTGAGTATATTTCTTGGCCAATATGAAAAAGTAACCGCGCGCATCCGGGGGGCGGAGGCTGCGGCCGCGCAGATTCAGGAGGAATGCCGGGCTTTGAGCGCGGCTCAAACCTCTGTATCATCGGAGTTGGCGGCGGACGAGGAAAGGGAGCGAATGCTGAGCGGCGCTGTAAGCGCGCTGCAAAACCGGCTTCTTGAAATGACGGGGATTGTAGAGAACAGCGCTGGGGAAGTTAAAGTGCTTGAAGAACGTATATGCGGTATCGATCGCGACGTACAAAGGCTAGAGCGGCTTGCCGCTGAGGAAAGTGAGCGCGCGCGGATTCTTGGCGAAAAGGGAGGGGGCGCGCAAAGCGCTTATGAAGCGGCGACGCGGCGGATCGCTGATCTAGAGGAACGCTTGAATGCCGCGCAGGGCATGACGGCCGGTCTTGAGGGCGGCATTGCTGAAAAAGAAAGAGAGCTTGAGTCTCATAAGCTTAATATGATAGAGGCCATGAACCGCCTCTCGGATGCGCGCAGCAAAATGTCACGGTACGATGCAATAAGGGATTCTCTCAAAAGCAGGCTTGCGGATATTCAGGCGCAGGAAAAAAGCACGCTGGAGGAAAAGGAGGGCCTGTTAAAGGAGTTTAGCGAGAGCCGCGAAAAATTCCTCGATCTGAGCCGCGCGCATGAGCGCGCCAAAGCGTCTCAGAATGAAGCTTCTGCCCGCTTGAATGAAACGCTCAGGATAAAAACAGAAGCGGAAAGCGAAATACGCGCGTTAGATGTGGAGAGCCGGGGGATGGCCTCCCGCCTCAAAGTGCTCGAAGAGATGAAACGTGCGCATGAAGGCTATTATGCAAGCGTTAAAAATATCCTGCGCGACTGTGAACGCGATTTGGACTTGAAACGTTCCATCGAGGGGGTTTTGGCGGAGCTTATCCGCGTACCCGGGGAATTTGAAACCGCTGTTGAAATGTCCCTTGGCCCTGCGCTTCAAAATATCGTAACGCCGACGGAAGAAGACGCAAAGCGCGTGATTAACCGCCTGAGGGAAAGGCAATACGGGCGCGCGACGCTTCTGCCGGTTTCCTCCATGCGTCCCCGCACGCTTACCGACGCGGAGCGCGGGCTGCTCCACGCAAGCGGCTGCATCGGCGTCGCGTCCGATTTGGTTTCATACGAACCTCGTTATCAGGGCGTTATCGAAAATCTTCTCGGCCGGACGGTAATCGTGCGCGATTTAGACGCTGGAATCGCCCTGGGCCGCTCGGCTCGCGGCTCGTTCCGTATCGCAACGCTACAGGGTGATATCATCAATCCGGGAGGCTCGATGACCGGAGGCAGCGCGCCGAAGCGCGATTTTAGCATACTGGGCAGGGAACGGGAGATAAGCGAGCTTGCCCGCAGGGTGAATGAGGCGCGCGCGCGGTATAAGGAAGCGCAAGCCCGTGAAGAACAGCTAAAGCAGGAGCTTGGCGCGCAAAAGGCCCTGCTTGAAGCGTATGCTGAAGAAACGCATCAAGCGGAAATACGCCTCACTAAACAGCGCGAACAGATGGATATAGTAGAAAAATACGTTTCGCGATCATCAGATCAGCTTGATAAGCTGGCGGTTGAACGCGGGCAGATACAGGATAATCTGGACGACATCGGCGCGCAGCTTGAAGCGGCGCGTTCCGTCCAAGACAATCTGGAGAAGGGAAACGTTTCCACGCAGGACGACGTAAAACGCGCGCAAGGGGAGCTGGACGAGTTAAGGAACCGGCTAACTGGTATGCAGCAGTCCGCGGCGGACATTCGGGTTGAGCTTATGGCGTCGCTAAAGGAGCGGGACTCCGCGAAAACGGAGCGCCGCCGTTTGGCGGACGAGATAACGCTAATTGAGCATGGCGTAGCGGAAAACGAAAAGGAGAAGTCACGGCTGGCCGACAGTCGAGCGGAGGCGCGAGGAGCGCTTGACGCGCTGCAAGAGAGCGTTAGAAGCGCAAGAGCGGGGGTGGACGCCGCTGTTGAGGAGCTTCGCGCTTTGGAGGAAGACAGGGATCAGCTCCTTGGCGTTATCGGCGAAAGGCGGGTGGATAAGGAGCGCCTGGCTCAGGAGCTGAGTGAGTTGAGCGAGCGCGGGCACAGGCAGGAGCTGGCTTTAAACCGCGCGCAGATGGAGCTTAAAGTCATGCAGGACAAGATTTGGGCGGATTATGAGCTGACGTATGACAATATCCCTCGCACAGAAAGAGAAATCTCCATCGCCGCCGCCCATTTACGCGTGGACGAGCTTAAACTGAGCATGCGCGAACTGGGCGACGTAAACGTGAACGCTATTGAGGATTACCGCGTATTGAAGGAACGGTACGATTCCCTAAATACGCAAATCAGCGATTTACAACGGGCGGGCGCGGATCTCGAATCGCTGATAGGCGAGCTGACCGTCACTATGGAACAGCGATTCAAAGAGCAGTTTAAGCGTATACAAGCAAATTTTTCAACGGTGTTTAAAGAGCTTTTTGGGGGGGGTCACGCGGAGCTGATATTATCCGACGAAGGGGATATACTCAACTGTGACATCGACATCGTCGCGCAGCCGCCCGGGAAAAAGCTGCAGCTTCTATCGCTGCTGTCCGGCGGGGAGAGGGCGCTGACGGCAATCGCGCTTTTGTTCGCGATACTCAGGCTTAAGCCGGCGGCGTTTTGCATACTTGACGAGATTGAATCCTCGCTCGACGAGGTGAACGTAGCAAATTTTGCGGGGTATTTAAGGGATTACGCGGACGATACGCAGTTTATACTGATTACGCACCGCAAGGGGAGCATGGAGGTATGCAACGCCCTGTACGGCGTTGCGATGGAGGAGAAGGGCGTATCAAAAATCGTATCAGCACGGTTTCAGGAAGCGTCTTAACGGAGGGATGTACATAATATGGAAGAAAAAAAGGGTTGGTTTCAAAAGCTCAAGCAAGGCTTGAGCAAAACCCGGGACAGTGTGTTCAGCGGTGTATTTGCCGGCAATAACCGCGTTACGGAGGATTTTTACGAGGAGCTTGAGGAAGCGATGATTATGGCGGACATGGGTATGGATACCACGCAGTCGCTGCTCGTTACCCTGCGCGCGCGCATAAAAGAGATGGGCATACGCGATACGGAAGGGGCGCGTTGTGAACTCAAGCGTATTCTTGCGGACGCGATGCGGCCCGAGGAGCCCTTTATCAGCGATGGAGAAAAGGCCGTACTGCTTATGGTGGGCGTCAACGGGGTTGGAAAGACTACGTCTGCCGGAAAGCTTGCGCACTATTATAGCGCGCGCGGAAGCATGCCGATGCTGGCTGCGGCGGATACTTTCCGCGCGGCCGCCGCCGAGCAGCTAACGGTTTGGGCTCAGCGCGCGGGAGCGCCAATCGTTAAACACGGCGAGGGAGCTGATCCGGCGGCGGTTGTGTTTGATTCCGCGGCGTCCTATAAGGCGAAGGGGCGGGATATACTCATATGCGACACTGCGGGACGCCTTCATAATAAAAAGAACCTGATGGATGAGCTGGCGAAGATACGGCGAGTTATTGCGCGGGAGCTTTTAGGGGTGCGCTGCGAGGCGCTGCTGGTTCTGGACGCTACTACCGGTCAGAACGCCATCGCCCAGGCCAAAGTATTCAGCGAATCGACCGGCCTGACGGGCATCGTGCTCACCAAACTCGACGGAACGGCAAAAGGCGGCGTCGTTGTGGCGGTGAAGGGCGAGCTGGGCCTTCCCGTTCGATTTGTGGGCGTTGGTGAAGGTATTGACGATTTACAGGCGTTTGATCCAGACGCGTTTGCCGAAGCGCTGATATACGGATGAGTTCAGCGGCTGCATAAAGCCGGGTACCGGCTGTTCATCGGCAGATTGCAGTGCATTTGGTATGTTTTAATATAAGCCGCGCCTATGGGCCGCGGCTTATATTAACGCTTTGATACAGCAAATGTTTGTTAATGAATTAAAAACAAAGAAAAAGCTTGACTATTTTACCCGTTACGATATAATTGTTCAAGTGTAAAGGTCTATGGCTTTACAGCAATAGCAATCGGCAGGTTTATATGGATGATCATGTTGAACTGAGCTGTCTGCTCGACTATTATGGGGATTTTTTGACCCAAAGGCAAAGGAAACTCCTTGAACTGGCCGTAAATGAAGACTATTCTCTTTCGGAAATAGCGGAAAGAGAGGGGATTTCAAGGCAGGGCGCGCGGGACGCGGTAAGGCGCGGCGCTCAGACGCTCAGAGAGATGGAGGTGCGTTTAAGGATAGCTGGGCGGACGGTAAAAACGCGAGAACTTCTCAATCAAATGGCTTTATTGATTCGGGAACGCGGCTCCGGCGGGGAGATGGAGCGGCTGCTGATGCGGCAGCTTGAGGAGATCAGAGATATTTGGGAGGGTGATTATGGCGTTTGACAGCCTTTCGACCAAGCTTCAGAATATATTCAAAAAGCTGTCCGGGCGCGGAAAGCTCGGTGAAAAGGACGTAAAGGAAGCTATGCGGGAGGTTAAGCTCGCCCTGCTTGAGGCGGACGTGAGCTTTACCGTAGTTAAAAGCTTCATTAAAACCGTAACCGATAGGGCCGTTGGTTCCGAGGTGCTTGAAAGCCTGACGCCGGGCCAGCAGGTCATTAAAATCGTCAATGAAGAGTTGACGGCTTTGATGGGCGGCTCTAATTTCAAGCTTGAGCTGGGCTCCGAGAAACCGGCGGTTATTCTGATGGCCGGGCTTCAGGGCGCGGGCAAAACCACGATGTCGGGCAAGCTGGGAGGATACCTTAAAAAGCAGTTCAATAAATCCCCCTTATTGGTCGCTTGCGATATTTACCGCCCGGCCGCGATACAACAGCTGCAAATCGTAGGGGAAAAACTCGCGCTTCCCGTGTTTGAGCGCGGACAAAGCGATCCGGTGCAGACGGCTGTGCTCGCGGTTGAACACGCGCGCAAAAACATGAACGATATCGTTATTATCGATACGGCCGGAAGGCTGCATATTGACGATGGCATGATGGAGGAGCTTTCGGCTGTCGGCAAGGCGGTCAATCCCTGTGAGATCTTGCTTGTTGTGGACGCGATGACGGGCCAGGACGCGGTTAACGCGGCTAAAGCGTTCCATGAAAAAATCGATCTTACCGGGGTAATATTGACTAAGCTGGACGGGGATACGCGCGGCGGAGCGGCGCTTTCCGTGCGCGCGGTAACCGGTAAGCCCATCAAGTTCTCCGGCACGGGCGAAAAACTGACGGATATCGAGCCATTTTATCCCGACAGAATGGCGTCGCGGATCCTCGGCATGGGCGACATGCTTACCCTCATAGAAAAGGCGCAGTCCGCATTTGATGAGAAAAAGGCGCTTGAGCTGGAATCCAAGATACGTAACGACGATTTTACGCTTGAAGATTATCTTGAGCAGTTTGAACAGATGAAGAATATGGGCTCCGTACAGGATATTCTCGGGATGATGCCCGGTGTAGACGCATCAAAACTTCAGAATGTGGAGATTGACGAGAAGCATACGGCGCGCCAGCAGGCGATCATTCTTTCAATGACGGCGGACGAGAGGCGCAGGCCGGATATTTTAAACGCGAGCCGCAAGAGGCGCGTCGCGGCGGGGAGCGGATCCTCGATTCAGGAAGTAAACAGGCTTTTAAATCAGTTTAACGCGGCGAAAAAGCTGATGAAGCAGTTTACGGGCTCGCCGGGCGGCAGGAAAAAGATGAAAAAAGGAAAGAGTCGCTTTCCGTTTGGGTTTTGAAGATAACGGGGCAGTTAAACGCATGCGTGGTATGTTCACAGCTTCCGGCGTTTTAGCAGGCAGAGGCGCATGTAAGGTTTAAGCTCGTTCCGTTTTCGATAGATGGACTAACAAGGTTAATTCAGGAGGAGAGAAGAACATGTTAAAGATCAGACTTCGCAGGATGGGCGCTAAGAAAACACCTTTTTACCGTATCGTGGTTGCGGATTCGCGTTCCCCGCGCGATGGGGCGTTTGTTGAGGAGATTGGGTATTATAACCCGCTTACCGAGCCTGCGGAACTCAAGGTGAACAATGAAAAAGCCGCCGATTGGATGAAGAAGGGCGCACAGCCTACGGATACCGTGCGCGCACTGCTCAAAAAAAGCGGCGCTATCGAGTAATTAGAAGGAAGGATAACGATGGAGGAGCTCGTAAAGTATATCGCCCAGCATTTGGTTGATAAGCCGGACGAGGTAAAGACCGTTACTAAAGAAGAAGAAGGCGCGGTTATCATCGAGTTGAGCGTCGCGCCGGAGGACATGGGCAAGGTTATCGGGAGGCAGGGGCGTATTGCCAAAGCCATCCGTACGGTAGTCAAAGCGGCGTCCATCAAACAAAACAAGAAATACATGGTTGAAATCGTATAATATGGAGTACCTTCGTATAGGCCAAATTTTAAAGCCTCACGGCGTGCGGGGCGCGCTGAAGATCAAACCGCTGACGGATAACACAGGCCGGTTTCATGATCTTAGCGAGGTATATATTGAGCGCGAAGGCGGGTACGAGCCGTTTAGCGTTGAGGGCGTGGGCGTAAAACCGGATACGGTTTATCTTGAGCTTCGCGGCGTTGACGGAAAGGAAGGCGCCGAGGCGCTTCGCGGCCTGTACGTTTGCGTGGATAGGGCGCATGCTGTCGAGCTGCCGGAAGGAAGATATTTTGTGGCGGATTTAATCGGCTGCGAGGTAATGGATACCGGCGGAACTGGGCACGGAATATTGACGGAAGTGCTTGAAACGGGCGCTAACGACGTATACGTTATATGCGGCGAACGCAAGCTGCTCATACCCGCGCTCAAAAAGCTTCTAAGCCGTGTGGATATCGCGAATAAGCTGATTGTGCTTGATGCGGGCGTGTTAGGGGAGGTCGGCTTATTTGAGGATTGACGTGCTGACGCTTTTTCCAGAGATGTTTACGGGCGTGCTTTCCTCGAGCATGCTGCGCATAGCCGCCCAAAAAGGGCTTATGGACTTCAAAGTACACAATATACGCGATTATTCCGCGAGCAAGCATAAGAACACGGACGACTATCCCTTTGGCGGCGGAGCCGGTATGGTGATGATGGTACAGCCCATCGCCGATTGCTTAAGCGCGGTTGTTTCACAAAGGCATGCGCGAAAAATATGCCTTTCACCCAGAGGCAAGCCGCTCACTCAAAGCCTTGCCAAGGAGCTTGCCCGGGAGACGGATCTAGTGCTTTTATGCGGGCATTACGAGGGTATTGACGAACGAGCGTTATGTTTGATGGACGATGAGGTTTCCATTGGGGATTACGTACTCACGGGCGGGGAACTGCCGGCCATGGTTTTGATAGACTGCTTGAGCAGATTTGTTCCGGGCGTCCTTGGAAGCGATGAGTCGGCGCGGGAAGAATCCTTCAGCGCCGGGCTTCTGGAATACCCCCAGTATACGCGACCGGCCGATTTTTGCGGGGCAAAGGTGCCGGAGGTACTTTTAAGCGGAAACCACGCGGCCATTAATCGTTGGCGAAGGGAGCAGGCTCTTTTGAAAACCAAGGCCGTACGCCCCGACCTATTACTTAAAGCAGAGCTTTCCGTACAAGACAAGCGGTTTTTGGCGAATATGGAACTGGGATGCGAATAAGGGCGCGGCATTGCGCCTTGAATTGAAAAAAATCATATGCTATAATGGCGTTTGTGACAACGGGCGGTCCTCTGTTCGGTGCGCGGGCATGAACGTCTATGGCGGAAGGAGTTTAAAATGTCGGATATTATCAGGGAACTTGAGAAAGAACAGCTTCGTACGGATCTCCCTAAGCTGGAGATAGGCGATACCGTTCGCGTTTATGTAAAGGTTATTGAAGGTTCGCGTGAGAGGCTTCAGAATTTTGAGGGTATCGTTATCAAAATGCAGGGCGGCGGAGTACGTAAGACGTTTACGGTACGCAGGCTGTCCTATGGCGTTGGCGTAGAGAGGACTTTTCCTTACCACAGCCCGCGCATCGGCCGTATTGAGGTTGTGCGTCACGGGCGCGTGCGCAGGGCAAAGCTCTATTATCTGCGCGATCGCGTAGGTAAGGCCGCAAAGGTAACCGAGCGGATAGTTGAGAAATAAAAAATGAGTTTACACCCCCCATACGCTATCGCGAGCTTGGGGGGTGTTGTTCATGGAGAGTTTATGCTGATTCAATGGTATCCGGGGCATATGGCCAAAGCCCGGCGCATGCTGCTGGAGAATTTAAAGTTGATTGACGTGGTTATTGAGGTGGTGGACGCGCGCGCGCCTTTGGCCACGAGAAACCCGGATTTTGACGAGCTTTTTCGCCTAAAGGAACGAGTTATTATACTCAATAAGAGCGATCTGGCCGAACCGGAGAGGACAAAGCTATGGATAAAGCGCTATGAACGCGAAAGGGCGCGGGCCATCGCGTTTGTAGCTACAAGCCAGTCACAGCGTAAGGCTGCGCTTGCCTTGATTGAGTCTGCAGCCGGCGAACAGGTGAAAAGGATGAAGCTGAGGGGTATTTCCAAAACTGTGCGGGTGATGGTGGCAGGGATACCGAATGTTGGCAAATCCACGTTTATAAACCGCATTGCCGGCGGCGTGCGCGCTCAGGCGGGCGACAAGCCTGGCGTTACGAAGGGCAAGCAATGGGTAAAGATTACCCCGTATCTGGAACTGATGGATACGCCGGGGCTGCTGTGGCCAAAGCTGGAGGACGAAATACTTGCGCGGCGGCTTGCTTATATCGGTTCCATAAAGGATGACATTATGGACGTGGAGCAGCTCGCCGCATCTCTGCTCAGCGACCTTATCGCGATGGTTCCCGGGGCGGTGGCGGCCCGGTATAAAAGGGCGCTGCCCGACGTGCCCAAGGATGAGCTGCTTAACGCGGTATGCCTTAGCCGCGGCTTTGTGCTCAGCGGCGGCGCGCCCGACACGGAACGGGCGGCGCGCATCGTGCTGGACGAATACCGCGCGGGGAAAATCGCGCGCGTCACTTTTGATAACCCCTTCGGGGAGGAAGGGACTATGGATGAACGGCAATGAACGCGCGCGCTTAAAGCGGATTACGGAATATGAAACGCCGCTGTGGGAGAGCGGCGCGTTGGTTGGCGGCATGGACGAGGTTGGGCGCGGCCCTTTGGCCGGGCCTGTGGTGGCGGCATGCGTTATACTGCCGCGCGAGCCGTTAATTGAATCGGTTACGGACTCCAAGAAATTATCTGAGAAAAGGCGCGAGGCGCTTTACCCGCTTATCATAGAGGCCGCGAATTGCGTCGGCTTTGGCGTTGTCGAGCATGATGTTATAGATAGGATTAACATTCTTAACGCCACCAAACGCGCATTTAGCATGGCGTTTGAGGCAATGGAGATAAAACCTGCCCATCTTTTGGTAGACGCTATAAGAGGGTTGGACGTGGAGGCCAAGCAAACGGCCATTATACACGGGGATATGGTCAGCTACTTGATAGGCGCTGCTTCTATCGTGGCAAAAGTTAAGCGCGACGCGATGATGCGCGAGCTGGATGCCGAGTACCCCCAATACGGCTTCGCATCCAATAAGGGCTACGGTACGGCGGCGCATATCGCCGCGCTCCGCGAGTACGGCCCATGCCCTGCACACAGAAAGAGCTTTATTACCAAGATCCTCGGTACAGCCACATGAACAGGCGCGAACTGGGGATGTGGGGGGAGGATGCGGCGCTCCGCTACCTTGAAGGCAAAGGATACAGTCTTTTAACCCGCAACTACAGGGGGGAGAGGTGCGAGATTGATTTAATCATGGAACACAAAGGCGCGCTGATTTTTGTTGAAGTAAAGACACGCCGATCGGATGCGTTTGGGCTTGGAAGGGAAGCCGTAACGCGTCAAAAGCAATTAAATTTGATAAAGGCGGCGCAATCCTATTTAAACGATGGTGGGTTAAACGCTTATCCGGCGAGGTTCGACGTGGTTGAGGTGAACGTTGGGCGAGGCGGTATCCAGCATGTTATCAACGCGTTCACAGCCTAGTGAAGCACATTAACTCCGGTTTTTTCAGAACCTCGGCTGTTTACGAAGCTTATCTAAAGTGGTACGCTCTATCTTACAAGTGTTAACTTTAATCGTTTGCCTTAAATGGGATGACGCTTTGACATTGTCGCTCCATTCGCCTTGAGAATTTTATATATAAAAAATCATGCTGTTTAACTGTTTGAATCAATATATAAAAAAAGAAATTGTAAAATGAATCCTAGCGATTAAACCATTTTAAGTATAAGATTGTGAAAGTCGTTAAAGGCTGAGTTTACCGTTAGTCTTAAAAAGAGCTTAAAAAAGGTAGGGGTATGAAAGATGGTTTTCAATATCACACTTAGAAATAGAGAAGAGAAGCGGTAAGAATATGAGAATGTTAATGAATAAACGGCAAAAATGTTATAAAAGAAATTTTTTGATTAATCGAAAAAGAAAGCCCAGTTCCCGTTTAAAAAAGATAGGATAAGGAGTATATTATGAGAAAGAGACTTAAGATGATTCCTTTTCTGCACGCTTGTGGGAATTGCGGTTTTGACTGGCGTGTATTTTGGCTTGGGAAACACCTCCTCACCTAGCGGCCGTGATATTAGTATGTGGCATACTTTCACCATTTTTAGCGGTTTTACAGGGCGCGGTTCAGCTGCTCCCCAAATATAGGCAACGGGTATTCCCGATTCGGGTCTTTTTATGTTATTATAGCAGGTATGAGTTGTATAGGAGGGAAGGATATGCCAAAGATTAAGCCGTTAATCGCCGTATTGCTCTTATTTTTATTCATATTTCCTGTTACCGCCGGCGCTGCCGGAAGCTCCTTGATTGAAAATGGAGATTTTTCAAAAATCAACAGCAAAAAGGATTTACCGGAATCATGGTTTGTTGAAGCTTGGTTTTGGGATAACGAAAGCGTTCTGGTTGATACGGCTGAATCCGATCTTGGCGGCAGTTGCGTGCATATTTTCAACCTTACGGAAAATGACGCGCGCCTTTCACAAAAGATTAAGGTCGAGCCGAATACCTATTACCGCCTCTCATGTCAGATAAAGACCAAGGGGATTGAAAGCGGCGCGGGCGCAAATATTTCAGCTTCAAACTCCATCGCGACGTCCGACGGCGTTTTCGGCGATACCACTCAGTGGCAGACGGTTGAACTGGTCGGGCTGACCGGCAAAGACCAGCGCGAGTTGACCGTATCCGTTCGTATTGGCGGTTTCGGCCAGCTTTCTTATGGCGAAGCCTGGTTTGATAACGTAGAGGTCGAGGCGCTTGAGGAAGAACCCGCCGTATTCTCCGATTTTTCAACCGCAAAGACCGATAACGCCGGTGCGAATGATAACGACGACGGGGAAAGCGTGCCCTACATGGGCGCTATACTTCTTTCATCACTGGCGACGGCTGCCGCGTTCGCGTTTTTATACCGCAGCAAATGGCTGAAAAAGGAACAGCTTTCGCTTGGCGCGGGAAAAACGAAAGCTACGTCGGGCCTTTGGATTATACTCGGGGCCGCTTTGGTTCTGCGTATCCTGCTCTCGCTGATATTCTATGGCCATCTGTCGGATATCGGGTGCTTTATGGGCTGGGCGCAGGCCATGGCGGATAAAGGCCCCGGCCAGTTCTATACTTCGGGCATGTTCGCGGATTACCCGCCGGGGTATATGTACATACTCTGGCTGCTCGGCGGCGCCGCCAACCTTTTCGGGATAGCCGGCCGTTCCGACGCCTATGCGCTTTTAGTTAAGCTCCCGTCCATCGCGGCGGATCTTGCCGTCGCCTATCTAGTATATAAGTTCGCGCGCAAGCGCTTTAGCGAATCAACCTCCCTCATGCTCTGCGGCGTTATCGCGTTTAACCCCTTTATCGCTTTTATTTCCGGGGGATGGGGACAGATAGATATGCTTCTAACGCTGTTTATCCTGCTGGTGATTTACCTGTTTTTGCGGCGCAAATATATTCTTGCGGGCACAGTCCTTGGGTTCGCCATACTGCTTAAGCCACAGGCACTGATATTTGCTCCTATAATGGCCGTAGCATATATCATGTATATAAAGGACGGGCGTTTGAAGGCGCTAAGGGATACCGCTTTGGCGGTGGCCGCGGCGGTGGCGGTGATATTCTTATTTTCGCTGCCGTTCAAATCCACCCAGGAGTGGACCTGGATTATCGAAAGATACACCTCGACCACTACTTCATACCAATACGCCAGCGTGGAGGCGTTCAACCTATTCGCTCTGCTCGGGGCCAACTGGCACTCGGCAAAAGACGTATTGTTTATTTTTACGTACCAGCAATGGGGAATGATATTTATTGCGCTTAGCGTGGTATATTCCGCAGTGCTCTATATAAAAGGCAGGGGGAAAAACCCGCACGCGCTCACGCTTGCCGCCGCGTTTTTAATCGCCGGAGTATTCACGCTCGGGCATTATATGCATGAACGGTACCTGTTCCCGGCGGTTATACTGCTTCTGTTCGCCTATATCGCATACGGCGATAAGCGACTGTTCCTGTGCTTTGGCGGGTTTTCGGTTTCCATGCTGCTCAACGCGCTTGCCGCGTTTGTCATTGTTCAAAACCAACAGGCAAGAGGCGCGCAGTATGATCTGTTAACATTTATAGGCTCGGCGATTACCGTAGCCGTTTTCGCGTACTTTACGTATGTAAGCACTCAGCTTGTGTTTTTCCCTGACAAAGCGCTAAGTCGGGGAAAGCCCCTGCCCGGGCCGGGTATAAAAAAGCCGGACGACGCGCCCGAGCCGAGAAAGCGTACCGCGCAGGAAATACTGCCCGCGCCGCACGACAACAAGCTGCGCTATACGAAGAAGGATTGGATTTTCTGTATCGCGCTGACCGCTGTTTACGCGATTATCTCTCTGGTGAATTTGGGAACTACGCAAGCGCCGGAAACGGCGTGGAAGGCCACTGCGCGAAGCGAGGACGTCGTGCTGGCGTTTGATGAAACCGTAACCGTCAACGAAATACGCGTTTTCGGCGGGTTATACGAGGGTACGCTCAAGCTTACGGCCGATGATGGGCATGAAATCACATACGAGCAGATAAACGGGGGCATGTTCAGGTGGAAATCGGTTTCTTCAACCTCAATGAACATGTCGCAATTAACGCTATCTGTTGAATCCGGCCGTATTTGGCTCAATGAAATCGCATTTGTCGGCGCGGATGGTAAGTTTATCGTGCCGCGCGTAGCCCAGGCCGGCGATACGGACGCGGAACATTTGATAGATGAGCCGGATCAGATACCGGACAAGCCTTCTTATCTTAATGGCATGTATTTTGACGAGCTGTACCACGCGCGCACCGCGTATGAGCATTTAAACGGGATTGCGCCCTATGAAAATTCGCACCCTCCGCTCGGCAAGGTGTTTATCATGCTTGGCATAGCAGTATTTGGCATGAACGCTTTAGGCTGGCGAATAGTGGGTGCGCTTTTCGGAATCGCGATGGTTCCAATCCTGTACGCGTTTGCGAAAAGGATTTTTAAGCGCTCGGATTACGCGCTGCTGGCGGCCGGGCTGTTCGCGTTTGATTTCATGCATTTTACGCAGACGCGCATCGCTACCATCGACGTTTACGGCGTGTTTTTCATCTTGCTGATGTTTTATTACATGTATCAGTATTACTGCATGAATTTCTTCGTGGACGGGTTGAGAAAAACGTTTAAGCCCCTTGCGCTGGCTGGTCTGTTTTTCGGTCTTGGGGCGGCAAGCAAATGGATCTGTATTTATGCCGGCGCGGGGCTGGCGGTTATTCTTTTCGCATCGCTGTTTAAACGGTATAAAGAATACCGCGAATGCATGGAATCCGGCGACGAGGCGCTGCGCGAGAAGGTTAAGAACTATCCGCGTATGGTGATTCAAACGCTTTTATGGTGCTGTGTGTTCTATATAGCGGTCCCCGTTGTTATCTATACGCTTTCGTACCTTCCTTATTATCTGAGTGAATCCCATTATACCGTTTTTGGGGAATCGAACAGCATGTGGTCGGTGCAGAAATTCATGTTTAATTACCACAGTTCTCTGACCGCGACGCACAGCTATGAAGCGCCGTGGTTCCTTTGGCCGCTGAACCTGAGGCCCATATGGTATTATATGGGGACGCATACCGCCGCCGGAAATGTTTCAACCATATCCGCTATGGGCAATCCTGCTGTATGGTGGGTATGCGCGGTGGGCATGGTTATGCTTCTGGTACGCCTTATACGCGGTAAAACGCGCATGAATAAGGCTTTGTTCATACTGCTTGTCGGCGTGGGAGCCAACTTCCTGCCGTGGGTTTTGGTGACCCGCTGCACGTTTATCTACCATTACTTCGCAACGGTGCCCTTTATCATACTCGGAACGGTCTATTTATTAAAGGAGGCGGAGGAGCGCAATCCGCGCCTGAGCCGTCTCAAATGGATTTGGCTGGGCGCGTCCGTCGCGCTGTTCATATTGTTTTATCCGGCTATTTCCGGCCTTGAGGTCCCCGGTGGGTATATCAGGAGCCTGGAATGGCTGCCGAGCTGGACGTTTTTGGGCGAAGGGCTTCCCCAATGGCTTATGGACGCCGTTAACTGGGTAGCGCGCGCGCTGGGGATGGCCTCGTGACGCTGGGATACTAAGGATTGAAGGAACGAAGAATATGAAGAAAAGCATAGCTCAATTTATAAAATTCAGCCTGGTGGGCGTACTCAATACAGTTGTAGACTTTGTGGTTTTCACGCTGCTGACATTGATTTTTAGCGTGGATTCTTCATCAAACGGCTGGGCGGTTACCCTTATCACGCTGGTATCGTACAGCTGCGGCGTATTGAACAGCTATCTGTTCAACACGCGCTGGACGTTTAAAAACGACAGAAAGTATCAAACCCGAAAGGAATTCCTGCTGTTTGTGGCGGTGAACGTTGTTTCCTACATAGTGCATAACGGAGTGCTGCTGCTGTTTAAGGACGTGATTGTTTTGAGCGATCTTCACGTTATGGGCTTCACAGTTGAAGCGATATACCTGTGCAAGCTAATAGCGATTCCCGCCGGCATAATCGCCAATTTTATCGGGAACAAGCTGTTTGTATTTTCAGGTGAGGCAAAACAGGGGTGATACGGAGGTAAGCATGCTCGCACGGGTTCGCAGTTACGGGATAAACGGGGTTTCCGGCTACGCGGTGATGGTGGAGGTAGACGTATCCAACGGCCTGCCTTCTTATGAAACGGTGGGTCTTCCCGATGCCGCCGTGCGCGAATCCAAGGAGAGGGTGCGCGCCGCCATACAGAATTCCGGTTTTGAGTACCCAGCGAGCAGAATTGTTGTAAACCTTGCCCCAGCCGATAAGAAAAAGGAAGGGACGTTTTATGATCTTCCCATAGCCGTCGGCGTACTGTGCGCAACGGGTCAGCTGGCTCAGGAACGGATAGACGATTTTTTGTTCTTAGGCGAGTTGGCGCTTGATGGGAAGCTCCGCCCCATACGCGGAGTTTTGCCGATGGTTATCGACGCTTACGCAAGCGGGCTCCGCATGGGGATACTATCGCAGGATAACGCCGCGGAAGCCGCCTATATCGGCGGTTTTCACGCTTATCCCATGCAAAGTCTGAAGCAGGCGGCGGAATTCATCACGGGCGGGGCGGATATCGCGCCGAGCCCGCCCCGGGCATGGAATGGGAGGGCAGTGCGGTATGCCTCGGATTTTGCGCTGTTAAAGGGGCAGCAGGGCGCAAAGCGCGCTGCGGAGGTAGCCGCGGCCGGAGGGCATAATCTTTTGCTGACGGGCGTCCCAGGTTCGGGCAAAACCATGCTTGCCAGAAGCATCCCTTCCATACTGCCGGATATGACGTTTGAGGAAGCTCTGGAGGTCACAAAAATCCACTCCGTAGCCGGCGCGCTGCCCGCTGGCGGAGGGCTGGTTGAGGAACGCCCCTTTCGCGCGCCGCACCATTCTGCCTCAGCCGTATCGCTTATTGGCGGCGGCCAGAGGGCGCTGCCGGGAGAAATAAGCTTGGCGCATTACGGCGTCCTGTTCCTCGACGAGCTATTGGAGTTTCGCAAGGATACGCTTGAGTCGCTGCGCCAGCCGTTGGAGGACGGCATAGTAACAATAGCGCGCTCCAACGCGAAATCCACCTATCCCGCCCAGTTTATGCTTGTCGCCGCGATGAATCCATGCCCATGCGGATATTATGGTTCGCGCACTGCGACGTGCCGGTGTACGCCGCCGCAGATCCTGCGTTATCAAGGCCGCGTAAGCGGGCCATTGTTAGATCGAATCGATATCCATGTTGAGATGACTGAGGTCGCGTATGCGGATATTGCCGCGTATAAAGGCGGCGAGCCGTCCGCGGACGTAAGGCGGCGCGTCGAAAGCGCGAGGCGGATACAGAGGGAACGTTATTCAGACGATGGGATACGCTTTAACGCGCAGCTTAACGCCCGCCTGCTCAGGCGGTATTGCAGGCTTGGCGCAAAGGGCGAGGCGCTGCTCGAAGGCGCGTATAACCGGTTTGGCCTATCAGTGCGCGCATACTCGCGGATTATCAAAGTAGCGAGAACCATAGCGGATTTATGCGGTGAAAAGGATATAACAGAGGATCATATCGCCGAGGCAATTCAGTACAGAAATACGCAAAGTAAATTTGGGAGGGATTACCGTCAGGGATTATAGTGAGGCTGAACGCCGCTGGTTATGGCTAAGCCTGGTTTTTGAACACGATGTACGCAGATTATACGCGTTGTTAAACAGCTTTGATACTATTGAGGAACTCTATAACGATTGCGCCAAGGGTCATTTTAAGAACACAGGAATTATCACGCAAACCCAGTATCACAAACTCATGCGATATTGCGCCCCCCGATTCTTGGATGCATGTATTGCCAGGCTGAATCAGAAGAATATTGATACGGTAACCAGAGCCGCAGCGGACTATCCGCCGCTGCTTGAATACATTTACGATCCGCCCGCCGCGCTCTATGTAAAAGGTCGCCTCAGGCCGGACGCCGGGCTGCCCGTTGCCATGGTAGGTTCGCGCCGCTGCACGGATTATGGGGCGCGCGCGGCAAGGAGTTTGTCCAATGACTTAAGCTGTGCGGGCTGTTGCATAATATCCGGGCTGGCGTATGGGATTGACGCGATAGCGGCGGAGGGCGCGCTTTCCTGCCGCGAAAGCGAATACCCCGCCATAGCGGTGTTGGGAAGCGGCGTGGACGTCGTGTACCCTGCCGCAAACATAAGCATATACTATGAACTAATTGAGCGCGGCGCGGTCGTATCTGAATACCTGCCGGGGTCAAAGCCGCTCAAAATGCATTTCCCGCAACGAAACCGCATCATAAGCGGATTGTCGCGCGGCGTTGTGGTCGTTGAGGCGGGGGAAAAGAGCGGCACGTTTATTACGGTCGACTACGCTCTGGATCAGGGCCGCGACGTATTTGCCGTTCCGGGTAGAATAACGGACCAGGGCAGCGCGGGAACAAACCGGCTTATACGCGACGGGATGGCTAAGCCTGTATTTGGGGCCGATGATATTTTGATAGAATACGGGTTAGCCGAAAAACCCGCCAACGGGGCTAAGCAGGGTCAGGATATTCTAAGCCTGCCGGAGGAGCTTTCTGTGATTTATCAACTGCTTTTAAGCGGTGAGAAGAGCTTTGACGAATTGTGCGAATTAAGCTCCTATGAGCCAGCGGCGCTAAATTCCGCCTTGACATCGCTAGAGTTTTCAGGAATAATTAAGCAGTTACCGGGAAGGATTTATTGTATTTAACATTTGATTCAGGCCCGGATGCAGATGAATATGGAGGGATACAAAGATGTCTGACTTGCTCGTTATCGTGGAATCGCCCGCAAAGGCGAAGACCATCGGTAAGTTTTTGGGCAGTAAATATAAGGTTGTAGCGTCTAACGGCCATGTGCGGGATCTTCCCAAAAGCCAGCTTGGGGTTGATGTCGACAATGAGTTTCAGCCAAAATATATTACCCTTCGCGGACGGGGCGACGTGCTGGAGCGCATAAGGAAGGAAGCGAAGAACGCGAAAAAAGTCTATCTGGCGACCGACCCTGACCGCGAGGGAGAGGCTATTTCCTGGCATCTGGCGCAGGTGCTTAAGCTCAGTGAGGAATCCAAGTGCCGGATTGTATTTAATGAAATAACATCCGACGCCGTTAAACGCTCTATTAAGGGCGCGCGCCCGGTTGATAAAAACCTGGTAAACGCACAGCAGGCGCGGAGGGTTTTGGATCGCCTCGTCGGTTATAAGATCAGCCCTATACTGTGGGCCAAGGTGCGCAAGGGCTTATCCGCCGGGCGCGTTCAATCGGTCGCGGCGCGGCTGATTTGTGACAGGGAGCAGGAGATAACGGATTTTATACCCGAGGAATACTGGACGATTGCGGCAAAATTAAAGCATGAAAAATCAAAAAAGACCATTACAGCCAAGTTTTTCGGCTATAACGGCAAAAAGGCCGAGCTGAAGAATGAAGAGGAAGCGAATAAGGCGCTGGATAACTGTCGGAACGCCGGTTTTGTCGTTTCCGACGTAAAAAAGTCGGAGAAGAATAAACACGCGCCCGCGCCGTTTACCACGAGCAGCCTTCAACAGGAAGCGGCAAGAAAGCTTGGCTTTACGACAAAGCACACCATGCTTGTAGCACAGCAGCTCTATGAGGGGGTAGAGCTTCAGGGAAAAGGGACGGCCGGCTTGATTTCCTATATTCGTACGGATTCCGTTCGGATCGCCAAGGAAGCGCAGGAGCAGGCCCTGGCGAACATACGTGAACGCTTTGGGGAACGGTACGCGCCCGAAAAACCGAATGTTTACAAAGGCCGTTCCGGAGCGCAGGACGCGCATGAGGCGATACGCCCTACGGATATCGCCAATACGCCCCAAACGGTTAAAGCTTCTTTGAGCAACAATCAATATCGTTTATATAAACTGATTTACGAGCGTTTCCTAGCCAGCCAGATGGCCGATGCGCGTATCGAAACCAATACGGTTACGATTCAGGCGAACGATTGCACGTTTAAGGCAACGGGCGCGCGCACGCTGTTCGACGGGTTTACGGCAATCTATACTGAGGGAAAGGACGAGCAGCAGGATGAGATTGTGGCGCTGCCCGAGCTGAACGCGGGCGAAGCGCTTGACTTATTGAACCTCCTGCCTGAACAGAAATTCACGCAGCCGCCGCCCAGGTACACCGAAGCCTCGCTTGTCAAGGCGCTGGAGGAAAAGGGTATCGGCAGGCCGAGCACATATGCGCCTATCATATCCACCATCATTGAACGGGGATATGTGCGCCGGGAGAAAAAGCTGCTGACCCCTACGGACTTAGGCTTTGTAGTAACGAATTTGATGAAGGAGAATTTCAGCGACATCGTAAACGTAGCTTTCACAGCGGCGATGGAGGAGCGGCTGGATCATATTGAAGAAGGGGAACAGGAATGGGTTGAGGTACTAAAGGAGTTCTACGCGCCGTTTGCTCAGAGCGTGGAGAAAGCATCGCAAACCATTGAAAAAGTGGTCATACCCGATGAGGTGTCGGATATACCCTGTGAAAAATGCGGGGCGATGATGGTTTATAAAACGGGAAGATACGGGCGGTTTCTTGCGTGTCCGAATTTCCCGCAATGCCGCAACACCAAGCCCATACTTGAAAAAATCGACGTCCCATGCCCAAAGTGCTCCGCTTCCGTAATTAAACGCAAATCAAAGAACGGTAAGCCGTTCTACGGCTGCGAGAGGTATCCTGAGTGCGATTTCACCTCGTGGGATAAGCCCGCGAAAGAGAAATGCCCCTCATGCGGCTCGCTTATGGTTCAAAAGATAGGCCAGCATGGGGCGTATACCATCTGTACGAACAAGGAATGCTCAAACGCGCACAAGCCGTCGAGAAAGGATGATAAAGATGCATGATGCGGTCCGAACGGCCGCATGAGTTTGAGACTACGCGCGAAAGCGTTTGAAGGTTGCATGCCCGTTGAGGAGATGGTAAGGGAAATGACCCTGGCGTTCGGGCCGCTTAAACCGGTCGGGTTAATGGATGAGCGCACGGGGGAGAAGCATCTTGCCGTCGTTTAATTGCGCCGGGACGACGCGGAGGGCAAGCTATGTCGGCTTTCAAACAAACCTGCTCTTTGGAGAACAAAAACCGGTTTTTGGCCTTTACCCGGCTTGAAATCGGCGCGCTTTCACCGCTATGGGTAATGCACCGCAACACATTCATTCGCTCACCGAAGAAGCTCAAATGGGGTTAAGCGCGGCGGCGCGACCAGGCCTGTACTTCGCCGGGCAGATAACCGGTGTGGAGGAATATGTGGAGAGTGCTTCAAGCGGGCTTGCGGTGTTTTGAACATGGCGAGGGCTGAGCCCCGTTGATTTCACGCGCCGCACTGCTAAGGCGGTTTGGCGCATAATGACAGTGGTTACGCGGGTAAGGATTTTCAGTCGATGATTCTTCATGATTGAAGCGGTCGAGGGGGCGCCGAGGCATAAACAGGCGCGATAGGCGGCGATAGCCGAGCGGCACTAAACGTTATTCATGACATAATTGAGGAAATAATGTAAAGTGTTGCATCATTGACTGGATATATGCTTATGATATGCTATGATAATTTGAAAGCGAGTTTTTGAAAGGGCGACATATATGAATTTTGATGGAACGACGATTATAGCGGTCCGCCGCGACGGGCACTGCGCCGTTGTCGGTGACGGGCAGGTTACGCTTGGGGAAAAAACGATTATGAAGCATAACGCCAAAAAGGTACGGCGGTTATATCATGATAAAGTAGTGGTTGGCTTCGCGGGTTCCGTTGCGGACGCCTTTACGCTGTGCGAGCGGTTCGAGGCGAAGCTTGAGCAATACAGCGGCGGGCTCAGGCGCGCGGCGGTTTCGTTGGCGCAGGATTGGCGTTCGGAGAAGGCAATGAGGCAGCTTCAGGCCATGCTGATAGCGGCGGACAAGGATGAGCTGCTCGTTATATCGGGGACTGGGGAGGTCATCAGCCCGGATGACGGCGTGGCCGCCATCGGCTCAGGCGGCATGTACGCGCTGGCCGCCGGCAAAGCGCTGATGGAGAATACCGGTCTTTCCGCCCGGGAAATTGCGGAAAAATCCATACTTATAGCCAGCGATATATGCGTGTTTACCAACGGCCGCCTTACCGTTGAGGAGGTATAGATATGATGACGCCGAGGGAAACAGTGGAAGCGCTCAACAGGTATATTGTCGGGCAGGATAAGGCAAAGCGAGCTGTGGCGATAGCTTTACGCAACCGGTACAGGCGCAGCAGGCTAAGCGACGAGTTGCGTGATGAGATAACGCCTAAAAACATCATTATGATAGGTCCGACAGGCGTTGGAAAAACCGAAATAGCGCGCAGGCTCGCAAAGCTGGTGGAAGCGCCGTTCGTAAAGATAGAGGCGACGAAATTCACCGAGGTTGGTTATGTAGGGCGCGATGTGGATTCCATGATACGCGATCTGGTAGACGCTTCGATACGGCTGTGCAAATCTAATAAGCTTGAGCAGGTGCGCATGGTCGCCGAAGCCGCCGCTGAGCAGAGGCTCGCGGATCTTTTAGCTCCGTCTCGTAAAAAGCACGCGGCGCAGCCGGCAAACCCCATCCAACTGCTGCTCGGCGCGGGCGCTCAGCCGCCTGAGCCGGAGCTTGACGAAACGGAAAAAGCGGAGCGCATTTCAAAAAAAGAAGCCATACTACGCGATCTTCGAGCAGGCGTTTTAGAGGGGCAGATGGTGGATGTGGAGGTATCCGAGTCCGCCACTGGCAGCGATACCATGATTGCGATGGGCATTGACCTAAATGTCAACGAGATGCTAGGCGGCATCCTACCCAAAAAAAAGAAAACGCGCCATATTCCCGTGCGGGAGGCTCGCAAAATATTGATTCAGGAGGAATCTGAAAAGCTGATTGATATGGATTCCGTTATCAGCGAGGCGCTCGATAAGGCGGAGCAGGAAGGCATAATATTTATTGACGAGATAGACAAAATCGCCGCAAACCACCGCGGCGGGAGCGGCCCGGACATTTCAAGGGAGGGCGTGCAGCGCGATATCCTGCCCATTGTGGAGGGCTCCACGGTCAGCACGAAATACGGGCCGATTAAAACGGATTTTATCCTGTTTATTGCGGCGGGCGCTTTCCATGTTTCAAAGGTTTCGGATCTTATCCCAGAGCTGCAGGGCAGATTTCCCATAAAGGTAGAGCTAAATGCCTTGACCGTTGACGATTACAAGCGGATTTTGACGCAGCCGCAAAACGCCGTTATAAAACAGTACGCTCAGCTGTTAAGCGCGGATAACGTGAACCTTTCCTTTACGGACGACGCGCTGACGGAGATCGCGCGCTACGCCTTTACCGCGAATGAAACAACGGAAAATATCGGCGCGCGCAGGCTGCACACAATAATCGAGAACCTGCTTGAGGATATATCGTTTAACGCGGGCGGGGAGCATCCGTTGATAGACGTTACAGTTGACGGCCGTTATGTTAAGGAGCATTTTGCCAACACGGACGCGGCTGAGGATCTCCAGCGGTTTATCCTGTAATTTGAGCCTTTAACGGAGGGCTACAATGTTCCATATCGTTTTAGTGGAGCCTGAGATACCGCAGAATACGGGCAACATCGCAAGAACATGCGCGGTTACGGGTTGTGCGCTTCATCTGGTGAGGCCGCTCGGGTTTGAGATAGACGACAAAAAACTCAAACGCGCGGGGCTTGATTATTGGCATAGCCTTGAGATCCATTATCATAACAGCTTTGAAGAGCTTGAACGAGAGCATGAGGGAGGCCGGTTCCATCTGGCCTCAACCCACGCGGCCGCGCGCTATACAGACGCGCGCTATCAGGACGGCGATTTTTTGGTATTCGGCAAGGAAACCGCCGGCCTGGGCAAAGGCTTACTCAGCAGGCGCGCTAAGGACGCGATACGCATACCCATGATGCAAGGGCAGCGTTCTCTCAACCTTTCCAACTCAGCGGCTGTGGTGCTGTATGAGGCGCTGCGCCAAACAGGTTTCCCGCTTCTTCAATGAGCGATGCGCTCATTAAAGAGGCGTTGAGATGATTCTTCAAAAAACCGGTATAATTTCAGAATTTTTCTTGACAGCGTTAACAAGCTTGTTTACAATAAAGCTTGTGTGTTTATTATGATTGGCGGTATGCGCCACAGCCCCGGTAGCAGCTGCAACGCATAATAGCAAATGGATTTACGAAATGATTTTACCATTTGGGAGGATAAGCCATGAAAACCTATATGGCAAAGCGCGAAACCCTCGAGCGTAAGTGGTATGTTGTCGATGCGGACGGTATGGTATTAGGCCGCCTCGCTTCACAGGTTGCCGCCATACTTCGCGGGAAGCACAAGCCAATATATACGCCGCATGTTGATACTGGCGATCATGTTATTATTATCAACGCGGATAAAGTTACCCTTACGGGGAACAAGCTTGATCAAAAGAAATATTACCGCCACACGGGATATCCGGGAGGAATCCGGGAGACCTCGTACCGTACGCTGATGGAGAAAAAGCCGGAATTTGCGGTTTACGAGGCTGTTCGCCGCATGATGCCCAAAGGCCCGTTGGGAAGGCAAATGCTCAAAAAGCTGCGCGTATATCGCGGAACGGATCACCAGCACTCGGCGCAGATGCCCGAGACGCTCGTGCTCAAGTAATATGGGAAGGAGAAACAGATGATGGAGAAGGTTCAATATCTAGGTACCGGAAGGCGTAAGAAATCTGTCGCGCGCGTCCGTCTGCTTCCCGGGGGCGGCAGCATTATGATTAATAAGCGCGATTTGGAGGAATACTTTGGCCTTGAAACGCTTAAAATGATAGTCCGCGCTCCTCTGGTTTTAACAGGAACCGACGGCAAGTACGACGTGTTGGTTAACGTCTATGGCGGGGGTACGACCGGCCAGGCCGGCGCTATCCGTCACGGCATATCCCGCGCGCTGCTTATTGCGGATCCCTCGTTGCGCGGGGCGCTGAAAAAAGCGGGATTCCTTACGCGCGATCCGCGCATGAAGGAAAGGAAAAAGTACGGCTTGAAGGCTGCGCGCCGCGCGCCGCAGTTCTCAAAGAGATAATTCGCTCTTGTATCCGTGAACGGTCTAAGTTCGTCTTTATGGCGATAAATCGTACCTCGGTATTAAAAATGTTTATCAGGATGTTTTCATGGGTTTCGCCATGGGAACATCCTTTTTTATCAATGTAATACGGTGCATGCTGCTTCTCTCAACTCTTATAGCTTCGTCTATAGTTCATAGACAGTTAAGGCTATCATAAATCCGTTATAGTAGAATTTGGCTTTTCACCGTGCCGCACTGATTTAGCGACGTTGACCGGAGCCTTCGAAACAGTTTCCGTACCTGATTAGTACTTTAAAGATTTTCGGATTGCATTTACATCGCCGCAGTAAACATGTCTTTAACTCTTCTAGCATTCGTTTAAATAATATATTTTAAGCGGGATACGTAAATTAGTTTTGATATATATTTATATATAAAATCCCTAGTAAGTAAAATGATGTATAGAATGTTCAAATAAAGAACCTAAAATCGAAAAAAACATAATCGCTTACCATTACAAGGCTTGCCGACATTAAATCTAAGCAACATCCCGGCGCGGGCCTTAAAATTCGGGACGTGCTTGATCTTATTGCTTGAACAGGCGAAATGTACTATATTATGATCATGGAATTAAGAAAGGCATGGTAAAAGGAATGAACTGGGTTGAGTTGGAGATTACTACCACGGCCGCCGGTGTTGACGTTGTTTACGCCCGCCTTGACGCGCTGGGGATTTCACAGATAGAGATCAGGCAAGGGCGGGAAGAACTTAAAGGCTTGCTGGAGGAGACTTCAAAATATTGGGATTTTGCGGATTTGGATGAGATCGGTGAGCAAAACGATACAAGCGTAGTCGCATACTGGGCGGATCTGCCGGAAAACCGGGCGCTGCTTGAAGCCGTATCGGCGGGGATGCAAGAGCTAAAAAGCGCCGACATTGGCATAGACTTAGGTTCGCTCAACCTCAGCCATAAAATTGTGGGTGAAGAGGATTGGGCGAACAACTGGAAAGCCTATTATAAGCCTATAGAGGTCGGAGGGCGGCTGCTTATCTGCCCTTCATGGGAAAAACCGGTTAACCGGCAGGGAAGGGTCGTTCTCCTCCTTGATCCGGGGATGGCGTTTGGAACGGGGAACCACCACACTACGCGCATGTGCCTGGAGCTTATTGAAGCGTATATGGGTAACGGCGCGCGCATGCTGGACATCGGCTGCGGAAGCGGCATTCTTGCTATTGCCGGGCTGCTGTTAGGCGCTAAAGCCGCCGTTGGAATCGATATTGATCCCGCCGCCAGCCGTGTCGCCGTGGAAAATGCGGCTTTAAACGGCTTGCGGCAGCCGGATATTACCTTTGAGACCGGCGATATACTTGCTGAGCCTAAATGGGCTGAAAAATGGGGCAATGCCCCCTTTGATATCGTAACGGCGAACATTGTGGCTGGCGTGATTATACCGCTCATGCCGATGATTCCACAAATGCTCAAAAAGAATGGATTTTTCATCGCGTCCGGGATTATTGCAGACCGCGCTGCTCAGGTTGAAGCGGCTGCAAAAGACAGTGGGCTACATTTGGTAAACGTCGTTCAAAGCGGCGATTGGTTCGCCATGCTCGCGCAGAAGGCGGTTTGATATGCACCGTTTTTTTATCGGAGAGGATCAAATTATTAACGGGAATGAGGCCTGTATAACCGGCAGCGACGCGGATCATGCGAAAAAAGTGCTTCGGCTGCGTGAGGACGACGCTGTAATCATTCTCGATGGCAAGGGTATGGAGTATACGGGCCGTATCATCACCTTAGACGGGAAGGTCTTGCGCGTCGCGCTTGGCGCCCCGTCCGCCTGCGCCGCGGAGCCGAGCGTTGAGGCTACGCTCTTTCAATGCCTGCCAAAGGCGGGCAAAATGGATTTGATAATACAAAAAACGGTCGAGCTTGGGATAAGCCGAATTGTCCCTGTGCTTTCACATAGGTGCGTCGCCAGACCGGAAGCGGGCGATATGAAGAAGCGTGTAACGCGGTATCAGCGAATCGCATATGAAGCCGCTAAACAGTGCGGGAGGGGGATTATACCGAAGGTTAATGATGCCGTTAAACTTGAGGAGGCTTCGGAAAAAGGCGCGGGGCTCCTGATTTTTGCGGATGAGGAGGAGAAGGATACGAGCCTCAAACGGCGGCTGCGCGGAGCGCAATCACCAGAGAAGGTAAGCTTTCTTATCGGGCCAGAGGGAGGTTTGGCGCGTGAGGAGGCTAAACTGCTCGCATTAGCCGGCTGGCATCCGGTAACGCTGGGGAAGCGCATTTTGCGCACGGAAACGGCTCCGATCGCCCTGTTGGCAATGCTGATGTATGAACTGGAGGGGTAAAGCGCATGAAAATAGCTTATCATACGCTCGGCTGCAAGGTTAATCAATACGATACGCAGGCGGTACGCGAGCTTCTGGAGCGTAATGGGCACCCTACCGTCGCGTTCCAGGAACAGGCCGACGTTTACATCATCAATACATGCACAGTAACGCACATAAGCGACAGGAAATCAAGGCAATTAATTACCCGCGCGCGCCGGCAATCCCCGAACGCGTTTATCGTTGTAATGGGCTGTTACGCTCAGCGCAAGCCGGATGAGGTTGCAGGGCTGCCCGGGGTAGATCTGGTGATGGGGACTAAAGATCGGGGGGAGATCATTCGTTACATACAAAACCTGTCTCAAACCGGGCGAACGCTGGATAGTGTTAAGGCTTTCAGCGCTGGACGCAATTCGTTTGAGGAGTTACCGGCCGTTTCCGGCGAGCACACGCGGGCGTACCTGAAAATACAGGATGGGTGCGACATGTACTGCACGTATTGCATTATACCCTACGCGCGCGGGCCGGTGCGCAGCCGTGAGCCGGTTAATATCCGCCGGCAGATGGAGGAACTTGAGCGCAGGGGGTACAGAGAAATCGTACTTACAGGTATCCACCTCATGTCCTATGGAAAGGATCTTGGCAACCGCACGCTCCTTGACGCCATCGCCCAGGCGGAAGGGCTTGACGGCATATGTAGGATACGGCTTGGTTCCCTTGAACCGAACATGCTCACGGATGAAATAATCAGTGAATTAGCTGGAAATGACAAGATCTGCCGCCAGTTTCATCTGTCGCTGCAAAGCGGTTGCGACGAGGTGCTAAAGCGCATGAACCGCCGCTATACAACCGCAGAATACACCGCGGCTGTTAAAAAACTTCGCGAGGCGATGCCGGGCTGCGCGATTACTACGGATATTATAGCGGGCTTCCCCGGCGAAACGGAGGAGGCGTTTGAAGAAACGCTTGCATTCGCGCAGGATATGGCATTTTCAAGAATCCACGCGTTCCCCTATTCTAAAAGGGAGGGGACGAAAGCCGCGGTTATGCCTAATCAAATCCGCTCCGATATTAAAGAGGCCCGGGTTCGCCGGCTTTTGGATTTGGCCAGAGAGATGGAGGAACGCTATGCCGGAGGGCTTATCGGCACAATACAGCCCGTACTCTTTGAGGAAATGGAAGAAGGCAGGCTCAAGGGATACACGGATACGTACGTTATGACGCGCGTAGACGGCGTTCGCAGCGAGCTGGGCCATGTTTTCCCGGTACGGATGACCGGAATGAAAAACGGAGAGCTTATTGGCGAACGACTGCCATCATAAAAAGAAAGGGAAAAGGTAAATGGATAACTGCATTTTCTGTAAAATTGTACGCGGAGAGGTTCCAGCGAAAATTATTCTTGATAGCGATGAAACGCTAGCTTTTTACGATGTCGATCCTAAGGCGCCAGTGCATATACTGATAATACCAAAAGCGCATATTGGCTCCATCATGGAAGCGGGCGGCGAAAACGCCGGGGCATTTGAGGCTATGGGGCGGGTAGCGCGAGAATTGGCGGTGAAGCTTGGCCTGAATGAGAGCGGCTTTCGCATTATCGTCAATACGGGACGTGACGGAGGGCAGACCGTGCAGCACCTTCATATGCACCTTCTGGGCGGGCGCAGCCTGGAATGGCCGCCGGGATAAAACGGTTTATCCATTTAGGAGGCGAGCCTAAAATTGCTGCGATTATCGTGGAATTTACTGGTTGACTTGAAACTGCGGATGAAGTATAATATCAATTGTGTGTTTTGCAAAGTTCCTTATGCTCATAGCAACGGTACGATTTGTAATGTCGCATCAGAGGGGAGGGAAAAGGAATGGAAATTCGTGTAGGTGAAAACGAGTCCCTTGAAAGTGCTCTTAAGCGGTGGAAACGCAAATGCGCACGTTCTGGTTTGATGGCCGAAGTCCGCAGGCGCGAGCATTATGAAAAGCCCAGCGTTAAGCGGAAGAAGAAGGCCGAGGCGGCAAGAAAGCGCAAGTATTAACGGCTTGAATTGTTTAATTATTTAAGATGGCGAACACCATCAATTTATACAATCGTGCTACGATGCGCTATGGAATGAGCGTGCACATGAATTGGTAATATAATAGCAGCGTATTCGCGTTATGTCGTACATTACGAATCGCTTTTTACAGAAAACGCCCGCGTATTTTTACAAGGGCGTTTTTATTATATGCTAAACAGATAAAACCGCTGACTGCGCCGTTATTTTACGCCTCTAAGCTCTTCGAGCATTGAGTGAAAAATCTCAATATGCCGTTCTTCATCAAGTATAATGCGATTAATATTGTTTACTATATACTCATCCCGTACCCAGGCGGACTGGCGCCTATAGCTTTCAATCGCTTCGTATTCCCCGCATATCGCGTATTCGATTATTTGCGGCATCAGGCGCGGATATTGGTTCCAGGACGGGCTCCAATAGCTTAGCTTTCTCCCCGAATAGCTCCAAAGCCTGGGATCCGCGCCCAGCAGCGACGCTAATTGACAGTAAATTTCCAGATGACGCATTTCAACTTTGCTGACCTGAAGGAAGCAATCCGCAAGATCAGGGTATTCGCTCTTGAGTATAACGCTGTTATAAATATATAGACTTATCGCCGACATTTCCGAGCTGTATGAGGCGATGTTTTTGAGCATTAACCGCGCGTATTGCGGATTCGGCCCGCAGACTTTAACAGGCGGATAGGGCGTGTGATCCGAGAAAGACATAGAAGCAGGCTCTATACTCATCAAAAATTCTCCTTTAAGCATTTACTAATGTTATATCTGCTTACAAAGAAGATTATGACCACGAAAAAAAAGATGATACGGGTTTTCATGCAGCGGAATTGGTAGCCTATAACAAGCGTTGTGCGTAAAGCAGGGTATCCGTTGAAAGGTCAAATCCATGATAAAATATTACGCAGAAGGTTCATACTCATAAACATGCTGCTCGTATCCCTTGTGCTTATAATGGTATTTGCCGCCTTATGCCTCAACAGTTTCCATCGCCTGCGCACGCATACCATGACTGCCTGAACAGAGCGATGAATTACCGCGCGGGGGACACGCCGCAAAAGCCGCAGATGGGAAAGCTGGATTTGCGTGAACCCGGCCTGAACATACCAGTCGTAAACATTATACTTAAAGGGAGCGTTATCTTTATTGAATCGCGCGGCGATGCGGTGATTCCGCCTTCAATTTGGGTAATCCGGTATCGCGGTGTTTAGACCCTTGTTATTTATCCTCCTTTTTGCGCGCGTGAGAATCCACAACCTGTATAATGCTGCTTGCGATAGCGATAACGCATAACGCGCCGAAAAGCGTTTTGGTTGAATCGTTGTTGATAAAGCGCATATTCGGGTTAAACGCATCGAGCACCAAAAGTGTCAGGAGCATAAAGGATAGAATGATAGCGGCGTGGGGCAAAATCTTTTTCACTTGCTTGTCTCCTTAAAATAAATGATATCGCTGGATCTTCTTCCGCCGTCGTGCGGTCTGCTGTAAAGGCGGCCGTCGAAGCACATGGCTGCGGTAGCGCCGCCGTCAAGATTATAAGCCATGCTTACGCCAAGGCCTTCAAATATTTCGGCAAGCTGGGGCAGCGTCATACCCACGGAGTAGTCGTCCTGCCGCCCGTCCACAAGTATAAAGCAGTAGTGTCCGGGTTCATAATATCCGATAGCCGCACGCGGGTTATGCGAGTTTGCCATATTGCCCCTGTATTTGGTAATCGCCTGACCTTCCTTAACCAATACCGGGCCAAACGCCCATGCCTGATACGCGCCGCGCTTTATGACTTCATCGATATTAACGTCGTGATCCTCATATGCCTCCATAACCCCGTCGTGATATAGTATGCAAACGTCCTCGTCGCTGGGGGTTGTTCGATAAAGCACGCCGTTTCGTATTACAAGCCCTTCCGTGTCGAGCTGGCAATAGTCCCCTGAGATAGCGAATATCGCATCGTTATCATTGGCGATATCCAGTGGGAATTTGCGTTTGAAAACCTCATAATCCCCGCTTGCGAAGGCGGTGAAAAACGTATTGATATCCTTAATGTACACATCCGCCACGTAATACACGGAATCGTACGCCTGCCCTGTGGTTATAGTGATGCTCATGTTCGGGCTGCGGTACTGATTTTCGCCAATAAAGGTTTCCCCATCCGTAAACTTATCCGGAAACCGAGCGCCGAACATTCCCATATAGGGCGTTGGCGTTGCCTCAAGCTCCGCCGACTGAGATGGCTGTGAAGCAGGCGGCGGGGTAAGAGCTGGGGTAGGGCGTATAACAAGCGGTTCTTCGCCGGATGGAGAATAGCGAGGCAATACATAGAGAAACCAGTAGAATGCCCCAAGCCCAAACAGAATAATAACCAAATCTATCATGAAAGCGCGAAGCATAAGCCGTTTAGCCGTTGAGGAAAACCGCGAATACTTCTGTTTTTTTATTTGTTGGGTCAATTTAATTCCTCCATCATCTTATTTTGCTGCAGGCTTGAGCATTATTATGATGCTAAAATATTAAAAAATCAATGCATATTGTCGTTTTTAATAAACGCATGGAAAAATGGCGTTACGGCTGGGAACATTCACAAATTCTTTTAAATCAGCATGAATTTGGCGTGTTATAATAGGCGTGTGCAACCTAATATCTTTTGGCTGCAACAAATGTATGATTATTGAGGTGTTCTTTATGAGAAAAAGATTGATAGCGGCAGGCTTGCTTCTTGTGATGTGCATGAGCCTGGGCATGGGCGCCGCTCTGGCTGACGAGGTAGGCGAAGAGCGCGAGCAGCGCGTTACCATGGGCGCTAACCTTGACGCTGAGCAGAGAAAGAATATTTATAAGGATTTCGGCATTGAAGAGGGCGAAATCAAAGAGCTGAAGGTTACAAACGCTGAAGAACGCGAGTACCTCGAGGGGCTGGTGCCGGACAGAAAAATCGGCAGCGTAGCGCTTTCATGTAGCTTTATAACCATGCTTGACGATGGAAAAGGGCTGGATGTAACAACCAATAATATCAATTGGTGTACTAAAGAGATGTATACCAACGCCCTTATCACCGCCGGTATTTACGACGCTAAGGTTATGGTGTCCGCGCCGTTTGCCGTTTCCGGGACGGCCGCGCTTACGGGCATCTATAAAGCTTATGAAGACATAACGGGCAAAAAACTGGATGAAAACGCGAAGAACGCCGGCGCTGAAGAGCTGATTACAACGGGTGAACTTGGCGAGGTTATCGGCAAGGAAGAGGCCGCCAAGCTGGTTAACGAGTTGAAAAAGATACTTGACCAGCTCAAGAATATGACGGACGACCAGGTCCGCGCGGAAATACGCAGAATTGCGGACGGCTTGAATATTGAGCTTACGGATGAACAGGTTGAAAAGCTGCTCTCCCTGTGCCGCTCGCTTCAGAACCTGGATCTCGATGTATTGAAGGATAAACTGTTTTCCTTGACGGATGCGCTTAATAACGCCAGCAAAGTAGGCGATTTCTTTACCGGTCTGGCCGAAGGAATCAAGAACTTTTTCGCCTCCATCGGCGATTTCTTCACTCGATTGTTCGGCGGCGGGAAATAACGTATTTTATACCGCATCGCGGGATGGCTTATACCGGGTAATTTTAAAAGAATAAACGAACGGCAGGGCTTTTCAAGCCCGCCGTTTGTTGTGTAATCTAATTAGCTTTCGGAGGCAATCCATGAAAGAAAATAAATATGACGACGACGCTTTTTTTGAAAAATATAGCGGTATGGAACGATCTAAATCCGGGTTAGATGGCGCGGGGGAATGGCGGACGCTGCGAACGCTGCTCCCTGACTTTAGCGGTAAAAGGGTGCTGGACCTTGGCTGCGGCTTTGGCTGGCATTGCCGCTATGCGTTGGAGAACGGCGCGGCTTCGGTGACAGGCGTAGACATTTCTAATAAAATGCTTGCGCGCGCAAAAGAGTTAACGCCGTCGGAGAGGGTTAGCTATGTTTGCGTGCCAATTGAGGACGTTCAATACGCGCCCGAATCATTTGATGTAATTATCAGCTCTTTAACCTTTCATTATCTTTCCTCGTTTGAGCCGGTGTGTCGTAAAGCCTATCATTGGCTGGCAAAAGGCGGGAGCTTTGTTTTTTCTGTTGAGCATCCGGTTTTTACCGCTTACGGCAGCCAGGACTGGATATATGGCGAGCAGGGTGAGATCGACCATTGGCCGGTAGACCGCTATTTTGAGGAAGGGATGCGCGAGGCGGTTTTTCTGGGCGAGCGTGTCGTAAAATACCACCGAACACTGACCAGTTATTTAGGCGATTTGATTATGGCGGGTTTTAGTTTGGAGGATGTTGTAGAACCAAAACCGGACGATACAAAACTAAAGTCCGTCCCTGGCATGGCGAATGAGCTGCGCAGGCCCATGATGCTCATCGTGTCGGCGGTAAAGGGGTAGTCGCCGCCTTCATGAGGCGCGAATATTATTGTCGCCGGTCTGGATCATCTTTTATACGAAAATTTGAAAAAATTGACAATCCTTTATATTTGGGGTTTATAACCATCAAGAAAACTGCTAGCACTCGGTATATCCGATTAGTCTAAACTTGTCGATGGTAGAATACGCACGCGCTGGTCGTTTAATTCTTCCGATACCAATCAACATCGATACTTGGCGCGCCTTAATCAAACAAATTCTACCGTAAGCGGATATTAACATTTCAAATCTATTTCCTAAGGGTCATCTTTTTAGTTGAAAGCAAAACGGGAGAAAATTGTTTTGTATATAGAATATGGCATTTGTAAAAGCGCGCTGTTAAAGGGTTTAGGCTTCATAATTTATGCTTTTATACGTCTTAAAGAATTTCAACTCAACAGCGTTGCTTGACATTATAATAATCTTATTGTATTATAATCAACAAGTTCAATATAATATAAAGGTGATAACAGATGTCATTAAGGTACGGTCTATTGGGCCTTTTAAATTATGGACCTATGACGGGATATGAATTGGATAAGGCGTTTAAGGCGTCGCTTTCGTTTTTCTGGCAGGCAAAGACCAGTCAGGTTTACCGCGAGCTGAACGCTATGGAACGGGCAGGCCTGCTGATAAGCGAGCGCGTGATTCAATGTGAAAAACCGAACAAGAGAGTATACACGATAACAGGCGGCGGGAGAGAAGAGCTTATGAGATGGCTGTCCGTGCCGGAAACGGATATCGCCAACGCTATGCGCGTTAGAAGCGCCTTTCTCATGCGCGTCTTCTTTGCGGGAGAAGTGCGAGCCGACCAATCGCTCGAGATGCTCCGGGCATATCGCGCACAATGCCTTGAAAGCCTAAAATCGCTCGAGTCCGCCCGGGCGGCAAGCTCTGAGTATGGAACGGTTATGAGCGACGAACGAAAGCTAAGGTTTTGGGAGCTTTCGATACTTTACGGTAAAGCGTTCTATGAAGCGAGCTTACAATGGGCAGACAAAGCAATTACAATTATAGAAGGGATGCAACCTTGAACGTCTTAGTTTTAAACGGTTCGCCTAAAGGTGAACGCAGCAATACCATGCGCCTGACCCGCGCGTTCCTGGATGGAGCGCGATGGGGAGACGCCCAAATTATTGACGTGGCGAAAGCCGACGTGAAACCATGCCTGGGCTGCTTCGCTTGTTGGAACAAGACGCCGGGCAAGTGTGCCATAAACGATGAAATGAGCGGAATTCTTGCGAAAATGCTTGCGGCCGATGTGATTATATGGTCGTTTCCGCTGTATAATTTTAACGTTCCAGGCGGCTTAAAAAACCTGATTGACCGCCGGCTGCCACTTTTTCTGCCCTTTATGGCTGAGGGCGTCAGAGGCGGAGGGCATCCGCAACGCTTCGACTTATCCCGCCAAAAGCACGTTGTCATATCAACCTGCGGCTTTTGGACGGCGGAAGGCAATTATGAAGCGGTCACAGCAATGTATGACCGGATTTGCGGACAGGGACGCTATACGGCGATTTATTGCGGACAGGGGGAGTTATTCCGCGTACCGGAACTAAAAGGCCGCACAGACGCATATTTAGAAGTTGTACGCCGCGCGGGGGCGGAATATGCCGCCGGCAGCGTTAGTGCCGGCACATGGGCGAGCCTTGCCGAGCCGCTGTTCCCGCGTGGTGCGTTTGAGAAAATGGCGGACGCATCCTGGGGAAATGCCGAGGGAGAGGATTCTGGAACGCCCGCCGACGACAGCTTGAGCTTTACGACGCAGATGGCGGCGTTGTATCGGCCGGACGGCGTGGAGCGTATTGTGGAATTTTATTATTCCGACATTGACAAAACCTATCAAGTCCTGTTGACCAAGAAAGGCTCGAAGGTCGTTACGGACGATTTTAAGCCTTATACTACGAGGATTGAAACGCCCTATTCAGTCTGGCGTTCCATAGCGCGCGGTGAAATATCCGGTCAGAGCGCCCTGTTTCAGCGCCTATATAAAGTCCTGGGCGATTTTGACCTCATGCTAAGGTGGGATGACCTGTTTGGCGCAGGAACGCCTGAGAAGCGGACTGCGCATAATCCCGTTAGAAAAACGAATATGCTGCTACTTCTTGCGCCGTGGATTGTCATTTGGACGGTAATGGCGATTAGCCCTACTGTCGGCAGCGCGGTAGGGATCGCTGTCGCGGCGTCTGTGCCGTTGCTGTGGCTCGCATTTGAGCCTGTTATCTATGAACGGATCAGCGTCGCGATTGTAGCAGGGCTGTCGTTGTTGGTTTTACTCGGCGCGGATACAAGGCTTATCGTATCCGGCAGTTATCTGATTTTCGGCCTGATGTGGTTCCTTGGAGCGTTTCCCCGTATACCGCTGACCGCCTATTACAGCGCGCCGCGCTACGGTGAGGAAAGGGCTTATTTTAACCCGCTGTTCATCCGCACGAACCGTATTTTGACCGCCGCTTGGGGCTTATTGTATCTCATTACGCCGATTTGGACGTATATTTTAATGGGAACAGGGCTTTCCCCTTATGTAGGCTTGATTAATTCCGCATTACCCGCATTGATGGGCGTTTTCACGGCATGGTTTCAGAAGTGGTATCCGGCGCGATACGCGAGGGGATAAGAACGTGCTTTAAGGGGTAAGAGAAACGGCTGCATTTGATTGCATAAAAGGAAGGAATCTGTCTTTTTTCTAGGAATTTTTAATGTACTTGCGCTTTATGCGTCTAGACGATGTTGCCGAATTTTAATCCGTTGTTGAAAGATTCGCTCCCTTTGAGAGATTCATAAGAATTAGGTTGACGGGTCATTCGCTTTTTTATATGTTGCCCGGCATAGGTTTTAGAGGTGGATAGCCAAATATAAGCACCGATAAAGCAATGGCATTCAGCTTCGGATAAATATAACTCAGATAAGCCGTTTAAAGCCGCTGATGTTTTTTCTTGACAGCGGGAATTTGCCGTCATATAATCGGATGAATAATAGGCGTTGATGGAGAATGCCGTGACTATAAGCGCTTTAGAGAGGGCCGCGCTTGCTGAAAGCGGTCCGCGCGAAGGCCATGCGCGATTTCGCTCCTGAGCCGAGCCGGTGAAGCCGTATGGCGCGTAGCCTGCTCCGGGCAAGCCCGTTACAGCTAAAAGAGGCCCCGCCAAGCGGGGTGAAATTGGGTGGTACCACGAACGCGCCTTCGTCCCTTGGACGAGGCGTGTATTTTATTTGGAGGAAAGGCATATGAACGAGGAACTTGAAAAAATCAGGCTGGAAGCCCTTTCAAACCTAAAAAACGCAAAGGAGGAGGCGGATCTGGAGGCGGTATCCGTTCGCGTGCTCGGACGCAGCGGCGCGCTCACTGAGATACTGCGCACCATGGGCAAGCTGGATAAGGAGCGGCGCGCGGCGTTGGGTCAGGCTGCGAACGCGGTGAAAAAGGAGCTGGAGGCGGAGATTGGGCGGCGGCGCGAAAGCTTAGCAGAGGCGATGCTTGAGCTAAGGATGCAGCGCGATAGAATTGATGTTACGGAACCCGGCAGGCGCGCAATTGCCCGCGGCCGATTGCATCCGCTTACGCAAACCTACCGCGAGATCCGCGACGCGCTTATCGGCATGGGTTTTACGATGTTTGACGGGCCGGAGGTAGAGCTTGACGATTATAACTTCACAAAGCTGAACCTCCCTCCGGATCATCCGGCCAGGGATATGCAGGATACATTTTATGTGAATGACAGCGTTGTACTGCGCACGCATACCTCGCCCTGCGAAGCCAGGGCTCTTTTGAGTATGCAGCCTCCGTTTCGGATTATCATCCCCGGCCGCGTGTTCCGCGTGGACGAGGTGGACGCAAGCCACAGCCCCGTGTTTATGCAGATGGAAGGGCTTGTTGTAGATAAGAAAATTTCTCTTTCGGATCTCAAGGGCACGCTGGACGCGTTTGTACACGCCGTGTTTGGTGAAAACGTTCGCACTCGCTTCAGGCCGAGCTATTTCCCGTTTACGGAACCTTCCGCCGAGGTGGATATTTCCTGTACGCTGTGCGAGGGGAAAGGATGCCGCGTATGCAAGGGTACGGGCTGGCTCGAGATTTTGGGATGCGGGATAACCAATCCGCATGAGATTGAAAACTGCGGTCTTGATCCGAGGGAATGGAACGCGCTGGCGTTCGGCATCGGCGTGGATCGCGTGACAAATCTTAAATACGGCATATCGGATATCCGTCTGCTGTATGAAAACGACGCGCGGTTCCTTGCGCAATTTTGATAAGGAGGGTAATGCATCATGAAACTGCCTCTAAAATGGCTGAAGGAATATGTGGATTTCAATGTGTCAATCGATGAGTTCATCGAGCGCATGATGTGGCGCGGGTTTGAAATTGCCGGGGCGGAACTCGAGCTGCCCGGCGTTTCGGGCGTATATGCGGGGATTATTCAGCATATCGAAAAGCACCCGAACGCGGATAAGCTCCAAATTTGCGTTTTGGACGTTGGCCAAAATACCCCAGTAACCATCGTAACCGGCGCGAAAAACGTGTTTGAGGGCGCGTGCGTACCCGCCGCGCTCGACGGCGCGCTGCTTGCGAACGGAGTTAAAATTAAGCCGGTGGAAATGCGCGGCGTAATGAGCTGCGGCATGCTGTGCTCGGGCGCGGAAATAGGTATAACGGATGAGGATTACCCGGGCGCGCAGGCGGACGGCATACTTATTTTAAAGGGCGAAATTAAGCCCGGCGCGCCAATAGATCAAGCGCTGGGTTTGGACGATGTGATATTTGATATTGAGCTTACTCCCAACAGGCCGGATTGCCAAAGCATTATCGGCATTTGCAGGGAGGCCGCGGCCGCGCTTGGGCAAAAGTTCAAAGAGCCCGTTATAAAGAAGATTTATGGGCAGGGAAACGCTTCCGCGTACGCGAGCGTAACGGTGGAAAACACTCAGCTTTGCCCGCGCTATACCGGGCGGGTCGTTGTGAATCTCAAGATTGAGCCTTCTCCCGGCTGGATGCAAAAGAAGCTTAAAAGCGCGGGTATGAGGCCAATCAACAATATTGTGGATATCACCAATCTGGTCATGCTTGAATACGGCCACCCTATGCATGCGTTTGACTTATCCTGCGTCAGCGGCGGGCATATCGTGGTGCGAAACGCGCGCGAGGGCGAGAAGGTTACGACGCTGGACGGCAAGGAACGCGTCGTTACGCCCGACATGCTGTTAATTGCGGATGAGGAGAAGGGCGTTGGAATCGCGGGCGTGATGGGCGGTGAAAACTCAGAGATCACTAAGAACACGAGGGCGACCCTGTTTGAGTCCGCCGTGTTCAAATCCGCAAGCATCCGATCCACCGCCAGAAAGCTGCGCCATACGACGGACGCGGCGGCAAGATTCATCAAAGGCGTCGAACCCGTAACGGCTATGAAAGCGCTGGAGCGTGCGGTTGAGCTGGTGGAAGAGCTTGGCGCGGGCGTTGTCGTCGGAGACGCGCTGGATGTGTGCGCCGCCGATATCCGGGAACGCGAGGTGGATATAGACTGGCGGCATGTGAACAGGATACTTGGCCAGGAGCATTCGCCGGAGGCCATGGCTCAGCTGCTCGAATCCATCAACATCCCTTCTTCAGTAATGGGGGATGCGCTTAGAATAACCATTCCGCATTACCGCGTGGATATTGAGGACGGGCTTGAGGCGGATTGGGACATCGCGGAGGAGATCGGGCGGCTTTATGGGTATTACCATATAAAGCCGACGATGATGCGCGGCGATACGTTCAGGGGGGGCTTGACCGGGGAATTCCGACTTGACGACGCGGTTAAGGATCAAATGGCTGCCGAAGGAGCGTATGAGATTTATAATTACAACTTCATGTCGCCTCACGAGCTTAACGCTTTGCTATTGCCTGAGGAGGATGAAAAAAGGCGCGCGGTAAGGATTATGAATCCGTTTGGCGAGGATCAAAGCCTGATGCGCACCACGCTTATCGGCGGAATGCTCAGGACGCTGGCCCTGAACGCGAACCGTAAAACCGGCCATCACCGTTATTTTGAAGTTGGCAACGCGCATTTTGATAACAATAACGTACTTCCCGAGGAGAGAAGGCTGCTGGGCGCGGCCTATTACGGCGCCGAAGAGAGCTTTTTTACACTTAAGGGAAGCGTTGAGGCGCTTTTGGAGAGCTTGGGCATATGCGGCTGTGAATTTGTTAACGGCGGCGGCGCGTATCTTCATCCCGGGCAGAAGGCGCTAATCGTATGCGGTACGGACGTAATCGGTGAAATGGGCGCGGCGCACCCCAAGGTGTTAAAAGCCTTTGGCCTGCCATCGAACGCGTATTTAGCGGAGATTTCGATGGCCATGCTCATGAAGCACAGGCGGAAGGGGACGGTATACCGCCCGATTCCCAAGCATCCCCTCGTGCAAAGGGATATTGCGGTTGTAGTGGATGAACAGGTCAAATCAGCGGATATTTTGCGCGTTATCAATACCGCTCAGGATGGCGTTATGCTTGAAAACGCCGAGCTTTTCGACGTATATCGCGGACAGGGCATACCTGAGGGGGAGAAAAGCATGGCGTATTCATTCACGCTGCGCGCGCGGGAGGATAAAACCCTCACGGATGAGGAGATACAGCAAGCGATGAACGCCGTAATCCATGCGCTAAGCGATAGGCTCAACGCGCGGCTTCGCGTTTAAACACGCGCGCAAGGTTAACCCGTCATAAGCCAGGTTAAGCGGCCCGGCGATACGCACAGCCCGGCGGGGTTTACGAAGGCTTTTTTGCTTTAACAACACAGACAAGGGTGGTGCGCGTAAGGCGAAACCGCCCTTTTTGATTTTATGCGGCAGGGTTTGAAGCTTTGCGTGCCGGCTGCCGGTGAAGCATTTGCTATGTAAACCAGATATAATAAGCCTGCATGGTTGGGTTACCCGTAGTGAATTTGGTTTGGTCAACGTATAACGATGCAACTCATGATACGATTTGTTGATTTCCTTATGCTTTTTTTATCAACTCTTTGGCAGATTATATATAAAACCTTCCTATTTCTACGCGTCGCTTTAACCATGGCCCGAAATATGTTATAATCAATATAGTTATTAAACACATGGTTTTTATTATAGTCATTGAGCGGAGGTACGGAATGGACTTAACCCTTTTAAACGAGGAGCAGCGCCGCGCGGTGGAATTTAAAGATGGACCTCTGCTTGTGTTAGCGGGCGCGGGTTCGGGTAAGACCCGGGCGCTGACGTACCGCATAGCCAACTTAATTGAAAAACACGGCGTCGCGCCGTGGAATATACTTGCTTTGACGTTTACGAACAAGGCGGCGAGGGAAATGCGTGAGCGCGTTGAAGCGCTGGTGGGCGGTTCAGCGAGCGATATGTGGCTTACCACGTTCCATTCCTGCTGCGCGCGCATACTCAGGAGAGACGCGGACGCGATTGGTTACGACAGGAATTTTGTTATTTATGACGATTCGGATCAAATGAGCGTATTATCGGATATTATCAAGCAGATGGGCATCGACGAGAAGGAGCTGCCCAAGCGCCGGCTCAAAGAGCGGATAAGCGACGCTAAGAACAAATCGCTCAATCCCATCGATTATCTCAACGAAGACCGCATAAACGGCGAGACGTACGCGGCAGTATATAAAAGGTATCAAAAAAGGCTTCGCGACGCGAACGCACTGGATTTTGACGACCTTCTGCTCAAGGTAATCGAGCTTTTTGAACATGTTGCCGATATTCTCGAAAAATACCGAGAGAAATTCCAATATGTGCTGGTCGACGAGTATCAGGATACTAATATGGCCCAATACCGCATGCTCCAGCTTTTGTGCAAGGAGCGCAAGAACATCTGCGTGGTCGGCGACGACGATCAAAGCATATACGGCTGGCGCGGTGCGGATATACGTAATATCCTGGAGTTTGAAAAGGACTTTCCGGGCGCTCAGGTCGTGCGGCTGGAGCAAAACTACCGTTCTTCAAGCGTTATTCTTGACGCGGCGAACCATGTGATACAAAACAACGCTTCAAGAAAGCGCAAAACGCTTTGGACGGATTCCAAAGGCGGCGAGCCCGTTGAGCTGTTTGCCGCGAACAACGAGCGCATGGAGGCGGATTACATATGCCGAAAAATACTCGAGGGGCGGCGGAATGGGCGCGGCTACAACGAGTTTGCCGTTCTATACCGGATGAACGCGCAGAGCCGCGTGCTCGAAACCATGTTTGTTAACTACGGGATCCCGCACAGGATCTATGGCGGCACGAGGTTCTACGAGCGCAAGGAGATAAAGGATATACTAGCTTATCTGCGGGTTATCGCCAATCCCTCGGACGATGTGGCGCTTGCTCGCATAATCAACGTGCCAAGGCGCGGCATTGGGGATATGGCCATGCAGGAGCTTGTCCGGCTGGCGGAAAATAAGGGCGTTCCGCTGCTTATAGCCGCGATGGATGGGGCGGGGCTTTCTCAGCGTGTTCAGCCCAGGATCAAGCAGTTCTCCGACATGATAACCGAGCTTATGGCGCTCAGGGAATGTATGAAGCTTTCCGAACTCGCGCAGGCGCTGTACGAACGCATAGGCTATGAGCAGTATTTAAAGGAAGATAAGCGCGGCGAGAGCGAGGCGCGCGTGGAGAATATACGCGAGCTTATAGGCAACATGATGGAGGTGGAGAGGGATCTGCCTGAGGAATCGGATTCGCTCTTAGCGTTTTTAGAAAGCGTATCCCTTATATCGGATATTGATAATATGGATGCAGACGAGGGCGCGGTTTCCCTCATGACGCTGCACAGCGCGAAGGGGCTGGAATTCCCCGTCGTGTTTCTTGCGGGTATGGAGGAGAACATATTTCCTTCATCACGCTCCAAAAACGATATCTCCGCGCTGGAGGAAGAACGCCGGCTGTGCTATGTTGGAATTACGCGCGCGATGGAGAAGCTTCATCTAGTTTACGCGAAACAGCGCGTTTTGTTCGGCGATTACTCATATAACGCGCCTTCCGTATTCTTAAGCGAAATACCGGATGAGCTTATCGAGGATAAGTCCGAGCACCCGGCGCCGGTTCAACAGCAAATGGTTAGAAAAAGCGCTGCTCCCCGGGTGAACACATCCATGCACCGCGGCTTCGAGGCAGCCGCGAACGCTGCGCCCGCGCGCCGGGCGGCCGTTACCGCGGCGGAGAAAAGCTTTAGCCCATACGAACGCGTCCGCCATGCGGCCTTCGGCGAAGGGACGGTTATGGATGTGAGCGGATCGGGCAATACCATGACCGTAACCATAGATTTTGGAGCCGGCGGAGTAAAACGGTTCGCGGCGGCTTACGCCCCCATCACGCCGGCCGATTAAGTGGAGGTAACGGCATGATGGAACGAATGAAGGAGCTGATAAAACAGCTTAATGCGTATGCCCGCGCATATTATGAGGAGGACGCCCCTCGAATCAGCGACGCCGAATACGACGCGCTTTTTGACGAGCTTGTTCGGCTTGAGGGCGAGTTAAGCACGGTGCTGCCGGATTCGCCGACGCTCAGGGTGGGAGGTGCGCCAATCGAAGCGTTCAGGCCGCATACGCACGCCGCGAGGCTTTGGAGCCTGGACAAAGTGAAAACGTCTCAGGAGCTTATGGACTGGGCAAAACGCGTTAAACGGATCCGGGCGGAATACATGAGCTCCACCGGTGAGGAGCTTTCGGCGTTGCGCTACGCGCTTGAGTATAAATTTGACGGGCTGACGATAAATTTAACCTATGACGGCGGCGACCTTGTCTGCTGCGCCACGCGCGGCAATGGAACGGTTGGCGAGGATATTACCGAACAGGCGCGAACGATACGTTCCATACCATTAAGTATTCCATATAAAGGGTTTATGGAGGTGCAGGGCGAAGGCGTAATGCGCCTTTCCGTGCTGGATAAAATTAATAAAAACTCCGATGAACCGCTTAAAAACGCGAGGAACGCGGCCGCCGGCGCGCTTCGGAACCTGGATCCGAAGGTGACGGCAGGCAGGCGGCTGGATTGCTTTTGCTATCAAGTCGGCGAGATCAGAGGGGCCGAGCTAACAGGATACGAGAGCATGATGCGGTTTTTGCGTGATAACGCTTTGCCGGTCAGCTCGTACAGCAAAATATATGATGATGTTGATGAACTAATTGCCGCAATAAACGAAGCTGAGCAGAACCGCGACAAGCTGGATTTCCTTATCGACGGCATGGTGATTAAAGTAACCGACTGGAAAACGCGCAGGGTTTTAGGGTATACGGATCGTTTTCCTAGGTGGGCTGTGGCCTATAAGTTTGCCGCCGAGGAGTCCACCACCATTGTGGAGAACGTTACGTGGGAGGTTGGGCGCACGGGCAAACTTACGCCGCTTGCGCACCTTGAGCCCGTAGAGCTTTGCGGCGCGACCATACGCCGCGCAACGCTTAATAATTATGATGATATCCTGCGCAAACGGGTAGGCGTTGGCTCCCGCGTTTTTATAAGAAGGAGCAACGACGTTATACCTGAGATACTCGGCAGCGTAAATGGCGACGATCCCAAACAGGCTGTTGAAAAGCCTGTTGTATGCCCCGCGTGCGGCGCGCACGTCGAGCACAGGGGCGTTCACCTGTATTGCACAAACTCTCTCTCGTGCCGCCCGCAGTTTGTAGGCAGGCTGGCACATTTCGCTTCGCGTGACGCGATGGACATCGAAACATTTTCGGGCAAAACCGCAGATCTTCTTGCAGAGGAGCTGGGATTAAGCGATATTCCCGCGCTTTACGCCCTGACGAAGGAACAGCTCTTAGCACTGCCTCGATTTGGGGATAAGAAGGCCGCGAACCTGATAAATGCGATTGAAGGGAGCAAAAAGCGCCCGCTAAGCGCGTTTATTTATGCGCTTGGCATACCAAATGTCGGTGTAAAAACCGCGCGGGATCTGGCAAAGTGCTTTGGAACCCTCAACGCGGTTCGTACGGCTTCGCGCGAGGCGCTTTTGGAAATACCGGATATCGGGGATGTGGTAGCGGACAGCATACGCAGCTTCTTTAACGATCCGTCCATATCCGAACAGGTGGATTTGCTCCTTGAGCGCGGCGTATCCCCACAAAAGGTTATTGATGAGGCGCACACGGGCCTTAACCCCGTAAGCGGCAAAACCTTTGTCGTTACCGGCTCGATGGAACGGATGGGGCGCAAGGAACTTGAATCGCTCATAGACGGGCTTGGCGGCAAGGCGTCTGGAAGCGTCAGTAAAAAGACGGATTATGTAATCGCCGGGGAGAAGGCCGGCGGCAAGCTGGACAAAGCCCTGGAACTTGGAATAACCGTTTTAACGGAAGAAGAATTTTTTAGTATGATTGGAGAAGCGTGATGCGCCTTGGTAAATTAAGCAACGAAGCGCTGGAACGGCTTATACTGAGTAAGTTCCGGCATATAAGGCCGGAGGTTATCTGCTCGCCTCAAATCGGCGTGGATTGCGCCGCGGTGGATCTTGCCGGCGGCGTGGCCGTGATGAGCATGGACCCGATAACGTCCGCTTCGGGTAATTTAGGCTGGCTTACCGTGCATGTAAACTGCAACGACGCCGCAGCGGCAGGCGCGGAGCCAATCGGTATTCTCGTAACGCTTCTCGCGCCACCTACGGCCACGGAGGAGGAAATCGGCGCCGTGGCGGATCAGCTTTCCGAGGCCGCCCGCCTCGCGAACATCGACGTTATCGGCGGTCATACGGAGGTGACGGACAGCGTAACGCGTATGGTTACATGCGCAACCGTACTCGCGAGGACGTTGGGCAGGGAGCCTGTAACCCCAGGCGGAATGAAGCCTGGGGACGATTTGGTTTTAAGCAAAACCGCGGGCCTTGAGGGAACTGCGGTTATCGCTTCTGATTTTCAGGAAAGATTGGGCTTTTTAACTCAGGCGCAGATCGAGGAAGCAAAAGGGATGATAAATATGGTAAGCGTTGTAAAGGAAGGCATTTTGGGAGCTTGTTCCGGCGCGACCGCCATGCATGACGTGACGGAGGGGGGCGTATACGGCGCCGCGTGGGAGATGGCTTATGCTTCGGGGTGCGGGCTTGAGCTGAATAAGGAAAGCATTCCGGTTCATCCGACAACGCGCGCGATATGCGAGGCGTTTTCGCTCGAACCTATGCGCCTTTTATCCAGCGGGTGCATGTTGATTTCCTGTCCGCAGGGCGAAAGGATGGCGAAAGAACTTCGCAAATCGGGCGTACAGGCTTCCGTAATCGGCGCGGCTGTTGAGGGCGCGGGCGTGGCTTTAAACGATGGAACCCGGATTGCCCCCCCCGGAACAGACGAACTGTATCGGTTATTCAGTGAGTTTTAGCGGCGGTGTTTTCATCCTAAAAAAATAATGATATAATTAATAAGTTAGCATGAAAATTCTGGAGGTTTATACACGTGATATACAGTATGACCGGGTTTGGGCGCGCAAAACTTGAACTGGACGGGCGCGAAATAACGGTTGAGATGAAAAGCGTTAACCACCGTTACCTTGATTTGAATTTTCGTATGCCAAGGCATATCAGCTTTGTGGAGGATGCGCTCCGCGCTTTGATCAAAAAAGGGATTTCCCGCGGACATGCGGACATTTTCTTATATTATAAAAATACGCGGCGCGACGCGCGTTCGGTTTCCATCGACAGCGCGCTTCTCGGCCAGTATCTGTCTTCAGCGGGGGAGTGCGCGAAGGAGTTTGGGCTCATGGACGATATCACGCTCAGCTCGGCTCTCCGCCTGCCGGACGTAACGGATATTGTTGAAGCGGAGGAGGATAAGGACGCTGTACTAACGCTTGCATGCGGCGCGGCGCAACTGGCGCTTAATGAACTGATGACAATGCGCGAAAAAGAGGGCGCGCAGATGTATGCGGATCTTTGCGGCCGTTTCGATACGATGGAGAGGCTGGTGGATGAGATGGTCGCGCGAGCGCCTTATGTAGTGGAAGATTACAGGGCAAGGCTCAATGAGCGCATATCCAAGCTGCTTGAGGGAGCGGAGGTTGATAACGAGAGGCTTGCGATGGAGGCTGCGATTTTTGCCGACAGAGCCAGCATAGATGAGGAATTGACCCGCTTGAAAAGCCATATCACGCAGGCGAGGGAGGCGTTGGCCGTGCCTGAGCCGGCGGGCCGCCGCCTGGATTTCATACTGCAGGAGATAAATAGGGAGATGAACACCATTGGCTCTAAAGCGAACGATGCTCAAATCACCAACACTGTAATAACCGGCAAGGGCGAGCTTGAGAAAATACGCGAACAGATACAGAATGTGGAGTAGGAGGTTAAGATGGCGCGTCTTTTAAATATTGGTTTTGGAAATATGGTTTCAATCGCGCGGCTCGTGGCGATACTTGGGCCGGACAGTGCGCCCGTAAAGCGCATGATTCAGGAAACCAGGGAGAAAGGCAGATTGATTGACGCAACCCACGGGAGGAAAACAAGAGCAGTGGTGGTAATGGACAGCGGCCACGCCGCGCTATCCGCACTCCACACGGAAACCTTGTCCAACCGCCTTTGCGGCAAGGATAGCGAAGCCGCGCAGGATGAACAATGAGAGGTGCAAAAATGACGCAACGGGGATTGCTTTTCGTGTTGTCCGGGCCTTCCGGGGTTGGCAAGGGGACTATCTGCAAATCGCTTATAAAGCGCAATCCGGATTTGAGGCTGTCGGTTTCATGCACGACACGTAAATGCAGGCCGGGTGAGATTGAAGGCGTACATTATTATTTTAAAACACGTGAACAGTTTGAGGAGATGATAAAAAACAAAGAACTCATCGAATACGTGAAGGTTTTTGGCGCTGATTATTATGGAACGCCGCGTGAATTTGTTGAACGCGAGCTTATTGACGGGCATGATATGATTCTTGAAATCGACGTGAACGGAGCGTTGCGCGTAAAGGAAACGTATCCAGAGGCTATTTTGGTTTTTATCGCCCCTCCTTCTATTAACGAGGCGAGGCGGCGGCTGCTCAGAAGGGGTACGGAGGCGCCCGAGGCCGTTGAAAAACGGCTCAACACGGCGATTAAAGAGATGACGGCGGCCCCTAGCTATGATTACGTGGTGGTAAACGAAACGCTCTGTAAAGCCGTTGATAATGTTGAAGCAATCATCAAGGCAGAGCGCAGCCGGGCAGATAGATGTGGCAATGCAATTAATTTTAATCAGGAAGGCGTGAATTAAAATGATGAATCATCCCCCTTTAAATGATTTAATGAGCAAGGTTGGCTGCCGGTATACGCTGGTAACGGCCGTCGCTAAACGCGCGAGGCAGCTTTTGAGCGATCAGGAGCGGCTTGGCGATGAAAAGCCTGTATCTTTGGCGGTTGAGGAATTGTATAAGGGTAAATTAAAGATTACCTCGCCCGAGGAATCCGGAGAGGATTTGAGGTAAGGTATGGCGAAGCGCGTTGTTCTGGGCGTAACCGGCTCGATAGCGGCGTATAAGGCAGCGGATATCGTCAGCCGACTGAGAAAACGCGGTGTTGAAACGCGCGTTATTTTAACTGAGTCCGGCGCACAGTTTATTACGCCCCTTACATTGGAGACGTTGAGCGCAAACCCGGTTATAACGGACATGTTTCATCGAGAAACGCCTTGGGAGGTGGAGCATATTTCGCTTGCGCGCTCGGCCGACGTTTTTCTTATAGCGCCCGCGAGCGCAAATTTTCTCGCGAAGGCCGCAGCTGGAATTGCGGATGATATGCTTACCACAACGCTGCTTGCTGCAAGCGCGCCGGTCTTAATCGCTCCGGCGATGAACTCACATATGTTTTTGAATCCGGCGGTTCAGCATAATATCGAGATTCTAAGCCGCAGGGGTTTTACTTTTATAGAGCCTGGTCTGGGTACGCTGGCCTGCGGGGATCAAGGGGTTGGGCGGCTGGCCGATCCGGAGGATATTGTGAACAGAACAATGAAGCTCCTCAATCCGCAAGAAGATATGCGGGGTAAGCGCGTGCTGGTAACGGCCGGGCCTACGCGGGAGGATATTGATCCCGTCCGGTATCTGTCAAATCGTTCAACTGGGAGGATGGGTTTTGCGATTGCGCGCGCGGCGGCCGCGCGCGGCGCGCAGGTGACGCTTGTAAGCGGCCCTTCGGCGCTTAGTACGCCCGAAGGAGTACGGCGGATAGACGTAATCTCCAGCCGAGATATGTACGATGCGGTTGATTCGGAGTTTTCCGCATGCGATGTGCTGATTATGGCGGCGGCACCAGCAGATTTTACGCCAAAGCTCAAAGAGGAGCATAAAATAAAAAAGGACGGAGGCGAAGGATTAACGCTTGAGCTGGAGCCCACGAAGGATATCCTATTAGAGATGGGGCGAAAAAAAGGCGAGCGCATTGTCGTCGGATTTGCGGCGGAAACCAGGAACATCAGGGAAAACGCGCTAAAAAAACTAGCGGCAAAAAAACTGGATATGATAGCGGCAAACGACGTTTCCGGTAAGGATACGGGATTTGCGGCTAAGACGAACGCGCTTACGGTATGGAAGAAAGACGGTACAAGCGTATATAGCGAGCTTATAACCAAACAGGAGGCGGCTGACTGGCTGTTGGATCTTGTTATGGCGGACCGCCGATAAAGGAAAAAGATGTACGCGAATATTATCGTGGACATTGCTCACACGCAGGTGGACAGGCTGTACACATACCGTATACCGGACGGCTTACAGGTGCAGGCCGGCCAGCGTGTACTCGCGCCGTTTGGCGGGAAGAACAAGGATATTGAGGGGTTTGTATTGGAGGTTGTCCCACAGGCGGAAGCGGCGGGCTTCCAGATCAAACCCCTTAAAAAAACGCTCGAGCCATATCCCGTGCTGTCAGCTGAGCAGATAGCGCTTGCCAAATGGATGTCAAGTATTTATCATTGCACGCTTGCGGGCGCGCTTAGGCTCATGATCCCCGCTCAGCTTCGGGGCGCGCGCGTACGCGAAAAAAGCGTTACGCGCTACCGCCTGGCGAAAAACGCGGATTTTGAGGGGACGATTCAATCCATCACAACAGCCGCAGGGAAGATACGCGCGCCTATACAGAAGGAAGTTTTGGAGCTTTTTCGGCGCGCCGAAGGGCGCATGACGGCGGAGGAAATCTTAGCCTTCATCCCCAACGCGCGTGAAGCTTTACGCGCGCTATGTAAAAAAGGCGTACTTGAGGCTGATAACGGTGAGAAATTCAGAGATCCGTTTAAGGGTATAAGCGTTATTCCCGATGAGCCGGCAGCGCTTACTTGCGAACAATCGGCGGCATATGAACGCATATGCGCGGCGATTGACGACAGGGCCGGCGTTATCCTGCTGCACGGGGCGACCGGAAGCGGCAAAACGGAAGTATATATGCAGGCGGTTTCGCACGCCGTCGACCAGGGAGGGGGCGCCATCATTCTCGTGCCGGAGATAGCGCTTACCCCACAGACGGTCGGCCGGTTTCGCAGCCGGTTCGGCAGCCGCGTAGCGGTTCTGCACAGCCACCTTTCCGCCGGGGAAAGGTATGATGAGTGGCGAAGAATCCGCCTCGGCCTTGTAAGCGTAGTTGTAGGGGCGCGCAGCGCCGTGTTCGCGCCGCTTCCTGAGCTGCGTCTTATTGCGGTGGATGAGGAGCATGAACCATCCTATAGATCGGAAACCGCGCCGCGTTACAGCGCCATAGAAGTAGCGGCCAAGCGCTGCCAGCTTGAGGGGGGCGCCTTGGTGCTTGGCAGCGCCACCCCTTCAATTAACAGTTATTTTCGGGCGCGCCAGGGCAGATACGAGCTTGTTGAGATGCCGTCGCGCGTAAATAAAATGCCGTTGCCACGCGTAAAAATCGCGGATATGCGCGAGGAATTCCTTAACGGAAACAACACGCTGTTCAGCGGACCGCTGTATCAGGGGCTTCAACGCTGCCTAAGCGCCGGGGAACAGGCCATACTATTTATAAACAGAAGGGGCTACTCCACTTTTATCTCTTGCAGGGGATGCGGGCATGTTTTTCATTGCCCGAATTGCGACGTATCCATGACATATCATAAGAGCGATTCGCGCATAAAATGCCATTACTGCGGCGAAACGCGGGACGTTCCGCTTAAATGCCCCCAATGCGGCAAACCGTATATCAAGTATTTCGGGGTGGGAACGCAACAGGTCGAGGAGCAGCTGTTAAAGCGCTTTACAAACGCGCGTGCCATTCGCATGGATATGGATACAACCAGGACAAAGGACGCGCATCAAAAGCTTCTCGGCGCTTTTGCGCGCGGGGAAGCGAATGTGCTTATTGGTACGCAGATGGTGGCTAAGGGCCTGGATATGCCGAACGTAACGCTGGTAGGCGTAATCGCGGCGGACGCGGCGCTGCATATACCGGATTACCGCAGCGCAGAGCGTACTTTCCAGCTGCTTACCCAGGTAGCCGGGCGAGCCGGGCGCGACAAAAGGCCGGGCACCGTGGTAGTTCAGACGTATTCTCCAGATCATCCTTCTGTCGTATACGCGGCTACGCATGACTATAAATCCTTTTATCAATATGAGATAAGGCAGCGCCGAAACGCCTTGTTTCCGCCTTATTCATTGTTTATAAGGCTGCTTTTTACCGGCGGCGACGATGAAACGCTGCAGATGAGCGCGTCAAGCTATGCGGATAGTTTAAAGGAAGCCGTTTTACAGCGCATGCAAAGCGTAGGGGCGGATCCGCGCGAACTGCTTATGTTTATCTGTACCCCCTCGCCCGTAAGGCGCAGGCAGGGCTTGTTCCGGAGCCAAATCATTATAAAGCTGTTGCGAACCGCGCATACTGCCGCGATACTCTCACGCATTTATGACTTTTCTTCTGAACGGTATATGAAGGAATTAATATCCATACAGATCAATCCGTCGGATATGTTTTAGTGAAAGGCCCCGCGGCGTCATTCCTTTCCGCGCGGAACGCCCTAAAATTAATCATATGCGCGGACAACCTTAAACATTATGCAACAGCGCGCATAAATTAAGTGTGTTGCGCTTTTGCTACAGCTGCGTGCGGGTTGATTCCAAGCCGCCATATGCGTTATAATAGAAGATAATAAAACGAATTGATATGCAGTTATAGGAGATGAAAAAATGGCAAAACGCCGTATTTTAACCTTTAAGGATTCCAGCCTTCACCGAGTTTGCAGGCCGGTGGAGCGCTTTGACGGCAGGCTTTGGACGATGCTGGACGATATGGCGGAAACCATGTACGAGGCTCAGGGGGCCGGATTTGCCGCACCTCAGATAGGCGTGCTTCGACGTGCGTTTATCATTGATTGCGGCGAGGGCCTGATTGAGATGATTAACCCCAAGATTCTAGAAACATCTGGTGAGCAGGGTGGTATGGAGGGGTGCTTGTCAAGCCCCGGGCAGAGCGGGTATGTCGTTCGGCCGAATTTCGTCAAGGTGAGGGCTTTTGACCGGCATGGTATTGAGCGCGAGTATAAGGGGGAAGGGTTGTTCGCACGTGCTGTGCTGCACGAAAATGATCACCTGGACGGGTTAATCTATACACGCCTGATAACGGAGCCGCCCGAGGGTTACATGGAGGAGGAACAGGAATGAGGGTCGCCTTTCTGGGTACGCCGGAGTTTGCCGTGCCGGTATTACGGATGTTGGTGGAACGAGGCTGCGAGACGGCGGTTTTCACGCAGCCGGACCGGCCCAAAGGAAGGGGCTACGGCCTTTCGGAACCCCCTGTAAAAACCATGGCGCTTGAATATGGTTTGGATGTTTATCAGTTTGGACGGATCGGTTCAGGCGACGGCGCTCAGGCACTTCGCGCGTACGCTCCCGATTTGATGGTGACGGCCGCGTTCGGCCAAATCCTATCGAGCGATAATCTTAGCGTACCAAAGCACGGATGCATTAACGTACACGCCAGCCTGCTTCCCAAGCTGCGGGGGGCGGCGCCCATCCAATGGGCAATCATCAACGGTGAAGAGGAGACGGGCGTTACTACAATGCTGACGGATATCGGGCTTGATACGGGGGATATCATCCTGCAGCGCAAGACGAGGATAGGAGCTGACGAGACGGCGGGCGAGCTTTATGACAGGCTGTCGGAATTAGGCGCCGCGACGCTTGCGCAAACGCTTGATTTATTGGAGAGCGGCCGTATGCCGCGTTATCCGCAAGATCATCAATCGGCCACAAAATGCGGTATGCTTAAAAGGGATACGGGTAAAATTGATTTTTCCAAGCCGGCAAAACAGATACATGATCTCGTACGCGGCCTAAATCCAAACCCGGGCGCTTACGCCTTTTTTGGCGGCGAACGCGTTAAAATATGGAGAACCCGCATAACGGATACGGTTATAGAACGAAATGCCGCTGCAGGCGAATGTATACAAGCCAGCCCTAAAACGGGGCTTTTGGTGATAACGGGCGGCGGAATAATTGAAATACTGGAGCTCCAGTTCCCCGGCGGCAAACGCATGAGCGCGGCCGCATGCCTGAACAGCAGAAAACTATTCGGCGGGTCGTTTCAATGAGCGCCCGCCGCATCGCTTACGACGCGTTAATTGATATAACCGAGCGGGGCGCGTACGCGAACCTGAGCCTTAAAAAGGCGCTCAATGGATCCCGGCTTGAAGCGCGTGACAGGGCTTGGGTATCGGCTATGGTCTACACAACGCTGGATCATCTTTTGTACCTGGATTTCCTTATCACGAGGTATGCCAGCGGAAAGCCCCAGCCCGCAATTCGGACAATCCTGCGCATGGGTTTATGCCAAGCGCTTTTTATGAACGTTCCGTTGAGCGCGGCGTGCAATGAAAGCGTAAAGCTCGCGCGTATGATTGGAAAAGCCGCTTTAACGGGTTATGTCAACGCTGTAATGCGTGAGTTTGGGCGAAATATCGATAATCTTCCAAAACTTCCGGATAAGGTGAACGAGCGGCTATCAATACAATACAGTTACCCCCTGTTTTTAGTTGACGAATATTTGGGGTTATACGGCGAGCAGTTTACCGAGGACCTGCTTCGCGCAATGCTCAGCTCAAACTATATGACAATACGCGCGAATCCGCCGTTTACGGTCGATGAGCTGGAGGATGAGCTCAAATTGCGCGGCGTTGAGTACGAGCGGGGTTCAATCGTCCCTGAGGCCATAAAATTAAGAAAGGGACTAAACGCAGCTCAGGATCCGCTGTTTGTTGAGGGTAAGGCTACCGTTCAGAGCGAGAGCGCGATGCTGGTATGCAAGCTCCTATCACTTGAACCGGGCATGCATGTGCTTGACGCTTGCGCGGCTCCGGGAGGCAAGACCGCCCTAATCTCTGAAATGATGGGCGGGGAGGGCCGGATAACGGCGATGGATCTGCATGCGCACAGGTTGACGCTTATGGCGGAAACTTTTAGACGTTTGCGCGTTAATAATATAGAGATGCTAAATAGGGACGCTTCCGTTCCCGTGAGGGAATGGTACGGCGCGTATGACAGGGTGCTGGTGGACGCGCCCTGCTCAGGGTTTGGCGTAGCGGGTAAGCCGGACGCAAGGTATACTAAAACGGATGATATTATTAGAAATATTGTTAACGCGCAATGGGCGATATTGAACGCCTGCGCCTATTACGTTAAAGAGGACGGGATACTGCTTTACGCAACCTGTACCATCTCAAAGCGTGAAAATGAGGATATAGCGCGCGCCTTTATGGAGGAGCATCCGGAGTTTGCTCCCGAGTGCGGCGGGCTTATAGAAGAAAGGCTTAAAAGCAGGATGAAGAACGGGATGCTGCAGCTATTTCCGAACCTTGATAATACCGACGGCTTCTTTATCGCTAGGATGAGGAGGAGAAAGATATGACAAACCTCGCATCCATGACGCTTAACGAGTTGGAAGAGCTGATGGAAAAATGGGGTCAGCCTAGATTTCGCGCAAAGCAGATTTTTGAATGGATACACCGGGGAACCGCTCCGCGCGATATGAACAATCTGCCCAAAGCGCTTCGCGGCGCGCTGGAAGAGATGCCGTTTGGGGGCGCAAAGGTATATCAAAAAAACGTTTCGCAAAAGGATGGAACCATTAAGTACCTGTTCGAGCTGGAAGACGGAAATTTGGTCGAGGGCGTGCTGATGCAAAACCGTTATGGTAGCACGTTTTGTCTGTCCACTCAGGTAGGATGCGCGATGGGGTGCGCCTTTTGCGCATCGACGGTCAAGGGGTGCGTTCGGAATCTGACCGCGGGAGAGATGCTCAGCCAAGTTTGCTTGGCTCAAAAGGACGATCCGGCTTTTGCTAACGAGAAACGAAGAATAACGAACATCGTTCTTATGGGCAGCGGTGAACCTTTGAATAATTATGAAGAGGTAAAAAGGTTCCTTTATAATATTACAGCACCCGAGGGATTGAATTTCAGCCCTCGTAACATATCGCTTTCCACGTGCGGGCTTGTCCCTCAAATCAGGCGCCTGGCGCGCGAGTGCCCGCACGTTACGCTCTGTATATCCTTGCATGCGGCTAACGACGAGGTTCGCAGCAGGCTCATGCCCATAAACAGGCGATACCCGGTCGCAGATGTTATTAACGCCGCTAAGGAATACGCTGATACGACAGGCAGGCGGGTAGTCTTTGAATATGCGCTCATTCGGGGCGTGAACGATTCGCAGAGCGATGCGGCCGCGTTGGCCTCGCTGCTCAGGGGTATAATCTGCCATATCAACCTGATACCGCTCAATCCTGTAAAGGAAAGGGACTTTCAGGGTACGCCGAGGGATGCGGCTTACCGGTTTGCCGGCTGGCTCAATGAAAGAAAGGTATCCGCAACGGTCAGGCGGGAGATGGGGGCTGATATCGAAGGCGCATGCGGCCAGCTTCGCTCAAAAGCGCTTGAGGAGTTGGGCGGCCGGACCCGTAACGCGCTTGACGCTAATAACGATAGTATCGAATGAAAGGAAACGCGCTGTGAAATATGCCTGTAAAACAGATATCGGTCAGCGCCTTAGAAATGAGGACAGCTACTATATCCCCTCCGATGACGATCTGGCCCTTATAAGCGTCGCAGACGGAATGGGCGGGCATAACGCCGGCATGATCGCAAGCGCGTTGGCGGTCGAGGAGATAGCTGTTTCGCTTAGAAAAGGCGGGATGGCGCGGCCCGGCGCGCTGCTTGAGGGGGCTTTGCGCTACGCCAACAGCGTGATTTTCCGCTATGCGGCGGACAACGCCGGCTGCCGCGGCATGGGGACGACTATAACAAGCGCCCTTTTATTTAAAAACCGCTACTACGCCGCAAATGTGGGCGATAGCCGACTTTACCATTTTGACGGCGAGAGCCTTGTACAAATCACAAGGGATCATTCATATGTAGCGGTTCTGGTAGCATCAGGGGAGATAACAAGGGAGGAAGCCTCGTGCCATCCTAAAAGGAACATTATAACGCGCGCGTTGGGGACGCGTGTGAGCGAGCAGATTGACATTTATGAGTGTGAGTGGAAGCATAACGATTTACTTTTGTTATGCACCGACGGTATGCATGCCGCGGTTGATGATAAAAGAATGACGGAAGTTATCAAGGAATCCAGATGCTTAGACGATGCGTGCGACGCGCTTGTGTCGCTGGCGCTTAAAAACGGAGCGACCGACAATATTACGGTTGTTCTGGCCCAAAACGCATAGGAGGTGCGGTATTGATGATTGGAACGGTTCTCGCAAATAAATACCGTATCGACAGCCTTATAGGCAGCGGAGGCATGGCGCATGTATACAAGGCTTCAATCACTGCGACAGGCAGGATAGTGGCGGTTAAAGTGCTTAAGGAAGAGCATCAGCACGACTTGGAGTTTGTCCGCCGCTTTAAGCGCGAGGCGCAGGCGGTGTTGTCGCTTTCGCATGAGAATATCGTGCGCTCATACGATGTTGGGGAGGATAACGGGATAAATTATATCGTGCTTGAATACGTCGCGGGGAACACGCTTAAAGAACTGATTAACCGTCAGGGCGCGTTTCACCCAAAGGCGGCCGTGCATATCGCATGCCAGCTGCTTGACGCGCTGCAGTATGCGCATGAAATGGGGATTATTCACCGGGATGTCAAGCCTGAAAACGTTATCGTTACCCCCCGGGGCAAGGTGAAACTGACGGACTTTGGCATTGCCAGAGAAGTTGACGCTTCAACGCGCACATATTCCGGCGGAAACGTGCTTGGCTCGGTTTACTATATTTCCCCTGAACAGGCGCGTGGGGAACAGGCAACCGCAAGAAGCGATATTTACTCCACCGCTATTTTGCTCTATGAAATGCTTACGGGCAAGGTACCGTTTACCGGCGATACGCTGGTAGCTGTCGCGCTCATGCATTTGCAGGATAAAATGGATCCTGCATGTATGGTAAACCCGCACATTTCGCACGCATTGAGCGATGTGGTCATGAAAGCTGCGGCGAAGAACCCGGACGATCGCTATGAAAGCGCGCTGGCGCTTCGCAGGGATCTAAACCGCGCGCTCAGGGAACCGTACGGCAGGTTCGCCAGGCTAGGCGAAATTGCCGCAAACACGGATAAGAGGGGGCGCGCAAGAGGAGCCGGCATATGGAAGATTGCGCTGCTGGCCCTTATAGCTCTGGGAATGTTTACTATCATGTTTTTCATCGCCCGTTCAGCACAGGAGGGGAAGTTGGCAGCGAACGGCTCGATAAACCTTATTCCCACATTTGTTGATAAGGATTTAAACGCAGCCAAAGAGCTTGCGAAGGAATGGGGTTTTACGCTTGTAGTGGATGATTGGATACCAAGTACAGAATATACTGAGAACAAGGTAATTAATCAAAACCCCGTAGCCGGTACAAAGGCGAAGAAGGGCGACGTTATCCATGTTACCGTGAGTACTGGAAGCGAACGCGCAATCGTACCCAATGTAACGGGAAAGTCCCTGAGGGCTGCACTGAGCATTTTAGAGGATAATGAGCTAAAGCAAGGATCAATCGAGTACAGTGTCAGCGAATACCCGGTAGGTACGGTGTTTCGTCAGGAACCTCAGGCCGGCATTGGCCTATATGAAGGCGATGAGGTGGATTTATGGATAAGCGGGGAGGCGGACAATACTTCTTCGCTGCCTTCGTTATACTCGCATACACTGAATGAGGCTCTCCTTATCGTACGCCAGGCCGGGTTTAAAAGAATTCTGGTCCGTTTAACAGGAGCGTCAAATTATAGCCCCGACGCAAATACTTCCGGCAGCGATATGGTTGTAAGCCAATATCCACAGGCTCAACTGCTGGTTGATAGAAACACTACGGTTGAACTTACGCTGGAACGCAGGTTCATCGGTTCGTTTGAATCCGATATCGCGTTTAACTTGGATGTGCGGGATAAAAATTCAAAGGTAATGGTAACGGTGATTTTGGAGCCTGATTTGGAGGTTGTACTTTATGAGGAAGTATATCAACCCGGAGATCAACAGGCCGTATCGTTTAACGCTAGTTTGAATTATTCCGGGCAATACGAGATAATTGCGTACGTTAATGATAAAGAAGTGCGTAGAACAATAGCAAACTTTACCACACGGGAAGGAATTGAATGAGGGGAAAGATTATCAAGGGCGTCGGCAGTTTTTACACGGTTTACTGTGACAATACGGAGTATATCTGCAGGGCGCGCGGGAGGTTCCGGCAGGACGGCGTTACGCCCATGGTCGGCGACATGGTCGAGTTCGAGCCGAGGCGCGATGGAGAAGGGTTTTTAAAAACCATAATGCCACGAAAAAACGCGCTGATCCGGCCGCCTGCCGCAAACCTGGATCAGCTCGTAATCGTGATTGCGGCGTCCGCGCCGAAGCCCGATTTACTGCTGGTCGATAAGCTGCTTGTGCAATGCGCGATTCTGGATGTTCAACCTATCATCGCCGTAAATAAATGCGATGAGATGAACAACGAAATATATGAACGTATTATAGGCGAATATAAAGCGTGCGGGTATCCCCTATTGAGCGTGTCTGCGGCAAGCGGCGAGGGGATACATGCTCTCAAACCGCTTTTGAAGGGGAAAACCACTTGCTTTGCCGGACAATCCGCGGTTGGCAAATCTTCCGTTTTGAATGCGCTTTTTCCCGAGCTATCGCTGAAAACAGGCGGCCTCTCTAGAAAAACGGAGCGTGGAAAACATACGACGCGTCATGCGCAGTTTTTAATTCTGCCTGACGATGTCGCGGTACTCGATACGCCCGGCTTCAGCCTGCTTGAGATGGAGGGGATAGAGCCTGAATTACTGTCGCAGTTTTATCCCGAAATGCAAGGCCGAGCGCAATTATGCCGTTTCAGAGGATGTATGCATATATCTGAGCCGGATTGCGCTGTAAAGGAGCTGGTTGCGGCAGGCGGACTCGCGCCTGGTCGCTACGAACGGTATATAGCGATAGCGGGTGAATTAATTGAAAGGAAAAAACGTCAATATGATTAAGGTTGCGCCATCGATATTATCCGCTGATTTTTCTGATATGGGGCGGGAGGCCGCCCGTATTGAAAATTGGGGTGCGGATTATATCCATTTTGATGTGATGGACGGTTGTTTCGTCCCTAACATCACGTTTGGCCCCGCAATGTGCGAGGCTGTCAGGAAGCATACCAGCCTACCACTCGACGTACACCTGATGGTTGAACGGCCGGAAAATTGGATTAAACGGTTCTGTGACGCGGGCGCGGATATCATTACCTTTCACATTGAAGCGGACAAGCATGCGCACCGTACGCTTGAACGCATACACAGTTTAGGAAAACGAGCCGGTATTGCACTTAATCCCGCCACTTCCCCTGCAGCCGTCGAGTTTATTTTGCCGGATTGCGATATGGTTCTGGTGATGAGCGTTAATCCTGGTTTTGGCGGGCAGAAGTTTATACCCGGCGCGATTGAAAAAATATCTCAGCTGAAGCAAATGGCTCAAAAACGCGGACTTGAGTTTGAGATTGAGGTGGACGGAGGGGTCGCGCCGTTAAACGCACCAAGCTTGAGGAGCGCGGGTGCGAACGTGCTTGTGGCGGGCAACGCGATATTTCATGCGCTCGACCCATTTGAGGCGGTTCGAGGCATACGCGGGGAATAATATAATAACTTTGCTGGGCCGTTACACTCGTGTAAAGAATGAAATGTTAAGCTATGAAAAGTCGGCAAATCCGCCTTAAAAACGATTTGCTGCTCACTACCATACATTTTTATTATCGAACGATATACACCCTCATCAATTTGAATTGGCTTTGAAGATAATGCAGCTCGATATGAAATAATTCGTTTTACAAATTATTTATACGAAATCCTTTAATAGAAGCTGGACTTATATCATTTTTTGTGTATAATTGCATATGACCAGTTATCGAACGGCGCGATAAGATGACTGAAGCTGCGTCGTATGCCGTGCGTACCGAATGAGTTATCGGGTACAATGGCATAATAATCGATGGTTTTTGAACGTTCCAATGAGCGATCTTATAATATAAAATGATGGGAAGGCTTTTTAGCTTAGGTTTTGCGCATGATGTGTAAAGATATGGGGAATACATGCGAGATAATCCACCGCGCTGCGAAAGCGGAGGTTGACCGGTTGGGCGAATGGAGGCTTAGCGCCTTGCTGCACATAATGGAGGCAGCCGCTCAGGAGCATTGCGTTCGCCTTGGAATTGACCGGGATACCCTATACCGCGAAAAAGGGCTTGTTTGGATGCTGTCGCGAATTCTTGTCCAGCGCTTCCGGAGCCCCATTGAAGGCGAAGACTTAACTACTCGGACGATTTGCGCCAACCCGGGAAACGTTACGTTTCCGAGATGGTTTCAGGTTGAGGATGCTCAAGGGAATATGGTTTGCTCCGCATCAAGCCTGTGGGTGTTGGTTGATTTAACAAGCCGCCGAATAGTTTTGCCAAAGCGTGCGGGCGTTTCATGCCCGGACGCGGATCTCCCCAATATGGATCCTCTGCCGGAAAAGCTGCGCATACCTCAAGAGCCCCCCGCGTTTACATCAACGCATGCTGTAAGCGATGACGAAATTGACGCCAACGGGCATGTGAACAATAAGGTATATGCGGATTGGCTTGTCATGCCGGAAGGGAATATAAAAGCGATACAGTTGGATTATAACGCCGAAGTTTTACCGGGGGAAAGCGTTAACATGCTCTATTATGAAACGGATCGGGGTTATCATGTGAGCGGGGTTGTTCGGGATAGGGATATTACCGCGTTTAACGCGCGGATTATTAAATGACTTTATTTTAAGGTGAGGAGAAGGTAATGGTAGTTATTGAGATGAGCAACGGCGGTGTTATTCGCCTTAAGCTTGAACGCGCAGCAGCGCCGAATACTGTGGATAATTTCAAGCATCTCGTTAGCCGGGGGTTTTATGACGGGCTTTCATTCCATCGCGTTATTAAAGGTTTTATGATACAGGGCGGATGCCCTGACGGGACGGGGATGGGAGGGCCGGGTTACGCGATTAAAGGTGAATTTAGCGCAAACGGCATACAGAACCCTGTAAAACACGCGAGGGGCGTCATTTCCATGGCGCGTTCCCGGCACCCTGATTCTGCGGGCTCCCAATTTTTCATCATGCATCAAGACGCGCCTCATCTTGACGGGCAGTACGCCGCGTTTGGCCGCGTTGTAGAGGGTATGGAAGTTGTAGACGAGATTGCAGGCGCGCCGACCGACGCTATGGACAGGCCGGTAGAGGGCGTTATTATGAAAAAGGTTTATTTGGAGGATGAGGAGCAGATTAAAGAGCCTCAGAAAATCTGCTGAACCGCGGATAATGCGTTAATGATGGCGAACTCATGATTTAATCTAAATTAGAAAAGAAACCCCGGAGAGTCGGGGTTTCTTTTGGGCTGTAAAACTCGTAGCGAGTATCTAATGCGTCAAATCATGCAAATATACGCATAACCTTAACCTTATAATCCCATAAGAATTCAGCCCAGGGATTTAATCATTTGTTCAAAGATGAATCCGTTTTCAATTACCGCGCCTCGCCTTCACAAATTCACTTACGAATCATGCATGCCGTTAAGTCAGTAACCGCTGTTTGCAAACGCCATTCCTATAGGGCTGTTACCCGCGCATTATTTCACGCTATGGAGCATAATTCGCAGTTCCTCAAAGCCGCAGCAAACGCGTTCAATCGAAGAATGGAAATAGAACATGCACATTTTTTGCGGATTGTTAAAATACTCCTCGTCTTCGGCCCACAGTACAATGCGCTTGTTTGAACGTGTAGCAATGGCTGCGCCGAGCTCGACATGCGTGCCAAACCCTCCGGGAAGCATGCATACAAATAATTCAGCGTCGCGTATTGCATAGTTTTCTTGAAACGCGGCCTGGCTCATTGCGGACTCGCCCCGGTTTCTTAAATCCCCGTGAACAGTCCAATCATACGTGTGTACATGCCCCATCGACTTTAGATCTTCAGCTATGCTTCGGACTCGTTCATAATTGTTTAAACTACTTGCTATATAGAATCTCATCTTGTTTTACGTTCTTTCTTAAATTTGGTCCCGGACAGCCCAAGCGCCAATGCTTGCGGCACAAACCGACATATTTGTCGTTCGCGCCGAGCACAACCTGCTCGCCAATTTTCGTTATGCCTCCACGCCCATCCAAGCGTGCGTTGCAAGTGGCCTTACGGCCGCACCAGCAAATGGTTTTTACCTCTTCAATGGTATCCGCCCATGCCAAAAGCCACTGGCTCCCTTCAAATAGATTGCCCTGAAAATCCGCGCGCAGCCCGTAGCAAATTACGGGTATCCCGTAATCATCCACAATTTGAACAAGCAGCTCCACCTGCTTTTTGGACAAAAACTGGGCTTCATCCACAATAACGCAATCCGGCGGGGAAGCTTTAAGCTCATGAAGATTCAGCTCGTGGAACAGCATGCACTTAGCCTCAAGGCCGCAGCGGGATTTTAAAACCCTTTCCCCGTCCCGTACGTCTACTTCCGGTTTTACGAGCAGAGCCGTTTGGCCCCGCTCGTAATAGTTGTGCTGTACCATTAACGCGTTAGCGGTTTTACTGGACGACATGGCGCCGTAACGAAAATACAGCTTAGCCATCACCGGCTCCCCTTATCGTACGGTATGCCCTCGGCTTTTGGGGCACGGGACTTTTTCGAGGTAATGAGGAGCAGTATCATGGTGACGATATACGGGAGCATAAGATAAATATATTCGCTCGCTTTCACATCGCCAAAGTCCGGAAGAAACGGTATACTCATGCTGTACGAGCCAATAATTTTGAAGAAAGCGAAGAATAACGACGCCCCCAGAATATTCAACGGTTTCCAATTACCGAAAATCATTACCGCAAGGGCTAAAAATCCGTAACCGGCGACCGTAGACTGGAACCCTGAACCCGCTGCGATAGAATACGCCAACCCGCCTATTCCTCCGAGGAAGCCGGATATAAATACGCCGGCATAGCGCATACGGTAAACGTTAATACCAACCGAATCAGCGGCCTGCGGATGCTCGCCGCATGAACGGAGCCTGAGGCCAAAGCGGGTTTTATAAAGCAATATCACGGCGATTACAAGCAGGAGAACCGCTATGGGCGTGGTTAAATAAAAGTTTTTAAACAGTAGGTTGTGCAAAAAACTATCCTGCGCGGCAATCCCGAACGAGCTTTGCGTTATCCGAATCCATGTAGGGATGAGGATAGTCGTCTGCCCCTGACCCTGTATGGACCACGTGAGCATGATGGCCAAAGCGGGAGCCAGCATGTTGAGCGCGGTACCACCGATGGTTTGATCGGCCTTGAGCTTTATTGAAGCGAACGCGAGCAGCAGGGAATATATCGCGCCGGAAAGCGCGGCCGCGACCACGGCGATTAACATAGACAACTGCGGATTTTCGGGGCCGAAACCGGATATGTCCAATGCGCGCAATACGAGACAGCTAATCAAGCCGCCTATGATCATAATGCCTTCCAACGCAATGTTTATAATACCGCTACGCTCGGAAAACATGCCTCCTAAAGCCACCAGCAGAAGTGGAACCGCGAATAAAATCGTAATACTCAATACGTCTGCCAATAAATTCATCTCTTGATTCCCTCGCTTTCATTAGCGGGCTGCCGTCCGATGCCCGCCCCGGCTGAAGCCTCGGCCTGTACGCTGTCTTTTCTTGGTTTTATGCGCTTGGAGATTAAGGTTTTAACCAACAGCGAGAATGCGCTTAGATAAATGATAACAGCGATAATGATGTCGATGATTTCCCGCACGAAATGCGGCTGCATCGCATCACCTCCTACTTGAATGTAGGAAACAAAAAGCGCGCTGAAGATGATGCCCACTGGGTTTGACGTCGCCAGAAGGGCTACTGGTATCCCGTTAAAGCCCATGGGCAAAAGCGTTTTGGTTATGGTGTACTGTGCCGTACCGCTTAAATAATAGATACCACCGCCGATGCCTGAAAGCGCTCCGGCTATGAGCATTGATAGGACGATGTTTCGCTTCGCGTTGATTCCGGCGTATACGCTGGCGTTTCGGTTGTGTCCGCATGCCTTGAGCTCGTAACCGAACGTGGTCTTACTGAGCACTACCCAGATAATGACGGCGATAATTATAGCGATAATGATGCTTATATTGATGTATGAAGAATCAAAAACCTTATCAAGCCCAAGCTTTGGGATAATCGCATCTGGATTGGCGGATCCTAGCGTGGCGGTGCGATCCCTTGTAGACGCGCCCCAAAAATCGGACAGCATCATGGGCATATTTGACAGCGTGAGGTTTACAAAAAATACGCCTATCCAGTTGAACATGATGGACGTAATAACCTCATTAACATTGAAATACGCCTTACATAAGCCTGGGACCGCGCCCCAAACCGCGCCACCTATCATGGCGCAGAACATGGCGGCGTACCACGGAAGCTGAAACTGAATGCCCGCAACCAGCGCGCAAAACGCACCAACCGTATATTGCCCGGAAGCTCCAATGTTAAACAAACCGGTTTTAAAAGCAAACCCCACTGAAAGGCCCGTCATTATAAGCGGAGCGGCCTGATAGAGCACCTTCGCGAATTTATCGGTTGAGGAGAAGCCCGCCGTAAGAATCTGTCCAAAACCATACATGGCGTAGCTTGCGTTAAAGAAAAACAACATGACTAAGCCGATAACAAGCCCTATGCCAATTGAGATGACAGCCGACAGGCTGCTAACCGGCCCGTTTTTGGACATAAGGTCTCTTAATCCGGTACCATGCATACTATTTCGCCTCCTTTTCCTTGCGCGTGCCCTGCCGCTTTGCGCCCGACATATACAACCCCAGCTCGCTTACCGTAATTTGCTTTGGATCCAGCTCCCCGACGATTTCACCCTCGTACATGACAAGAATCCGGTCGCTTACATTCATCACCTCGTCCAATTCCAGCGAAACGAGAAGAACGGCCCTGTTCGCGTCGCGCTGCGCCACGAGCTGCTTGTGAATGTACTCAATAGCGCCTACGTCTAAACCGCGCGTTGGCTGTACCGCGACGAGAAGCTGAGGATCCTTATCCACTTCCCGGGCGACTATCGCCTTTTGCTGGTTGCCGCCGGACATGCTTCGGACGGTGGTAACGGGACCCTGACCGCTGCGGATATCATATTGCTCAATCAGTTTAAGCGCATACTTCCTTACGGCCGGTTTATTTATGAAACCTTGGGTTTGAAATTCAGGTTGCCAATATCGTTGAAGAACCAGATTCTCCTCAAGGGAATAGTCAAGTATTAAACCGTGTTTATGCCTGTCCTCCGGTATATGGCTCATGCCGAGTTTTGAGCGTGCACGGATGGGGGCTTTTGTTATATTGTTGCCTAGAAGACGGATTTTACCGCTGCTGGGCTTTTCAAGGCCGGTCAGCGCCGCCACGAATTCGGATTGGCCATTGCCCTCAATGCCCGCCAGGCATACGATTTCCCCAGCGCGCACATAGAAGGAGACGTTTTTTACCGCGTTATTCTTGTGATTCTTTGATGGAACGACGAGTTCCTCAATCTCCAGCACGACGTCCCCGAGCTTTGCAGCCGCTTTATCTACGCTGAAGCTGATGTTGCGGCCAACCATCATGCGGGAGAGCTCTTCTCTTGTGGTATCCTTAACGTCAACCGTGCCGATGCATTTGCCTTTGCGCAAAACGGTACACCGGTCTGCGACGGCCATGATCTCATTAAGCTTATGCGTAATAAATAGAATGGATTTTCCCTCTCGGGTGAAATCACGCATGATCTTCATCAGATCTTCAATCTCCTGAGGCGTAAGGACCGCAGTAGGTTCGTCAAAGATGAGGATTTCGTTCTTACGGTACAGCATTTTTAAAATTTCAACGCGCTGCTGCATACCGACGGTAATATCCTCAATAACCGAATCAGGCTCAACGCGAAGCCCGTATTTTTTACTCAGCTCCAAAACCTCCGCGCGCGCTTCTTTTTTTCGCAAAAAACCGGCTTTGTTGGGTTCTATGCCGAGTATGATATTATCAAGCACGGTAAAAACCTCAATAAGCTTGAAGTGCTGATGCACCATGCCGATGTTCAATGCGTTCGCGTCGTTTGGGTTATGGATTTTAACCTCGCGCCCGTTTTTTAAAATTCTCCCCTTTTCAGGCTGATAAAGGCCAAAAAGCACGCTCATCAGTGTGGATTTGCCGGCGCCGTTCTCACCCAGCAGCGCGTGGACCTCACCTCTTTTCAACTGTAGGGTTATATCGTCGTTCGCTACTATTCCGGGAAACTCCTTAGTAATATTCAGCATTTCGATTACATAATCGCTCATATCGTCTTCCCTTCATTGGTATTGCGTTTATTAGGGAAGGCTAGGCCACAGCCTAGCCTTCCGCGCCCGCTATATTTAGAATGCGGCAAAGCGTATTTATTAGCCTTGATAATCAACCGAAATCGAAACGGAAGGGGGTTCGATGGAGTCGGATACTACGATTTCGCCGCTCTTTACCTTAGCGTACAGCGCTTCGTATTCCGCAACCGTGTAATTCTCCAGGCGCCAAGAAGCATCCTCCGTGGGCAGGCCTACGCAATCCTCTTTAACGCCCAGCTTGGCTGTAATGCCCGCGTATTCCTCAGGCCAGGTCCAATCGTTTTCATAGAGGGCGGTAAGGGAGAGGATAACGGAGTTGGTCAGGTTCTTCATCGCGGAGGTTATAATTGTTTCGGATTCGGCAGCCTGATCAACGTCGACGCCGATAACCTTTTTACCCGCCGCCTCAGCCGCCGCCGTAGCGGATTGGTAGATGCCGCCGCCGCAGGAGAATATCACCTCGGTGCCTTCGGTATACCAGCCGGCCATCTTGGTGCGGATATCGTCGTTCGCAACAAACGCTCCGGAGAACCAATGCTTAACGCTGACCTCATCAGTAATGCCCAATTCCTTAGCCGCTGCATCCGCCCCGATGATGAAGCCGTAGCCGAAGCGCTTAACGGCGGGTACGTCGCCGCCGCCCAGGAAGCCGAGCTGTTTATAGCCATCCTTAACGGCCGCGTAACCCGCGAAATAACCGGCCTGCTCCTCCTGGAAGAGGATACAGTGTACGTTTTTTTCCGTTTTATACGTGGTGTAATCGGGCGTATGCGGTTCGCCGTCAATCAGAAGGAACATGGTGTCGGGGTATTCGGTCTGAACCTCGTAGATAGCGTCTTCAAACAGGTAACCGGGGCATACGACTACCTTTGCGCCCTTGTCAATAGCGCTCTTAATCGTTTCCACGCGGGCGGCCGTGGTATCCTCAGAGGGGCGGAAGTAGTCATGAGAAACATTGTTGTCCTGAGCAAACTTCTCGACGCCTTTCCAGGAGCCTTCGTTAAACGATTTGTCGTCAATGTTGCCGACGTCCGTAACGAGCGCGATGTCGATGGTTTTTGAGCCGGCTCCATCGCATGCAAACGCTGTAAAGGCAAACATCAGAACCAGCAGCAAAGCGGCAATTTTCTTCATCATTTGAATCCTCCTAATATTTTGTGTCACATAATCGCAACACTAGTATCATATATTTTAGCAAACCTCTTTGATTTTTGAAAGCATAATTACTGTATTTTGGGTGATATATTATTATTCATACCATATCTTTTCTTTCTTGACGCAATAATATCAAAATATGTTTGTATGATAACGGCGTGAACTGTGGTACAATACCCAAAAACAGGAATGGAAATAATCGCAAGGTATGTTCGGTTACGTTATTCCGGAAAAAAGCGAATTAAGGGTCAGGGAGCTTGCGCTTTACCAGGCGTATTATTGCGGTTTGTGCAAAACCATTGGCAAGCGCGAGGGTCCGCTTGCCCGGCTTACGCTCAGCTATGACTGTTCCTACATCGCAATGCTGCTTTCGGGCGCTTACGGGTGCGGCGGCTGCTACGAGGGGCGGTGCGCATTTAAGCCTTTTGGAAAGCCGCGCGCAATCGCCTCGCGCTCCGGGCCGCTGAACTTTGCCGCGGACGTGAACGTTCTGCTGACATGGTACAAGCTCAGGGATGATTGGCGGGACGAAAAGCGCGTACCTTCCAGGCTCGCGATGGCCGCCCTCTCCCGCGCTAAAAGGCGTGCTTCTGCCAACGCCCCTTCGGTCGCTGAGGCTATCGAAAAAGGGATTGGCGAGCTCTCAGCGCTTGAGCGCACGGGGTGCCGTGAGCTAGACGCGCCGGCCGACGCTTTCGCGCGTATGATTAGAAGCGTTATCGCATCCTATAATCAGGCGGATCAAGCGAAGGGAATTTCGGCAGCGTTGGAGCTTACGGCATACAATATCGGGAAATGGATATACCTGGCCGACGCGTGGGACGATAGGGAAAAAGACGCCGGTACAGGAGCGTACAACCCCTTTTTGGCCGCTGAAGCGGATGCGGCTCGGGCCGCATTTGTTCTCAACTTCACGCTCAACGAAGCGATAAAAGCATATGATCTGGCGAATATACGCGCGAACAAAGGCGTGCTTGATAATATCATGTACGAGGGCTGTGTAAACAGAACCAGAAAGATAATTGGAGGTAAGAATGAGCAACCCGTATAAGGTGTTGGGCGTAAGCGAAAACGCTACACAGGAGGAGATCAGGGCCGCTTATCTCGCTTTGGTTAAGAAATACCATCCGGACAGATATACGGATAACCCTCTAAAAGAGCTGGCCAACGAGAAGCTTAAGGAGATAAACGAAGCTTATGAAACGCTGAGCAAAAAGAAAAACGCTTCTACCGGCGGATTCGGCGCGGAGCGGGATTACGGCGGTTCCACCGGCTATGGGGGATACAGCGGCGCGGGCGGCTCGTATTCCGGCCCCGGCGCTGCGGAATTCGCGCGCGCGCGCTCCTTCATTAACCAGAATAACCTGCAAGCCGCTAAACAGGTGCTCGATCAGATATCCATAAGGAATGCTGAGTGGTATTATTTATACGGCATCATATACTTGAGGCAGGGGTGGTATGACAAAGCGAATGAATACATCACGAGAGCCTATGAACAGGAGCCGGGAAACGCGGAGTACCGAAACGCGTATACCGCGCTCAGGAATAACGGGAATCCCTATTCAAGGCAGCAGCAGCCCTTTTCCGGCAGAGGCGCGGGGTGTTCAGGCTGCGACGTATGCAGCAGCCTTTTATGCGCGGATTGCTGCTGCGAATGCATGGGCGGCGATTTAATCCGATGCTGTTAAAATGGTGAAACAATGATGAAACTGAGCGAATCAAAAAAAATTTCCATCGGCGCTATGGTTATAGCCCTCAACGTAGTTATTCTGTACGCGGCTTCAGTTCTTCCCACGGGGCGGCTGGCGTGCTATTTTATATCATCGCTTTTTATATACGCCCTTATTTGCGAGCGCGCGTTTCTTACCGCATTTGTATCTTTCGCCGCTACGGTTGGTATCGGTTTCATGCTTTTGCCGAACAAGACGGCGCTTATACCTTATGCGTTGCTGCTTGGGCATTATGGGCTGTTCAAGCGTTTTATTGATTTAAGAATAGAGGATGGGGCTATCCGGCTTGTGGTCAAGCTTTTATACTGCAATTTATTCACCGGTATCGGCGTTGGCGGCGCGCTGGCGATTTTCGGTTCGCAGTGGATGGAGTACCTCCCTCAAATCCCCGTTTGGCTGCTTGTAATCATAGCGCAGGCCGCGTTTATACTGCTTGATTATCTTTACGCTTTATGCCAGCGGTTCTATGAGGCGCGGATTAGGAAATTTATCGCCCCGCGCCGTTAAACCTGAGAAACCGCTTCTTTTTTCTTAAATACAATGCGTTTTTGTATGAAATAATTAAGGAAGAACAAGGGAAGATCCACGAGTATCTTGGCGACGACGCTGCTGGTAAATACGGTTGCCAGCAAATGAGAGCCAAGCGCGCCGGTACCCGCAACGAATAATACAAGAATAAAATACTTTATGGCGCTGTTTCGCGTACCAGATTTAAAAACCATGTGGCGGTTGAGGCTATAATTAACGCATGAGCTGATGACGCGCGCTAACAAATACCGAACGTAAACGCTGGGTACGCCTATGATGGCGGTCAGTATAAATAGGCCGTAGTCTATGAAAAAACATATGATGGAGGATGCCATGAAAGCCGCAATCTGCTTATAAATACGAAACGAATCCCGCACGGTATCAAAATGCGAGCTGGCGTTCTCGTCGATATATATGGTTTCAATAGATACCTCGCTAACTCGAATACCCCATTCATCAATTTTCAACAGCATATTCATTTCATATTCGTACCGTTCGCCCTCAAGCTTGAGCAGCTGCTTGAACAGGCACGCGGGAAGGCCTCTTAGCCCGGTTTGCGTATCCGTAACCTTATGCCCGGTGGCTAAATAAAAAACGGCGCGCGTAATACCGTTGCCCATACGCGAACGCAGAGGCACCTTGCCCGTAAAATGCCTGACCCCGAGAACCAGAGCGTTGGGGCTGCGCTCCATTTCATCCATTACGCGTATAATATCCTCTGTTTTATGCTGCCCGTCGGCGTCCGCGGTGACAACGCCCATCAGGCCGTCCATCTCCATCAAATCGGCAATGCCAACCTTTATTGCGCCCCCCTTGCCGCGGTTATCCGGGTACCGGCGCACGGTAGCGCCGCGTCTCGCGGCGGCTTCAAAAATTGGCGTAAAGAAATCCCCGCTGCCGTCGTCGACAATATGTACCTTTAAGGAACGCGCAATAAGCTCGTCTACCAAGCTTAAAAGCTTTTTATCCGGCTTATACGCGGGAATTAAAACAACGAATTGCTTCATAATAAATTAATCTCCAATCAAAAAATAAAAACGGTTATCCCTCCGCTTATGATTCCGCGTCGGTTTGATTATGAACCAGAGCGGATAATCTTTCAAGTGAAAAAATTGTAACTTATACAAGAATAGCCGTTTATCAACCGATATGAAAAGCACTTGTTTGGGGAATGCTATTTAAATCGTAGTAAATCAAACGGCGGAGGCTTTATCATATGCGCAATAAAACTCAAAAGACGTGTAAAAACAACCGGAACAGGAAAACCATATTGCTTTCATGCGCGCTGCTTTTGCTCGCGTTCGTGTTGTTCGGGGCTGTCTCTATTTTGCGCTTGGACGCCTGGAACGAGTTTGAGCCTGAGAGAATAACCGACGCCGAACAAACGCTGATTATATACGATAAGGACGGTGAGGAAATAAGCCGCCTGCATAATTTGGAAGACAGGATCCCCATATCCATACAAGAGGTTCCGTTAATCGTGCAAAAGGCTTTTATCTCTGCTGAGGATGCGCGGTTTTACGATCATATGGGCATTGATATAATTCGTATCGGCGGAGCCATGCTTGAAAACCTAAAAGCCGGTTCCTATGTGCAGGGCGCCTCCACAATAACGCAGCAATTAATTAAATTAAGCCACCTGTCGCCGGATAAAACCATAGAACGCAAGCTTGAGGAAGCTGTTTTGGCTTTTCAGATGGAGCGCTCATTTACAAAGGATGAGATACTTGAAATGTACCTCAACTACGTCAACTTCGGGGGAGGATATTATGGTATTGAGGCCGCCGCCCTCGGATATTTCGGTATACACGCGAACGAATTAAGCGTTGCTCAGGGCGCGCTTTTAGCCGGCATATTGAAATCCCCAACCAATTACGCCCCGCATATTAACTTGGAAAAATGCCTTCAAAGGCGGAATACGATTCTCAATTTGATGTATGAGTACGGCTATTTGAGCGAGGAGCAATGCCAGGAGGCGAAGCAGGAGGAGGCAATTATCGTTCACGGGCAGCATAATCCGCAACGGCGAGGCTATTATATCGACACGGCAATGGAAGAGGCATGTGAAACGCTTAATATTACAATGGAAGAGCTGCTTACGGGCGGATACCGGCTGTATACCGCCATGGACGCATCCATACAGGATACATGCGAGGGCATATTCCAAGACGACGCAAATTTCCCGGATGAAAACGCTCAGGGCGCGATAGTTGTTATTGAAGCGCAAAGCGGCCGTGTAGCCGCCATGGTGGGCGGCAGGGAAAACGATGTTGCACGCGCGTTTAACAGAGCGACCGATATCCGCCGCCAGCCCGGTTCTGTCATTAAACCCATCATCGCATACGCTCCGGCTATGGAGCTGTATGGATATACGGCCGCCGACATGCTGTTGGATGAGCCAACCGTTTTTAACGACTACAAACCAAAAAACGCGGGAGATAAATACTATGGCTGGGTAACGCTGAGGGATGCGGTTAAGCGATCGCTCAATATACCCGCCGTTAAGGTTTTTTCCAGCATTGGCGTTTCAAGCGGCATGGACTTCGCGCGCCGTTTAGGAATTGAGTTTAGTGAAAACGACGCTAGCCTTGCCCTTGTGCTGGGCGGTTTTTCATACGGGGTTTCGCCGTATCAGATAGCCGGAGCCTATGCCTGCTTCGCCGCGGGAGGCGTTTATAACAAAGCGACTATGGTAACTAAAATAACCAACGCATCAGGCGACGTATTGTTTGAGCATCAGCCGGACGGGGTTCGCGTAATGAGCGAGGGTAACGCGTTTATACTGACCAGCATCCTAGAAAGCGTTGTGGAGGAAGGGACGGGACGCAGGCTGCATGAATTGAATATCCCAATCGCAGGGAAAACGGGGACTGTTGGTATGGATAATTCGGATGGGAACAGGGACGCTTGGATGGCCGCCTACAACCCCCAGTATTCCGCGGCGGTATGGTTAGGTAACGACACCTCCGCCGAGGGTCAATCGCTTCCCAAGGGCGCATCCGGCGGTAGCTATCCGGCGGATATTCTAAGCAAGGTTTTTTCAAGCATTTATGAAGGGCGGCAATCGCCGGGCTTCGTCATGCCGGATTCCGTAATATCGTGCAGGCTGGACAAATATACGCTGAATAATAGTCATGAACCCGTATTGGCGACGGCGATGACCCCTAATGATAATGTCGTAACAGAATATTTTGTTAAAGGCACCGAGCCGGCTAAAAGAAGTCAATTCTGGTCCGTCCCATCGCCACCCGATGTAATAACCGCCAGGTTTGATACGGACAGGCTTCCTATTATTACTTTTGAACCCAAGGATCAATTTGTCGTTTATCGCTTATATCGGCAGGATAAAAACGGCAATACCACTGTATTGGGAGAATGGACGAACGTGAATACGGCAGTTGAATTCAAGGACACGAGCGCGAAATTCGGCATGAAATATGATTACTATGTGCTGCCGGTGCATTCGGTAATGGAGTTGGGGGGGAGAAAGGTCACGGGCCCGGCTTCGATTCGCGTTACCGTTCAAATGGAAGGTCTGCCGTTCAATGAATAATGCCAGGATCTGCTTTGACGCAACAGATGGCGAGTTTTAATTGAAACGCCGTCTTCAAGCACGAAAAGGCAGAGTAGGTTGTTGAATAGACCTGCTTTGCATCTTAAAACGCGCAAAATCTACATTAAATCCAATCAAATAATATATTAGAACGAATATATTCGAGCTTCCTCTTGACGAAAAACATAATATTATCTTATGATATACTATAATTGAACGTATATATCGTTCAAATAAGATCGAAAGAGTGTGTAATACATATGGATCTCAAAAGAATTGCAGAAGAAATGCAGCCGCGTTCAATGGCGGCGCGGGACTGGGTTTTTCAGGTTATACGTACAGCCATTGTCAGGGGGGTGCTTCCGGGTGGAATGCCGCTTCGTCAGGATGAAATATCCGCTGCTTTAAGCGTAAGCCATATTCCCGTGCGCGAAGCTTTCCGGCAGTTGGAAGCGCAGGGGCTGGTTCGTATTTACCCCAACAGGGGTGCGGTTGTCACTAAACTTACGAAGGAAGAAATAGGTAGCCTAATGGATATCCGCATCATGCTGGAGCTGGGCGCTATCCGCGCAGCCATCCCGATGATGAATGAAGAAGCCATTGAAGAGGCGCTGGCTATTCATGAGGAATTCTCCAAGCAGACCGATGGGAATAAGCTGGAGGATCTCAATTTACAATTACACTTCGCAATCTACCGCCCCGCAAATAACATGGAGTTAATACGCCTGATCGATCAGCTTCACGCGAATGTGGACAGATATATACGGCCGTTTTACGCCATTAACGATTCAACGGAAAAGGTTATGGAAGATCATCAAAAACTGATACAGGCGTGCAAGGCGCGTGATGCGGAGCTGGCGACCGCCCTGCTCAGGACGCATCTGGAGTCAACAAAGGTCATGCTGATGACTTCGCCGCTTTTTGTATAACGCACTTTAGACGCTAACTTAAGAACTAGTATAAAGCATGTGGACGATCCGAAACATAACAGTATAAGATGCAGGTACGGCGTGGCGTAAAGCAGCGCCGTATCTTGTTTTTCCTTTTCTGAATGCTCTAACACTTTTGCTCTGAAGGTCCAGCGTTAAAAAATCTCCGAAGGTTTCATTCTATTAACTAAATCTTTTAATGCATTATGCAAAAGCATGTCTTGCTTATACTTACGTGAAATATACTGTTAAACTGTAATTTGAATTGAACGAAAGTTGACTTTCCAGACTTATACTGTAATAATTTACGAGGTAAGAGCTATATGCTTCGCGGCTGCCGTATGGCTGCTACCTATAACAGATGTTTGGCGTAAAATGGGCTGACTGAGGTGAGATGAATGTATGATTGCATCATAATCGGCGCTGGCCCGGCGGGTAGCACCGCGGCAAAAATATTAGCCGAAAAGGGCTTAAAGGTATTGCTGGTCGAAAAATTCAAGCTGCCGCGCCATAAGTCTTGCTCTGGTATTCTTATCAAAAAGTCGATGGATTTGGTCAAACTCTATTTTGGAGAGAGTACGCCGCTGTTTACGATGTGCGCTCCCGCACGGAACAAGGGCATGATTTTCACAACCGACAAAGGGAGAGAATACCGCTTTGAGCAAGAGGGGCTGAATGTTTGGCGCAGTTCTTTTGATAATTGGCTCACGACAAAAGCAGTGCAAAGCGGCGCAGTGGCACGCGACTGCACGGCGGCTATCGACTGCAAGGAGCAGGACGGGTATGCGAGTGTCACCTTGCATGGCGAGAAAACCTATACGGAAGATGCAAAATATGTACTTGACTGCGAGGGCGTGGTTGGCTCGCTCAAAAGAAGAATCATTGCCGAGCCGCAGGGTTATATCACGACATTTCAGACGTTTAACAAAGGAACAGTAGATTTGGACTATCACTACTTCTATGCCTATTTACAGCCGGATCTGTCCGAGTATGACGCATGGTTCAATGTAAAGGACAACCTGCTGGCGCTGGGCGTGTCCGTCAAAAAACCATCCAAAATACAAACCTATTATGCGCGTTTCCTTGCCCACATGAAGGAACTGCACGGTTTGCAAATCCACAAGGAAATCAAGTCGGAAAAGTGGCTCATGCCCCATGTCCGCCCGGGTTGTGCGGTTAAGTACGGCGCAGGCCGCGTGTTCTTCGCCGGTGAAGCTGCCGGTTTTCTTAACCCTATGGGCGAGGGCATTTCCGCCGCAATGGAGAGCGGCCAATGTTTGGCGCGCGCAGTTGTAAAGCATTTTGGCGATATGCATATGATTTATGCGGAATATCAGCAAAGCACGGCTATGCTCAAAACCTACATGGAACGGCAATGGAGCTTTGTGGCGGGCATGGCGGACACTTTTGCTGAAATGAAGCTGAACGGGCCGCTTTAATAGTTTCAAAACGTTTTCAAACAGCGCCAAACAACACCACCGTTTAAAAGCATCTTAATACAGAAGGGTTTTGCTTACATACCCTTTAAGGACATGATACTTATTCATGAACGATACTGGTTTATTGAGTATAGAGCCGACAAAAGTGTATTTTGAGAATCGTATTAAGGCTATCTTAATCCATCAGCGCCATCAAATATTCAATATTTATAACAAAGTAAAACAGATGGAGGCGTGTTAATAACGATTTTGCCATGGCGATGTACATGCGTTTAGCGCAATAATTATCGTTAATGATATACCATCCGAAATTTAAATTAAAAAATAACAAGCCTTTATTTATTTGCACGCTGTAACCCCTCGTTGCAAGCAGCTGCATAATATATTAAACGAGGAGGAAAACTTTTCTTTGACAACCAAGGCGCGTTTATGCTACATTGTAAGCGAAAACCAACTTGTTTAGTAGGGATTGAGGGGTGCGATATGAAGCTGTCCACAAGAGGACGGTATGGGCTTAAGGCGATGGTGGATTTGGCGCTCAATTACGGGCAGGGTCAAATGACTGTAAACGCGCTTGCGCAGAAACAGGGGGTCAGCGAGGCTTATCTTGAGCAATTGATCGCGGCGTTGAGAAGGGCCGGATTGATAAGCTCTACCCGAGGGGCGCAGGGCGGCTATGTTTTGGCGCGCCCGCCGGAGGAAATCAGCGCGGGTGAAGTACTACATACGCTTGAGGGGACTACGGCGCTGATTGACTGCGTAGGAAGCGAGAAATTTGACTGCGATAACGCTTGCACCTGTTCAGCGCGGCCGCTTTGGCTCAAGCTTCAATCGAAAATAAACGGCGTGCTCGATTCGACCAGTATTTATGAGCTGGCGGAGGATTATAAAACACAGATGATAAGGCGGTGCATTCCATGATGAGGGTTTATATGGACAACGCGGCTACAACCGCGTTAAAACGGGAAGTTTTGGAACAGATGACTCCATACCTTACCGAAATATACGGGAACCCGTCCAGCGTACACGCGTTTGGGCGGGAAGCAAAAAAAGGTATGGACAGGGCGCGCGAACAGGTGGCGAGCGCGCTCAACGCCTCCGCTGATGAAATATTTTTCAACGGCGGCGGAACTGAGGGGGATAACGCGGTCATTACGGGCGTTGCGGAAAAGTGTAAAGCCAAGGGCCGCCATATTATCACAACGTCGGTGGAGCATCACGCGGTTCTGCACGCGTGTGAGCGGCTTGAAGGCAGGGGCTACAGCGTTACGTACCTGCCGGTAGACGAGTACGGCAGGGTCGGCGCGCGGCAGGTTGAAGAGGCTATCCGAGAGGATACCATACTGGTCAGCGTGATGTTTGCGAACAACGAAGTTGGCACGATTATGCCCGTTGCGGAAATTGGCGCGGCATGCCGGAAGCATAACGTCCTATTCCATACCGACGCTGTGCAGGCCGCGGGGCATATACCTATTGACGTAAAGAAAATGAATATCGATCTTCTCACGCTTTCGGCGCATAAATTCCACGGCCCTAAGGGCGTGGGCGCGATTTATGCGAAAAAGGGCGTGCGTCTGCCTCCGTTTATCGTAGGCGGGGCGCAGGAGCGCAAGCTTAGGGCCGGTACTGAAAACGTCGCGGGCGTGGTGGGCCTAGGCGCGGCAATCGAGCTTGCGTCGGCGGACATGCAATCGCGCATGGCGCGGACAAAAGCGCTGCGAGACAAGCTTATTAAAGGCATTCCCGAAAGGATAGCGGATGTTAAGCTGAACGGGCATCCGACCGAAAGGCTCCCGGGGAACGTCAATTTCAGCATCCGGTATATTGAGGGCGAGGCGATCCTGCTCATGCTCGACGTCAACGGTATTGCGGCCTCAAGCGGCTCGGCCTGTACATCGGGTTCTCTGGATCCTTCGCATGTGCTGTTGGCTATGGGCCTATCGCATGAGGTTGCGCACGGCTCGCTGCGCCTTACGCTGGGGGATGAAACGACACAGGAGGAAGTGGATTACGTGCTGGACACGCTGCCGCGCATTGTGGAGAGGCTTCGCGCCATGTCTCCGCTGTATCATGGATAAGGAGGAAGCAATATGTATACGGAAAAGGTTATGGATCATTTTTCAAACCCGCGCAATATGGGCGAGCTTGAGGACGCGAACGGCGTAGGCATGGTCGGCAACGCGAAATGCGGCGATATCATGCAGATGTTTATTAAGGTCAACGACGAGGGCGTTATTGAGGATATCAGCTTTAAAACCTTCGGCTGCGGCGCGGCTATCGCCACATCCTCCATGGCGACGGAGATGATAAAGGGCAAAACGGTGGATGAAGCGCTCAAGCTTTCAAACGCGGCGGTGGTGGAGGCGCTTGAGGGGCTCCCCCCGGCGAAGATACACTGTTCGGTCCTGGCGGAGGAGGCCGTTAAGAAAGCGGTTGAGGATTATCAGCTAAGAAAAGAGGGCGGCGCTATGGAGGAGAACGCCGGGCGGTAAACAGGCGTTCGTTGCAAGTGCGGTTCTTGATAGGCATATGCAATGAAAGGGCGGGATTATATCCCGCCATCAAACTATCGAAAAACCCGGGGGCTTTGAACCGAAGCGTATCCACGAACTGAATAACCTCATTCGCCGCATTTACGAGGACTACCGAATGGCACAGAGCAAAATTGAAAAGTCGCAATCATTAAGCAGGAAATCAAACAGCTAAAGGAGCGGCAAAAACAGCTTTTACAGCAGCATAATGTGCAGGAGCGCAAGGACAGAACAAAGCGGCTTTGTAAACGGGCGGGATTGTTGGAGAGTATGCTGCCCGACACAATACCGCTTACAGACGAGCAATTCAAAGCCTTTCTCGAAAAAACCGTTCTTACGGATATGTCAAGTAAGATACTTACTCAAATCGCATCCAATCCTATCCTTCCCATCCAAACCCGCCGAAGCGGAACAGAGCGGCGGTGCGGAACGGGAGCAGGACGGGGGCAACGGCGCATAGGTAACGGGCTAACCGTCCTTACCCTTAGGTACTAAGGGCACACTTATATACTACATGAATGTGGTATGTGCGGTCTTGCAGACAGCGTTTTGCGCCTATCGGCACAAAAGGAAAGCGGCGGAGGAAATAACCCCCGCTTCCGTTTAGCGATACTTTTCAAATAGGCATTGCTCATAGACTTGCTTCCCTAATATCGTCAATGCTTTTGTTGGGCATTGGCTAAAGCAACGATAGCATAGCGTACATTGATTATGTGAAACCGCTTTGCCATCCTCAATGGAAATATTTTTCATAGGACATACGGCATTACAACGGCCACAGCCGATACATTTCTCTGCATCAATGTTTGGCTTTTGTTTATAGCTTGTCGCTTTGCCATAAAACCAAAGCCTCTGCCCAAACAACCCCGCCATATGGTAAAGAAATCCCAATCCTTCTTTGTGTGGGTGTCCTTCTTTCAATCTGATAGCGGCATTGGCAATTTTCTTGTCTGCCTGTAAAATAAGCTCTTGATTAGCCTTAACAGACTTTTTCAATGCTTTTACATCCCCAATGCAGTCGGGCATTTTCAGATGCAGACCACCTAATATTGTCGCAGAATATTTCTGAAATAATCGCGCCGAACAACCAGTTCCGTCACCACTAAACAATCCCATAGTGGCGATGATATATAGCTTTTTATTACGAAAGCAATCCTTGTTATTGTCGATAAAATCCCGAACCATTTTCGGAAGATTGCTAAAATAAATCGGATAACCAAAAACGATTGTGTCGTGCGCGGAAATTTTCTCAATTACATTAGGACTTTCGATTGATAGTGCAATACCATCCTTGTCATATTCTTTTACGAAAGTCTCAACACAATGTTTTGTGTTTCCTGTTCCAGTAAAATAAACGCCTAAGATAATATTTGCCTCCATCCGCCTAAAGCTTTTGTAGTTTTCAGTATACCATATCGCAGTTTCACATTCAAATTGAGTTGAAAGGAGTACACCTGTCGCACTCTATCATTGCAGCATTAAAATCATCAGTCGCGGCAAGGACAAGTCGGCAGTTGCGGCGGCGGCTTACCGTGCGGGAGCGCAAATCACAAACGAGCGTGACGGAGTAACCCACGGCTGCACCCGCAAGGGCGGCTTTGTGCATACCGGGATTTTACTGCCCGACAACGCATCCGCCAAGTATGCAGACCGCGCCGCTTTATGTAACGCAGTTGGGATAATCGAAAAGGCAAGAAACGCACAGCTTGCGCGGGAAATCGAAATTGCCCTGCCGCAGAACTCACGCGGGAGCAAAACATTTCCCTTGCCCGCGAGTTTGTAAACGGCAAAAGCGGCTACACTGGTGCTTTGGTATCGTTAGTTTTTGCGGTGGCTTTGCCCCCGCTCCCCCGTCCTCTCGCAAAGAACAGAAAATATCATTTCACCCATTGACAATTTTCGTTCTGAAACATAAGAGACTGCTAAAATGAGCGGCTCACGGCTTTATTAAAACAGAGCTTTTTTAAACTTTTCTCTTGAACGTATGTATAACTTATGATAGTATCTTATTAGTAAACATTTCTAATCAATACGAATAATGGAAGCGGGTGCGTATGAAAAAAGCGGTTCTTATCCTGTTGACGGCGGTGGTCTTATGCGCTTTCGTCGTTCCCGGCGGGGAATACCCCGCGCTAGCGCAGAGCGCCCAATACCAAACGGAAGATGAAGAATTGATTTTCAACTATTTCCGAACGATCAGCGAAAAGGATTACGAGGCGAATTTTGAGCTGCACTGCGAGGAGCAGAGGGCTGTGTTGCGCAGCGTTGCGCAACAAAACGCGCGGGAGCGCATGGGCATGTGGAGCGTTTCCTCCGTTGATTTGGGCAGCGCGGCGATACTGGCGGACGTAACGGGCTCGCCCCATGTTGAGGAGCGCGGCGGCGAGAACAGCCGGAATACGGCGAGGACCTATCTGGTTAAATGCGGGATGACGGTTTACCAGGATACCCCCTATTATTTTGAGGGGAATAACTACCTTGTGATCACGGTTGACGGCGAGGGGGGCGCGCGCAGGATTTTCAACGATACGCTCGCGGCTCCGGAACTGGTGCTGAAATATGAGGAGCGGGAGGCCGCTAAGAAGTATTTCGGCCGGCGCTTCACCGAGGAGCGCGGCGGATACGGGCCGATCCTCTCGGATGGGACCAAGATAGGTAGTACTCATGGCGGGACCATGCCCAGCACAATCCGGGTTAGGCGCAAGAGCCTTGGCAATCGAATTGATAGGGTAAACTTCAAAACCTACTGCAAGGTGGTCGCGTGCGCGGAGGTGGGGTACAGCTCGAGCGGCCACGCTAACTACCATAAATCCAGTATATTAGCCGTCAAAAACTACGGCTGGTGGAGAGTGTTGAATCCGCGTAATGCATCATCCGGCTTTGATATTGAAGACAATCAGGACGACCAGATTTACAACCCGGAAAAACATAACATCAGCAGTTCATCCTACTCAAGGCTCATGGGGCATGTAAACGACGTATGGAACGTGATTATGGTCAATTCCGAAAAAAAGGTGTTTAAGGCCATGTACGCAACCGGGAACTCAACGAACCACACCTACCAGCATAGAGGGCGGCTGTACCACTATGGCGCGAAGGTGTTCGCGGAACAGGGGCGCGGTTATAAATGGATACTGGAGTACTATTACAGCTACTCCTCACGAAACGACTCTGATAATTCTTATTATCCAGCTTCTTCCGGAGCTATAATCGTTTGCTCCAGCCACTCAGGCGGCAGTGTAATCGGGAAAACCGCGGCCTCGCACACGCGCCGCTGCGCCTCGTGCAGCTACCATTACAAGCAGAACCATAGCTGGCAAGCGCAGGGGCATCAGATGTACTGCACGGTCTGCAATTTTACCGTAACAGCCAGCAGACAGCCCAATGCTTTAATGAAATAATTGAGAAAAATAACTTAAAGGAGTAATATAAAATATGAAACACACGTTTATATTCAGTCTGACTCTCGTAATTCTGCTCTGCGCCGGGTGCGGCGCGCCGACGATCAAAGGGACTGTTGAGCCTACGGCCAGCCCCGCCCCGGCAACCCAAACGATTTTGCCGACGCCGGCCGCAACGCCTGAACCGGAGGAGGAGTTATCTCATTATATCGGGTTTATAGGCGAACCAAAAGAATATCAGGAATTGAGAGAGTATTTAAGGGAATTCAGATTTGGTGAAGCGTTTGATTCCCTGAAAGAGTATCGATTTGAACCACGGTCGGCGCAATTGAGATACCCTTTATGGCGTATTGAGGCGCATCAAAAACCTTTGAAGCAAGGCAATTTTCAAATAGCCGCTGTGATACTTGCACCCTATAATTCTGACAAACCGCTGCCTGGTACAGAGCGGAGCATGGGTTACATGATTGAAGTAAGGCATGTGGAGAAAAATCCGAAATATACGGAGGATAATGGTGAGCCTTATTATATAGCTGGTGATAATGTGGAGCGTCTGGCGTGTAGTTATGATATTCTATATTATCTTAATGGCTATGGAATAACTAGATCTGCTTACCCTACGTTTTCTGATAATACAGCTTTTTTTGATTATGTACAGGTGGATTTGGACAGGGAAATAGCCGGTAAAAAAAAGAAGGGAGAGCCTTTACGGGTATATAAGATATATTATGTGGATTATGAAGCAATATGTGTAATTGAGCGTAAAGACATTGATAAAGCGAGTATTGGAGATTTTGAATAATCGGAATAGGGATAAACTTGTAACAAACGTGCACAAATAATGTTTGGTAAGGATGATAATGAAACACACGCTTATATTCAGTCTGACTCTCGTAATTCTGCTCTGCGCCGGGTGCGGCGCGCCGACGATCAAAGGGACTGTTGAGCCTACGGCCAGCCCCGCCCCGGCAACCCAAACGATTTTGCCGACGCCGGCCGCAACGCCTGAACCGGAGGAGGAGTTATCTCATTATATCGG
>UQWD01000007.1 GCA_900544555.1 uncultured Eubacteriales bacterium
CGTTCGAGGGCTATTATGAAACCATCTGCTACCGCATAGCGGAAGTGGATTATAAGGATTAAAGGGCTTGAAATAAAGGAGGGCGGCTTCCGTTACTTATGAGCGCAAATTGTTAGCTGCCGCCCTTTTACCCTCTACCTAAAAGCTGAACTCTCCCAAAAGGATATTTACCTCTAACGCGCTTGAACGGCGATTGAACGCGCAGTAATGAGTTCATTTATTTGTCGCGGCCGGCCGCGCTGTAAATGCCGCCGCCTATCATCCCATGCTTGAAGGATCCTTGCGGGCAATAAAATCAGCGGCGCTTTCGTTCCTTAAATCCATACTCTCACCGTCCGGCAGTTATCGAGCATTACGGGTTCCATAATCCTTTCACCATACAAAAAGCCATGACCGCCGCTTATGGTAAGCCGCCACTTATCGTTAATAGGGAAAACGCAGATATTCAAGCCGCTTCCAATATCACTGTACGCGTAGGGCCGCAAATGATCAAAGGTTAACGAATCGCCAAGCTCGGAGAAGGAAAGCACATTTTCAAGCGAAAGCCTCCCGCTATTGCGCGGAGTCAGCGCGTGAACGCTAAAAACGGATTTGCCGCCCATTCGCATCAGCCATAGATTCCCATCCATATCGAGCAGGCGATAAGCGCGAAAGCACAAGCGCGCACTTATTTGCATAAGAGCGGATATTGGGTACGCCAATATCAAGTTCAAACCAATTAGCCCATTCCTCCTCTGTAAACGCCTTATATTTCCATTCAACGTCTTTAAAGCTCTCCAGCGCTTCCCCGGAGGCAGCGTTCACAATTTTAAAGCTGCGGTCGACCGGGTTAATGAAGTAAACGCAGCCCGTATCGCTTGCGGGGTGAGTGGAGCTAAGCGGGGACATGTATATTAAGGAGCTTGCGAAAAAGGCTTTAGCCCGCTGGGTAAAAAAGTATGCTTCAGCCTTCCTTTCGCATACGTCAGTCATCTCATCGGATACGCGCTTAAGTTTAAAGCCCTGCCCGCCAAATCGGCGGGGAATTTTTCGCGCAATGAGCGCGCGTAGCCGGCCCCATTTTAAGGCTGCCAATACTCCGGTACGGAATAGCCCCCCTTTCCATCCTTGGCAAGGGTTATCGCAGCCGGCCCTTAGCTGCCGTATACCAGCTCATACCCACCCGGCTCAGCCTGCGTATACTCCTGATAAAGCTTAAGCGCGTATACGGTTACGCGGTTCAAGCCGCTTTGCCTTGTATCAAGCACAACGTGAGCCTGTGCCTGAAAATCTTTGTCATTGCCACCGCTGTTTTCGGAGAGGATCGCGGATGATACGGAGGCGTTCAACCCATCATCCAGATGGTTCAATGTTTTCGGATTGGATAAAAACATTATTGACGCGGCAGCGCACAAAATAAGCGCCGCAATGATAATCCAGAACGCGGGTTTTCTGTAATTGAGAACGTTCTTGACCCTGAGTTTAACGCCGACCTCACCGAAGGCAAGCGGGCAGGCTAAAACCGCGTTTCGCGCCGCGCCAAAGGAGAGCAGCGCCCGCGAATACGCTTTTTTACCGTCCGCGCCCATGTCCTTTATCACACGCTCGTCGCACGCGAGCTCAATATCACGGCATAGCAGAATATACGCCAGCCAAATAAGCGGATTAAACCAGTAAACGCACAGAAGAAGATACGCGGCGGGTTTTATTAAATGGTCGCGCCTTTTTATATGCGCCCATTCGTGGGAGGCAATGCATGCCATGGCTCCCTCGTCCAACCCAAATGGAAGATAGACGCGCGGCCGGAAAAAGCCAAGAACAAAAGGGGATGATACCGCCTCGCTCTGCCACAGGTTATCGCTGAAAAGAACCGCCGCGGCCACCCTGCGCCGCAGCCGAATATAGCTAAAAGCGGCGTACAAGAGCATCGCGGCGGCTCCGAAAAGCCATACGGCCGACGCGATAAAAGCAGCGATCTGCATGGGATTCGCGCTCGCGTAAACATCAGGGGCGAACGATTCGGACAGCGCGGGATTGACGGCGGAATTAATAAAATCAATACCGCTTTGAATTTGCGGCGCGCTGCTGTAGAGGATGTTCGGGCTAATCGTTTCCGCGCTTGGAATCAGGCTTAAAACGCTTTCAAACGATACCGGGCATACCAGACGGACGCCCACCAGCGCCCAAAGCGCGCAGACAGCCCACCTGGGCGCTTTTTTGAGCGCGAGGCGGAGGAGAAACACGCCAAGCACTATCCATCCCGCGGTAATGCTCATATTAAGGAGCTTTATAAATAGAACTTCCATCGTCAGCCCTCCTCATAAGCGTCAATCATTCCGCGGATTTGGGCTGCATCCTCGGCTGAAAGGGTTTTGCGGCTGGCAAATGCGGCGATAAAAGCCGGCAGCGAACCCTCAAAGGTCTTTTCAACCAGCTTATCAATTTCTGATGATTGAATTTCCGCTTTTGATACGATGGACGTCACCACCGCGTTTTCGTTCCTCAATACGCCTCGCTCCGCCAATCTTCGGATAACCGTATAGGTCGTCGCTTTCGTCCAACCCAACCGCTCTTTACAAAGTTTAACAAGCCGCGTGCTGTTTATGGGCTCATTTTCCCATACAATCAGGCACAAACGGTACTCGCTTTCAAAAACCCTGGGCGTTTCCATAATAATCCCTCCATTAAGGTTTAGTCTGTTCGACCTTTTTTATGAGTTTAATTGGTTAAACCTATTCTGTCAATAATAAAATCAAAAATTATGAAATGTTTTATTAATTGAGATCGCAGGAAAATGGTTTTGTTCCCGCGGGAATCATTCGTCTTGCTAAAGGGCACGGCCTGCCGGCGCAAATGGAAAACGGCGGGGGAAGAAAATCACCGCTTCAGCAAAAAATCGCTTTGCTCATTAAGCGATGAACTATTCTAACGCTTTTTTAAATAGGGTCTGATTCTCAACCGTAAATTCCGCATTCCTTGTCATTCCGCCCAATAATAGGGATTCGGTACGCGTTGGCTTTACGGGGCTGCTCGCCCCGCGTCCTCCGGCCTCATTAAAAGAACAGAATAGGGCGTATATAAAAACACGGTTATTTAACCAAGGCAAAAATACAAACATGAAACGAAGTCATAATGACGTTTATCAATGGGTAAATGATGTTTAAGCAAAAAAACAGAGGCCGGGCTAATCCTGTGCCCGGCCTCTGTTTATTTAAACGAGGAATTGCTTCTCCTCACCATCTCTTGAATAATTTTGCGAATAACAATCCCCCCGCCATTAGAATAAAGGTACCCACAAGCAACCAAACTCGTTGATTGATATTGGCCGATGGATCTGCTTCCATGTTTCCACCTGGCATCTGTTGCATACCCCCACCGTCATTCTGCGGGCGATTATTCCCGCCAAACGGAAATCCCTCTCCATCTTGCGGCGCTTCGCTGCTGCTTTCCTGTTTCCCGCCCGAATCATTTGGCGGCGCAAAATCGCCTTGCGCACCGCCGGCTTCGGTGGGTTCATCCGTGATTATTTGTTTGGCGGATTGTTCATTGTTGTTTGACTGTTGAAAATTACTGCCGCGCGCAAGCCCAAAACCCATCATGTTGGAGCCCATTGCATCCATGTCAATATGCGAGGCGTCAATAAATCCACTGCTTTGTGTTTCGGATTGCGCTTCATTCGTACTGCCGATTGTGCCGTCAAGCTGTCCTTTGACGCTCTGTGCCCGCAGCAGACAAAACTCCTTTAAGTGTTCTTGTGCCTGTGTAAATTCCTCATAAGAACAAAAAGCGGTTGGGTCTTTCTCGACATATGGTGAGATCAGGGATACAGCATTGTCATACATTTTTTCAAAATCTCCGCTGTCAAAATACCCGCTTATAAACTCCGCGAACAGAGAGTGGTAAAGCTCCAAATATGTTTCATTGCTCAACAACTCATTCAGTAACGGGCGATCCTCCATTTCAACACCGGAAACGGGCGTGTCAATCGGATAATTGACCGCTCTTGTCGCCGTATCTGTTGAACCGCTGTTTCCCATACCGCCGCCTACGATGAAAGCGCCAAATGCGAGGTTATAGTCCCACGCAATCATGGAAAGCACACCGTCTTCTTCGTAAAGATAGTAATTGTGGAGCATACTGCCGGTATAGCTGTCAAAATTCAGTAAATAATTATGCACCACAAAATACCGCAGCACTTCGTCGATATTAACGACCTCCTCAAGGTTGGTACCTTCATTGAGTTGTTTTATAGAGGCTATCAGTGTGTCTTTATCCGCATTGCTGGGATTGAAAACTGAGTTGTCAAAAATATTCGCATAGCTTTCATGTTCATCGTCTGTATAGATCAAGGCTATATCGCTGCTGTTCCAGCCGCTAAAGCCGCCGCGAGAAGGTGTATTCTCGCTATTTTCCGAAGAATCTATATTGTCCTCTCCCGATGGTTCCTGAAAGTCCGGCGTCTCGCCATCCTGCGGGAACTCAGGCATTTGTTCTCCGCCGGGAAATTGACCGTTCTCAAAACCTTCCGGCATTTCTCCGTCCCACTCCGGCATCCCGTCTTCAAAATCCGGCATTTGCGGGAACCCGTTGCCTTCGCCGCCCTGTCCGGCATTCATATCCATGTTGTCCGGCTTATATATTTCGCCGTAATCAGAGCCATAATTTCTTGAGGCAAAGGATTCTTCAATTCCTTCCACTGCCAAGTACAACCCCCACTCCTCACCGTTTACGGTGATATATACGAAGCTTGATAGCGGTGCATCGGCTTCAAACGCATTCATCATTTGATAGCTGACGTAATCTTTGAGATAGGTGTTGTCCTGTGCGATATTGTTGAGGGACAGCTTATCAAGCCCTTGATAGGTTTGTGCGCCGATATAGTGGTCAAACTCTACTTTGAAGCTGTAACGGTCGCTATCTGACATCGCAATTGAGGACAAAGATGAATTGCCTTTCGTGCGAATCCCAACATTGTTGACGGCTTCTCCATCTATCACGACATTGCAAGCGACGTACTCTTTTGCCGTCGCATTTGCGAGCATTTCCGCCCAATCATCTTTGTTGACGATAATATCCAGAGTATGGACTTTTTCGGTGGAAAAAAGCGATGAAACATAAGGAGGTACTGTATGCGCCACAGTGATCCCCAGCGATTTTCCCATCATGAACAGGAAGGTTCCCACAAACATGACAACCACCACAGCTGTGCAAATCACGGTTGTATTTTTATGCTTTGACATCCAATCACCCCATATAGTCGCCGTTATAACTCACCAATACAACATTTGCGATTCCCGCTTGTGCTGAAAGGGCATTGACAAAAGAAGTATCCGGCGATTTTAGGCGGATTTCATAATTGAGTTCAATAGAGCCATCCGTGACTGTTTTGCTTTTAACCACACATCTTTGCACAAACCCTTCGAGGAATTTCATCGCTTCACGCTCTGCATCCTCACTTGCGCATGTAATGACTATGATGTAGGGATTATCATAGGTTTTCCTGTTGACAAAGACCAGCAGAATCACGCCAATCACGACGCTGCCGAACACGGCAAGCAAAATCATACCGGCAGCCAGCACAATTCCCGCGGCGATTGACCAGAACAAAAACGCAATATCCAGTGGCTCTTTAATGGCGGTACGGAAGCGAACAATTGACAGCGCGCCCACCATACCGAGCGACAAGACAATATTGCTGGTTACGGCCAGAATTACAAGTGTGGAAATCATGGTAAGCGCGATGAGTGTTACACCAAAACTGGCAGAATACATGACGCCCTTAAAGGTTTTTTTATACACCATGAAAATAAAGACGCCCAAGCAAAACGCAAGTACGATTGCAAGAATCATGTCGAAAATAGTAACACTGGTGATGTTATCCAAAAAGTCGGACTTAAAAATATCATCAAAAGTCATGTGAATTATCCTCCATTTTTATCCATAAATACGGCATAGAGCATATTTTGAACATGCCGATGCCCGACGGTATTGCAGCTGCAACAGTTTTACGATAAAGTCAGGAATAAAAGCGTCATACTTCACCTCCAACACTACAAGCTCGTTTCCCGCAGCAACAGTAGGGAGTGCGCCGTTGAGAAAATCTGTTGACAGCAAACCTGTTCGTATATTCCGGTCAAGGGTAATGCGTACATTTCCCGCAGTATATACAAAAGGCTCCCTAATGTAATCTACGATGGTTTTTGGACGGAGCATTTGCCCCGTCATTTTGCTGTAAAGCTCCACCACAATGGGACGATCATCCTGTGCCATCCAATGCAGATCCCCACTAGTTAAAGCGGATAACTCCTCTTTTGAAATAGGCGTCGTCTGCTTGCAGCATAAACCGTGGACTTTGCTTTTCTTTTCAAGGCTTAGAAAATCCGGATCGTTGTTATATCGTCGTATTCGGAATTTCTCCCGGCGATCCACACCGTCGATTTTCTCCCTCAGCGCACGGTCGCCCGGTGTGTCGAAGTAGAGGCTGCGTACAGCGTATTCTCCGTTTTTATCAGTGTTGCCGTCATGGGGCAACACGCTGCGTAGTCTACCTTGTAATATCCTGTAATCCATGAAATTCAAGCTGTGCTTGTATTCGTGTCTTGCATTCATTGCGTATCCCTCCTCTCGGACAGCATAATATCTCCTGTTCCTTGAAATAACCTTGAAAGAAAACTCAAGGTTATTTCAAGGCTTTGTGTTATAATTGAGTACAAGAAAAGAGGGACTGTCATGAAAATTTTGATCATAGAAGACGAGCGGCCTTTATCAGACGTTTTGGTTGAAATTCTCAAGCAAAAAGAATACGCCGTAGACGCTGTGCATGACGGCGTCACCGGTGAAGATTTTGCACTTAGCGGAATATATGACGTCATTATCCTGGATATTTTGCTGCCTAGAAAGGATGGCTTGGAAGTATTACGCTCGCTACGGAAGGCTCAATTGCAAACGCCTGTGCTGCTTTTGACCGCCAAGTCTGAGATAGAGGATAAGATTGTCGGGCTGGATTATGGCGCGGATGACTATTTGACAAAACCGTTTTCCACCGGCGAGCTTCTCGCGCGCATCCGTGCAATGACCCGTAGAAAGGGCGTTTATATAGGGGACACACTTACTTACAGTAACACTGTTTTGAACAAGGATACGCATGAACTTACTTGTCATGGAAGTTCTGTTAAACTCGGTTTCAAAGAGTATCAGATTTTGGAACTGCTTATGCAAAACATCGAGAAAATTGTTCCTAAAGAACGCTTCATTGAAAAAATTTGGGGCTTCGATTCCGATGCCGAGTATAACGCCATTGAGGTATATATTTCTTTCATACGAAAAAAACTCGCTGTTATCGGCTCCAATATACAGGTGAAAGCGGCGCGCGGCGTTGGGTATTCATTGGAGGAAAGCGGATAATGATCAGGCAGTTACGCATAAAATTCATCGCCATAACAATGGCTGTGCTCGTTATTGTATTCGCAATCGTCTTTGCGACACTCAATATTTTCATGCAGACAAGCAGCCTCCGTCAAACGCAATACCTGCTTCAAACGGTGGTGGAGAACGACGGATTGTTCTTCCCACACGATGGCAATCAGCCCCCATGGGAGGAAGCGCCTCCGCCGCCTTTCGCGCCTGAACCGGCCTTGATGCGCGCCGGGCGATTTTTCTATGTTAAACTGGATCACAATGATAGCGGCATAGAGACAAATTTTGAAATGATGTTTGATTTTACGGAAACAGAAGCACTTGAATTTGCGCATGCGGCGCTCAGCCGGGGGCAAGAGAGTGGAACAATAGATAGCTTGCAGTACCTTGTGGCCGAAAAAGGATATGGCAAAATCATCGTGTTTGCCGAGCGCAGCATTGAAACACGGATGCTTACCCAGCTTATCCAACTGTCCTTATGGATCGCGGGCGGTACATTTGTGGTTTTGTTTCTTTTTTCCCTGTTTTTTTCTAACTGGGTTGTAAAACCTGTTTCCGCCGCATTCATAAAACAGCGCAGGTTTATCTCGGACGCAGGCCATGAGCTAAAAACTCCCCTTACAATCATCGCCGCCAATGTGGATGTTTTGGAAAGCGAGATAGGTTCAAACACAAGGCTCGCCAACATCAAGGCACAATCCAATCGAATGAACTTACTTATCCGTGATTTGCTGATACTGGCAAAAGCGGATGAAACGGCCGCGGACGTTGTAATGAATGAGTTTGAATTGAGTAAAGCAATCAAGAAAACCACATTGGAATTTGAAAGCCTCGCTTTTGAGGAGAGGAAAAGCCTGTATTATGATATTGAGGATGATATACGCTTCATCGGAAATGAGCCGCAAATTAAGCAATTGCTGGCGATTTTAATTGACAATGCCATAAAACATTCAAAAGAAAGAGGCGAAGTAAAGGTCACGCTTCGTAAAAACAGAGAGAAAATACGTCTTTCCGTCTATAACTCCGGCCCCGGCATAGCGGAAAATGAAAGGGATAAGGTTTTCGACCGTTTTTACCGCAGCGACGATTCTCGTTCACGGGAGACTGGTGGCTATGGATTGGGGCTTTCTATTGCCAAGTCCATTGTGTCGGCGCATAAAGGGAAGATTGAAATTGCCGGAAGAACAGAGGAATGGATTGAAGTTATCGTCATCCTCTAAAATCATAATTCCACTTTATACGCCCGGCCCCGCTTCACTTGAGGCTCAATGCGAAGCATGTTCTTCACGCTGCCGCGGATTACTGAAAAGCCGCAACCATCGTCGCAACAAACACTTATACCCCTAAATAAATCAAGCTGTTCTATCTCGCCGTCCGGCAGGCGCATCCGGTAAAAACGATACGGCGCTTTGCTCCCATAAATGCCATATAAATATCCGTCCACAACGTCAAAGCGAGGCGTGGTCCAATTCAGGGTTTCGTATGCGTGGGTTTGCTGATGGATCCTCATAGTTTTGAAGCCGGTTTCATCTCTACCGCTCAGATAAATCCACTCCGAATCATAATTTTTGAAATCATACACCGACGCTTGATTTAACTCATTATTATGGATTACAGATATTTCGTTTTTGCCATCCAAATCGGTTTTGAGTATCCCATTCCCTCCATAGTAAAAAATAAATTGGTCGGTGATAAAATATCCGCCATACTCTAATTTGTTTATTATCTCCTCTCTTTCGCCGTTTTCATCGCTTCTGTATAGGCTGTTAACTTCGCTGTCAGGAGTGATGGACTCGGTGAAATAGAAGCGGCCGTCGGGAGCGATACTCCCCTTGGGTTTTTCCTCAAGCGTTAGTACGTCGGGATCGGACGCGACGTCAGTCATATAACCGTCGAGGTAAAGCGTATCGCCCTTGCAGTAGACCGTTACGAAGGGTTTGTCAATATGGTATCGAAACGGCTCGCCGCCGTCTTTGGATACCCGGCAAAGCGTTGCGTTGTCGCGGTAGTAGATGAAATCGCCGTGAATGGCAATAAAAAATATCGCTTCGCCCTGAACTATTTTTTCCATTACTGAACTGCCTGAGGCCATTCTGTATATTGCGCTTATGTTCGTAAAATAAATGAAATCGCCATCCGAATGCGCAAAGGTATTGTATGGATTGAACAGGGGATCCGGCTCCGGCGCGGGCGGCGGGCTGAGGGAGGGCGTAACGGCAGCGGCTGGCGAGTGGGATGGCGCGGCGGGCGTTTGCGCTCCTCCCGGCCCCGTTTGGCCCGGGGTACAACCCGCGAAAAGCAAACACAGCGTTACCATGATAACACATGATTTCATTCGCATTATGATTGCCTCCTTTTTCTTTAATTCTTCACGTTAAGCTGTAAAGGTACTTATTAACAAGTCTGGTATTTATTATACCACAGATCAACGTATTGCTATCGGAGATTATATGACAAGTAAAATTTTATGTCATTTCACTTATCATAAATGCCAAATGATTATATGGCGACATATATCGGTTATCCTGAGCTGGTGATGAAGCGCCTGAAAAGTGGTGGACGGCAAGGGAATTACTGTGCTTACACTACATGAAGATCCATATATTATCAGGTTCTGATCAATCAATATACTGCGTTAAAGACAGCGGTTCCTTATAAAATTTAGATTTATACGGCAAGCGCACCGTGTGCGCCGGGCGCACGGTGCGTGTACTGGCATTATGGTGGGTCATACCAGAAACTCTTTTTTTACCTGAGAAAATCATTTAACGCTTGTTATGCCGCTCGCATTGAATGATGTGAAATAAAAAGAGGGGTACTTATAGCGGCAGCAGCGCGTGTATTTAGGCAAAAAAAACTGTAGACACTCAACCTTCCGATTTTATATAAGGCAGTATGAAGATATAAAATGGGCTCCCCCTTTAATATCGGCGGGAACCCGCAGTGTTACCGGCAATACGACAACGCGCTAAAACAATCGAGCCGTAAGCGAAATTATTTAAACGACGGGGGAGTGACGGGGGTATTCTTAAACTCGGATTCAGGTGAAGGATTGGACATGCTGAAGTACATTTTGGCGGCCTTTGTAGTCCCAAAATCTTTGTTCGATCCAGTATCCTGCACCTTATTGAACGCCTCGCGGAACATTGCGTTATGCGCTTCCTCGCGATTGAGCAGAAAATCAATGGTTTCCCGTACCTTCTTATCTTCAATCTGACGATACAGATATTCATATACGACCTTGGCGCGCTGCTCTGAAGCGATATTCGACAGCAAGTCGGCGCATAGGTCGCCCGTAACGGTAACATAATCCGCCGTCCACGAGTATCCTGACGCGTTGATGAGCCCGGGGTTGAGGCCTAGAATTACATGAGATTGTATTTCGCCCGCTTTAACAGCCGCGGCGTCCACGTCATGCCCGTTTAATAGATTGACTGTCTGCGCGACCATTTCAAGATGGCCTAACTCCTCAGCCGCTATATCAAGAAACAAATCCTTAATTTGCGGGTCCTTAATACGGAAACTTTGCGACATATACTGAAGAGCCGCCTTTAGCTCGCCGTTTGCTCCCCCCAACTGTTCTTGCATTAAAGCGGCATACTGTGGGTTTGGCCGTTCAATCTCCACGGGATGAAATAATTGTTTTTCATGTTTAAACACAAAATTCGCCTCCAATCAATTTTTAATAGCTTTTGTAATTGATTCTGGACATATTCAAACATAATTTTTTAAGTGAAATTCGGGCTCTGCGCGGTTCGGCATTTGCAGGATGAGCAGAAAAACGCGTTGATACGGCTTGAGATAAAAACTATGGATGTTCAATAGAACGTTATTTTAATCAACATGCTGTGCGGTTCAACACTCTAAATCATACTTCGCAGTTTACAGGTGTTTTTGGGCTTGCTCTTTCTTATAATGCCCTTTTAACCTATCAATCGTGAACGCATGTTTTTCCCAGAGTATGATTCGCGGCGAAGTTATAAAGCGGCGAATACTACATACAAACGAGCGCAGTATTTGCTGGAGTTGGTTATTTATGGGTAAGCAGTCAATTTTTACTTGACATTGGCTTTATATGCGTTCTATAATTACTAATAATTTATACCTAATGCTGAACTGGTAATTTTGCCAAGCCAAGGAAGCGATTTTGCTATATGGGTCAAAAGCGGTTTTCGGACATTATTTAAAATACGCATCGGATTTACACTGATTAAGACGGATAAAGCCTGATAGCCAGGGGGGATGTACGCGTATGCGCTTGGAATAGGCCTATATATGAAATTATGATGAGTAAAAAGGATTATAGCTAATTCGATTTCGGCTTTATTCCATTGAGAAGTATCGGCATATCGCCGGCGATGGTTTTTAAGAGGTCGCCGGCCTTGGTTTAAAGCATAATTACGTAAGAAAACGGGCCGTGATTGTGAATGTGATTTAAACAACAGGAGATTTACTATGCTGCGTTTGGCGTTAAAAAACTTTATACACCTGTGCCATACAAACAGGCTGTTTTCGGTGATATCCGGCCTTTGCCTGATCTGCGCGTTTACCGGTTTTCTTTTCCTTCAGGAAAAGGGATACTATAAATATTTGGAGTATGCAAAGTTCTATTCGGAAACGCAATTATTGTATTTTTCAAGCGCCGGAAAGGACGAGGTTTTAAACCTGTATACTCAATTGGAAGCGGATCCCGCGCTGCCTTCGCTTGCGGTTGCGACCGTATCCGATGGACGGGTTTGCGGCGTTTACTGGGATGGCGAATCGGACCAAAACGTTTGGTATGCGTCGTACGGGCGTTTTTTCAGCGCGCAGGAGATGCTTGAAGGCGCGCATGTTGCCCTTGTTGGTATGGGTTATATCCGTCAGCTCGCCCCGGAAAAAATCGATAATATATGGGAAACGGGGATTGAAATCCTCGGCGCCCAAATGAAGGCTGTCGGTAATTATTTTGGTAATGATGAATCGCCCGTTCCAGAGGAGTTATATGAAGCTGAGTTTATACCTGATTCTATCGCGGTCCCAATCAAAACATTTTTTGATATTGGCCTTACGGCAACAAGGCTGCGCGTTGTATTCTCTCAACCGCTTACAGGCGAACAGATTGCGTATTTAGGAGGGCTGGTTGAAACTTATAGCCAAGTCCAGTCTTACACCCTTCCTCAGCCGAGCAATACGCAAGCAGCCAAAAACTATGCGGACGAGGTCATAAAATATATCATTATTTTTGTGATTTCATTTTTAAGCATTGTAAGCGTTCTTCTTTATTGGCTGAAAATTGAGTTTACGCGGTATAAAATTTATATGATCTGCGGGGCGAAACGCGAGGCCATCGTATACTTGCTGTCGATGAACGTTGCGCTGCTCATTACGTTAACCTACGCATGCTCGTGCGTGATCACGTATGTATTGACAAAAATCACTCCGCCGGGAATGGTGCAGCTGCTGCCCCTGGGATCGTATGGCGTTATTTATGTTGGCGCGTTGATTTTTGCGCTCTTGGCGGTCAACCTCAGGTCGTTACCGATTGTATTAAAGAGCCGGATACTCTTAAAATGAAAAGGCAGGGCGGGAAAGTGAAGATAGTGTTTGTGGCGCTCAAGCTTCTTTGGAAACGAAAGCTGGCGAATCTTGTATTGATATTAGAAATCGTGCTTTCCGTTATCATGCTTGCGCAGCTGTTCGTTTTTGTTGCAGATCATATATACAATGTGCGCGCAGTCAATGAATTGCCGCAGGAGCATACCGCCGTGCTTAGCGTGTATGATTATTATGATCCGGAAGACGTCGCGCGAAGAATACGGGAGTATCCGCAGGTGGTTTCAGTGGATATTGCTTATACGGGAGCTATTTCATTTGACAACGAACTCTATAATCTTGCCGTCTACTCGGAAGGCATCGTTGCGAATTACGCGCCAAAGCTTCAATCCGGCGTATGGTTGTCGGATTGCCCGGGTATTCGCGGGGATGGGGTCCCAGCGGTGGTTTCGGCCGATATGGGTTTGTCGCTCGGAGAAACGGTTGAAGTCTTTAAGCCGCAAAAAAAGCGTATGCTGATTACCGTCGCGGGTATATTGAAGGAGCCGGCTCAGTACTTGTTCCCCTCCGGCGGCGCGAGCTCAGCCTCTTTTTCAGCGGATATGATTATCAGCCAAAACCCGGTATTTATCATCAGGGAATCGGATTATGAAGATACGGCGGCGCTCCTGCCCGCGCCGGAGATGAACCTTCCTCAAAACCTGTTTGTATTCCTAAAACCGGACATTTCGGAAGATGAGATGGAAAAGGCCGTAGACCCATGGCGCAAGTATGGCGAAGTGACGCCTATAGCGTCGCTCGTTTCCGTTTACAGCCACAACGCAAGCCAGCTGATCGGTGGGGGCGCCGCCTTCTTTTTCGTATTCTTTTGCCTCGCGGCGACCTGCTTAATCAGCAACAACGCCATTCAAAGCCTGCGCAACCGCAGGCTGTTTACCGTATATTACCTGTTGGGCATGGATTGGAAGATGGGGGCGGTTATCGAAGCGGTCAGGGCATTTATACTGATTCTGATTTCAATGATACTGTGCGTACTTGCGGGCAAGTACGGGTTGCTCATGCTGGAGTGGTTGTCGCCGAGGGATACTTATCTGTTCTATGGGGCTGTGCTTGTATACCTTATAGCGATGTTTACCGCCTTTGGAGCGGGGTTTCTAATCAAGCTGTCGCGGGAGGATATTTCGGCGGCGCTAAAGGATCTGCAGCAGGGTGAATAAGGGGAGGAAGCAATAATGTTTATTGAATTGACGGGTATAGAGAAAGAATATGTAACACGCGGCAATGAAACGGGTTTTAAGGCGCTTAACGGGATCAATTTGAAAATTGACAAGGGAGAGATGCTTGCGATAAAAGGAGCGTCCGGCGCGGGAAAATCCACGCTGCTTCATATCCTTGGCTGCCTGGATAAACCTACGAGCGGGCAGTACCTTTTGGATGGACAGGATATGACAAAAGCATCGTCCGCAGAGCTATCGAGCGTTCGCAACAAAAAATTTGGCTTCGTGATGCAGCATTTTGCTTTGGTAGAGGAAGACAGCGTGCTGGAAAACGTCGCTATTCCATTGGTGTTTGGGAAAACAAAATTCTCCTTAATCGACGTCATGGCGCTTGAACGCCTCCGCCAGTTCGGCATAGCCGATCTGGCAAAGCAAAGGACGTCAAAGCTATCCGGCGGGGAGAAGCAGCGCGTTGCGATAGCGCGCGCGCTCGTCAACAATCCGGACATCATTTTAGCGGATGAGCCAACCGGGGCGCTTGACGAGGGGAACACCGCCATGATCATGCGTATTTTCAGGGAGCTGAACGAGCAGGGCAAAACCATCATCATCGTTACGCATGAGGAGTTTGTCGCGAGCTCCTGTGATCGCGTTATCACCATCTCGGATGGAAGGGTGATCGAGGAATAAGCAGCTTTTTTTGTGGCTGAAACTCGGCGGCGGCGGTATCGATGGCAGAACACAGTGTTTGTACTAAAGCGCAATATGTTGGTAGTGAACGAGCCGGCGCTGAGGGAGCCGCTTGCCACCCATTACACAACGTGAAAGTTTCTTTTTGTGGAAAAAGGGGAATTAGAGCATACGAAATTAATTGTGAGAAGTTACAACCTACCGGTATTATGAGCATAGCGAACTTTTATACGCGGGCAAAAAGTATGCCAAAGGCGAGATAAGCATAGGAGCGCGTCCCGCGAAAAGGCTGGCAGCGCAGCGGAGGTGTGTATGGCCGTTTAAAAGCCCTCTGCCGCGGAAGCGCGGTTTTTACGGCAGCGGTGAAGTAAGACGGCGGTTGCTTTTATATGGTAGAAAACGGAGCAAAGCGGACTTTGCTCCGATGAGGCAGGGCCTGAATTAACATTGCTCAATCACATATCATATAGGCATGTGTAATTTGCGTATCGTCACAACATAAATCATCTGAGTCTCACGATTAGCTTTTCAACCTCATCTTTAATACCAATCGTGCTTTTCACCCCTGTCAAGCGCATTGATTTTTGCCATTTCTTCTTCCGTCAATGCAAACCCGAACAAATCCAGGTTTTCACGAATATGATCCGGATTGCTCGACCCTGGTATTACCACAACCCCTTTTTGCAGGTTCCACCGAAGAATGACCTGTGCCGAGGTTACATCATGTGCGTTGGCAATCTCAGCGATGACCTCGTTTTCCAGCAGCTCTTTGGTATGCCCGCGGCCGCCCAAGGGGTACCAGCCCTGCACAACAATGCCCTTCTCCTGTATAAAAGGAATTACGTCATTTTCCTGATAATATGGATGAATTTCGTTTTGGACAAGGGCGGGCGTAATCGTAATTTGCGGGAGGAACTCAGTTAGTTCCTCCACATACCAGTTTGATAACCCGATCGAGCGGATTTTGCCTTCACCAACAGCCTCTTGCATCGCCTTGTACGCATTTACATCGTTTGTGCCCGGGTGATGCAACAGCATCATGTCAATATAGCCAATGTCCAGCTTCCTGAGCGCTTCTTCAATAGCTTCTTCGGCATTCGCGAACTGGTCGGGATACAGCTTTGTAATCACAAAAATTTCTTCTCTCGGGACCTTGGATTCACGAACCGCCTTGCCAACGGCCTCTTCAGTGCCGTAGATATGCGCCGTATCGATCAAGCGCCCGCCCGCTTCCAGCACGGCGGTAACTGAGCTTAGGCATACATCCTCCGATAAGCTATATGTCCCAAGGCCCATAATCGGCATTGTATAGCCGCTGTTGAGTAAAACGGTTTTGGTTTCTAGGTTAAAGACGCCAACAGCTTGATCAGGTGTTGATGTAAGGCGTAATCCATCTATCCACTCTTTAATTGCTTCCCTTGAAGCGCCCGTAGAAAACCTCTCGCCGGGCTTCCAATTTACCGAACCGGCGGTGAGGCTGTGAAGGTTCGTATCGCTTGAACCGATATCACTGCTGCCGGATGTACAAAACGGTATGATGGTCTTGCCGGAAAAATCATAGCTTTCTAAAAATGTACTGATGATTTTTGGCGCCTGACCATACCAGATGGGATACCCGAGAAACACGGTATCGTACTGGTTCAAATTGTCGACAGAACCCGCGATAGCCGGCCTGGCGCCTGGGTCGCTGTTTTCGTTTGACGCTCTGGATTGTGGGTTGCTGTAGTTTAAATCCGCCGCCGTATACGGCGTTTCCGGGATGATCTCATAGGTTTCAGCGCCCTCAACAACAGCGATATGCTGGGCTATCTTTTTAGTATTTCCGCTACATGAAAAGTAGGCAACCAATACTTTCGGGCTGTTATTCGCATCCCCGCCTTCCGCTTGATTGCTGTTTTGAGGGGCTTGTGAAGCGCTGCTTAGCGGGCTTTGGCTTTGCCCTGCTTGTTCTCCACGATTTGAACAGGCCGCCATCCCCGAGATAACTAAAACAACTACGAGCAGCAAAGAAATTTTTCTCATGATTAGACCCCTTTCAATGAAGCGCCGAACAACCTAAGCTCAGCCAATTTTTCTGCGGAACCGTTTTCCGTACCGTGCGCTGTGAAAACGCCCATATCCTCCAACCCGAGATAGTCACGAAAATCCCCCTTGTAGGAAAAAAGTGCGCCGTCATACATATTTGAATCTCCTGAACTGAGTATCATAGCTATCCTTTTCAGACGAGGAGGCTTATTCGGATATGCCACTGCATAGAATCGGTCTATCACACATTTTAACTGCCCGGACATGCCGTGATAATAAATGGGTGAAGCAAGTACAAGCATCTCCGCCTCTTTTAGCAGAGTGTAAATTTTCTGCATGTCATCCGACACGATACAAAGTCCTTTTCCATTTGTGTGACAATGTTCGCACGCAATACAACCCTGGATATTCATCTGGCAGACATCAAGGATATCTACATGATGACCGGAGGAAACCGCCCCTTCCCGGAATGCCTCAACCATTAGCTTGGTGCCGCCCTTTGGCCGGGGACTACCGTTCAAAACAAGAATACGCATCTATCATACCTCCCAATTTTATCGATAGGACCTATAAAAAATTCCTGCGCAGTCCTCGTCGGTCATGTCACAGGGATTCGCAAGGAACAGGCCTCCCTGCATCGATCGCGCACCCTTTGCAAGCGTCATGCATTCATCGGGCGTAAAACCGTAGTCGCTCATTCTCAAGCCGGCTACTCCGCAATCCTCCTGCAGTTTAACAAGGGCGGTGATAAAATCCTCCGGCTTATCGGCATCTTCAAATCCCATTGCTTTTGCCATCTTGATAAACTGCCCGTCGCAGCGTGGCGCTCGATAAAGAATTCGTAAAATGCCCTGGAAATCATGATTAGTCCTGCTCCGTGGGGCAGGTTGCGGTGGTAGGCGCTCATGGAATGTTCCATCGCGTGTTTTGCCGTTGTGCTCGTGCGTTGCATGGCCATACCGGCGATAGTGCTGCCATAGGCCACATGTTCCCTTGCTGTCAGGTCGTCTCCGCGTTTAATCGCGCGGGGCAGGTACTTCGCGATATTTTTAATTGCGGACAGTGCCAGTACCTCGCTTATGATATTTACTCCTTTGCTTATAATGACCTCGGTGTTGTGAAACAGTGCATCAAATCCCTGAAACGCTGTATATTTTGGTGGAACGGTTTTCATCAGCTCCGGGTCGACAATGGCAAGCACAGGCACCAGCGACGGATCGCCGAAACCGATTTTTTCTTTAGTTTCTGCATTGGAAATGACGCCAAAGGCGTTGATTTCCGATCCCGTTCCGGCAGTCGTCGCAATGGTCACGATGGGCAGTCCCTTATTCACAAGCGGTTTTCCTTTTCCCGTACCGCCCTGCACATAATCCCACAGGTCGCCGGGATTAGTCGCCATTGCGGCAATGGCGATAGAGGCATCCAACACCGCGCCGCCCCCCAGCGCTACAATAAAGTCACAGCCATTTTCTTTTGCGAACGCCGCCGCTTCCATAATCACATCCTTGAGCGGATTCTCCATAATTTTGTTGAATACCGCATATGTCACACCGGCTTGCTCCAGCCCTGCAACCGTACAGTCAAACGAGCCGTTTACCTTGGTGGATTTTCCGCTGGAAGTGAGCAAAAGCGCCTTTTTACCGGGCATCGGCTGCTTTGCGAGATCATGCAGCGTACCGCTGCCAAACAACAGACTTGTGGGATTATGAAAGTTAAAGTTCATCATATTGCTTCCTCCTAACATTTTTGTTTTCTAATCTCGAATATCAGATAATCAAGACAATCAATTTGCTTTTGGTGAGCATGAACAGTATCTAATAATATACGGCGATGGCTGGCCAACAGCTGCTTGCGTTCCTCCAGTTTGTGTTCCATCGTCAGCTGGATAAACCGCTCGATCAACTCACTGCCGCAGCCAGCGTCTTTAAGGCATTCTGCTATATCCATCACATGTCCACCTCCTATGCTTATATTGTACGAAGGCTGTTTTAAAATAGCAAATACTCATAGTTAATATCCAGTTTTGCTTGTAAGGCATAACTGAATATGCTATGCTTAACTAGGAAAGCAGGTGATCAGGATGGATATACGCGTACTGAGATACTTTCTTACGGTTGCAAGGGAAGGAAGCATCACGGGGGCGGCAAACTTTTTGCACGTGACCCAGCCAACCCTTTCAAGGCAATTAAAAGAACTGGAAGCGGAGCTAGGAAAAAAACTGTTTGTCCGCAGCAATTACAGTGTTAAGCTCACAGAAGAAGGGATGCTGTTACGCAAGCGGGCGGAAGATATTTTGGACATGGTGGAGAAAACCAAAACGGAGTTTCTCACAATGGATGATATTACAGGCGGCGACATTTATATCGGAGCGGCCGAAACCGACGCTTTTAGGCATGTTGCGCAAGCAGCTATGGCGCTACAGTCACAGTATCCGGATATGCGCTATCATCTGTTCAGCGGCAATGTATATGGAGTTATACAGCGGCTGGACAGGGGACTTGACGATTTTGGAATCGTGGTTGATCCGGTGGATCTATCAAAGTACAATTATGTTACCCTGCCGTACAGAGACCGTTGGGGCGTTATCATGCAAAAAAACAATCCTCTCGCGTCCAAGGCTGCCATACGGGCTGAGGATTTGATAGGTATACCGCTAATTGTATCGCGCCAGGCGATGGAGCCGTCCCTTTCTCGGAACGAATTCTCGGCGTGGTTTGGGGATACACTGGATCAGCTCAAGATTGTGGCGACCTATTCGTTAGGTTTTAACGCATTCATCATGGCGCGGGAGGGCTTGGGCAGCGTAATCGGGTTTGATAAAATGATAAATACCGCCACAGAAAACAAGCTTGAGTTTCGCCCGTTGGAGCCACAGCTTGAATCCGGCCTGCATATCATTTGGAAAAAGTATCAGGTTTTCTCCCCGGCGGCGGAGCTGTTTTTAAATGAGATTAAACAGAAAATGCACTCGTAAATAATGTATTATTGTATTCTCGTGTCTCTCGAAATATAAAAGCTTGAGCTGTTCCGGGTAAAGGCCGTACCCTCGAGCAGCATAAAAGAAAACTTTAAAAATAAAAAACCGCCTGATTCAGCGGTTTTTTTGGTGGAGACGAGGGGATTCGAACCCCTGGCCTATGCGTTGCGAACGCATCGCTCTACCAACTGAGCCACGCCCCCCGGCAGAGCAAAACCGCTTAACGCGGCTTTACTCTTTGGCGCGCCTGGCAGGATTCGAACCTGCGACCTACCGGTTCGTAGCCGGGCACTCTATCCACTGAGCTACAAGCGCATGCGCGTGCTTTGGCTAAATGCCCAAAGCGCTTAATTATTCTAGCGCAAATAACATGATATGTCAACATAGGCACAAAAATAATTTGCATTGCTTTGATAGGAGGCCAATCGCTTGATTCATTTTTCCTTCATTATTATCATTAATTTGACTAATAACGCAATGGATATGCACGTACACCTCACTGGCGCGGGTGCGGCGCCAGCATGAAAATGCTCCATTTTCGACCGCACGCAGTTAAGAAAACCAATTGGCTTGAATAAATGGCGCTCCACTCCATACCGGTTATAAACATGATTCTTTAACATAAGGCAAATTAGTCTTAACAGGTTAAAACCTGCGGAAAAGACTAATCCAAAATGTACTGAACTAGCAGCCGTTATCGCCCCCATAATGGGAGATTCGTTATACTGTTAAACCCGTGATTAACTAACACATATAATTTCACATATGACTTAAACCATTTTTATAACAGGATGTTCAAGCTGAAAAATCATGAACCGATTTGTTTATCGTTAAAACCGGATAATTATGGATTTTATAGGAAAACAGGCGGATGGTGGCGATATGTGAAGGGTATAAGTGGTGACAATAGCAAAGCGGATATGATATAATCATTAACACTTAAGACAACTAGACTACGGAGGTGGATTAATGCTCAGAGTTGCTGTTTTTGTCGATGGCGCCAATTTCTTTTACATGCAAAGAAACTCATTGAGATGGTTCGCGGATCCCAAGAGAATATTGGAATACTGCAGGCATTTTGGGGACGTTGTCGACGCTTATTATTACATCGGTAAAGATGCGCCGCCTGAGGCGACACAGCAGGCATATCTCACAGCGCTTACTTACATGGGTTATTCGTTGGTTACCAAGCCTATAAAAAACATTTATGATCCGAATTCCTGTACGATTAAGCAAAAAGCGAACCTGGATATTGAAATTGTATTGGATATGTTTAACACAATTGACAATTACGATCTGGCCATACTGATCAGCGGGGACGGAGACTTCGAGCGCCCGCTGCAGCTGCTCAAGGCCCGGGGAAAAATATTTAAGGTAATATCCGCGCCCGGGTTTATTGCGACCGAGCTGCGTACCGTTGCGGGGATGCATTATATCGATATGAACGACATACGCGGCGATATTGAACGTATTTAGTAATAATGATAGTGACGTCGGTGCATGCGACGAAAAAGGAGGAGGAACAATACATAGGCTCAGGCTCAGCGCTGCCGCGCTGTGCCTGAGCCGCCTAAAACGGGTAGCGGTTCTACTTACTCCTCAACGGCCTTGCGCTTACAGCCTAATCCAAAACGGCTCGCCATTTGCGAGCGATAGCGCTTCGCCAGGATCGTGCGTCGCGATTACCGTCAATGGGAATAACCCGCGCATCCTCTGTGTTATGCGGCATCGGAGCTTAGCGTCAAGCCCCTTGAACGGCTCGTCAAGCAGTAAGACGCGCCCTCCGAAGCACAGGGCCCTGGCCAGGGCCACTCTTCGCTGCATGCCCCCGGAGAGCTCATGGGGGTAGCGGTTACGATCGCCCCATAATTCTGTTAGTTCCAAAAATGTTTTGACTTTTTCCGGCTTGCAGCGGGCGGGGATGGCGATATTCTCCGCCACGGTCCGCCAGGGCAGGAGCCTATCTTCCTGAAAAACGAAAGCTGCCCGCGCTTCGCCAAGCCCCAGAACGCTTCCTTCCGACGGTTTTATCAGGCCTGCCAAAACGCGCAGCAACGTGGTTTTCCCGCTGCCGGATTCGCCGGTTACAGCTACTACGCCAACGTCGGGAAGGTTGGCGGAAAAATTATAAAGCACCTTTTTTCCATCAAACTCGATATGGACGCCGGACAGAACAACGCTCATGGACGGCCTCCTTTCATGAGCCTAAAAAGCCAAAGCACAAGCCGCTCAAGCGTCATGGAAAGCGCGACGACAACAACTGTCCATGCAAAAAGGTCGGCGGTTTCGAGATAGAGTTTACTTTCATATATGCTTCGACCAATGGACAGGGCGGGGGAGGCGATAACCTCGGCGGCGACTCCGGCCTTCCACGCGAGCCCGAGCGCGGTTGCGCACGCGGCCGTAAAATACGGCTCAAGGAATGGTATGTAGATATGCCGGATAACATCCGCGCGCCGCATGTGAAAGGCCCGAGCCATCTCAAGCAAATGAGGGTCGGCGGCGCGCATACCCTCCAGAACATTTGCCCATACGACGGGAAGGACGATTAAGAAAGCGACGAACAAAGGTGTTAAGCCCGTGGTAAGCCATAATAGCACCAGCAATATGAAAGAAGTTACCGGAGTTGCTTTAACAACGCTGCGAATTGGGGAAAGCAGCCTGTCCAGCAGCGGGCTGAGAGCGCAAGCTATGCCCAGCGCCGCCCCGGCCATTACGCCAAGCGCGTAACCGCCCATCACGCGTATAATCGTATATGCCGCGGACTGCCAGAATGAGCGGGTGCCCATCAGCGCCCAAAGCGCCCGCGCGGTACTTAAAGGCGATGGGAGTAAAAGCTCTTGGCCCGCAAGCATGGACGCTATTTGCCATACAAGCGCCCAAAATAACGCAATGCCAACGAGGTATATATATTTGCGTAGGTTCTTAGGCAAATCAGCTTTCCTCCCGCTTTATTGATAATTGCTTTATAATACGTCCTTGAAGCAGCCCCAAAAGCAGCCGCACTACTTCTATGAGGATTCTGGTAGCGCTTAAAGCCGCTGACGCGGATAACGCCCAACAGGGAAAGGCTTGCGGCGCAACCTTTCCCGCGCCGCACATGCCTCCGCTACCGATTATAACTTTTGAAAACCGCATTGCCCGAAGCGCCTCGGCGTTTTTGACGGGCTGCGCTTTCGCGCGTTACGACCTGATCAATATACCTGCCGCACCGACTTAAGCTGCTTTAACCCGCCGTTTTTTACTGCTTAGCAATGCTTTGAATGCACTATGCAAGCGTTCATTTGAAGCTTCGCTTTATCGGGCGTGCCGCTGCGTGCGTTACTTGGCGGTATTGCGCGCCCATGCCGATGCCTGAGGCATAAGACGGGCCGGGACGCTCCGTCCAGCGAGTAAAAACCGCTTTAATAATAAAAATCGTCTTTCGGTATAGCGCCGCCTATACTCTTGGGGTTTGCCTCAAAAAGCATCGTGAGCATATCCTTCATGGCAGCCTTCATCTCATCGCCGGTGATACAAACGATATTGCAGTTAGGAATAGCTACCTTAGCCGCTGCGGCGGAAGACATTATAGCATGTTTTTCGATAAGCGAGGCCGCCTTGTCGGTTTCACGGTTGACCAGTGCTACGGATGCTTCATAATCCGCTAAAAACTTCTTAACCAGCGCCTCGTTCTTCTCAAGGAAATCAGAACGTACGATGATACAGCCCTGCACCAGCTTCGTATCGCTGACCTTGTTCCATTCCTCAGTCATATCCAGCGCCGTGCGCACGGCGCCTCCATTCATTTTTACGGCGGTAACGTTCGGCTCCGGGAGCATGGCCAGATCCACCTCGCCGGCGGCGAACAAAGTTGCAAGCTCGCTGTGTTCGGTAAGGTACTCGACAGTTACACTTTGGCTCAACCCATTTTTTTCAAGAACATAATCGAGTATGTATTCGGTTGTCGCGCCCTTAACGGTAGCGTAAAGGGTTTTTCCGGAGAGATCGGCAATTTCGTTTACCGTGTTTCCATTTTCAAGCACATAGAGCACGCCGAGCGTGTTTACGGCGATTACGGCTGCATCCCCGTCCGTTTTATTGTACAACACCGAAGCGAGGTTAACCGGAACGGCGGCAATATCCACCTCTCCAGATACGAATTTGCCTACGATATCGTCAGGAGCGGCGGACAGCTCAACGTGATAAGAATCGGCATAGTTATCCTCCATTAAAGCTACCATGCCCATTCCTGTGGGGCCTTTAATCGCGGCGACATTAATAGGCCCCGTTTCCGAGGGGACGCAAGCGAATGATGATAACGCGATAGACAGACATAGAACAACCAGGGTAAGTATTCTAATCTTTTTCATACGGGTTTTCCTCCAATTTATAATATTTTAATCGTTTTACCGTTCCTGCTTATTCTTCCGGAACGCTCAAGCGATTCAAAAACGCGGTAAAGGGATGCGCGGCTCACGGAAAGCGCGGCTGCCAGCTGATTCATTCCAAAAGGAACAGTTACGGAACCGCCATGCGCGTTTTGCGTTAGATAGTTCATCAGCTTGTCCTCCGCCGTCGGGCATGCGATGCTTTCTATCCTGCCCGTAAGAAAATGGATACGCTCCGTAAGATAGCTCAGATACCGTTCAAGCAAAACACCGTCTTCACGGAGCATGCGCCTGAACGCGTTTTCCTCTATAAACAACGCCTCGCATCCTCCGGTGCAGGCGATAACCTCCGTTACCGCCTGCGCTCCGTTCAAAAACATTGTGGAAGCGCCAAGCAGATCTCCCTGGGCGAGTACGCTCATCATCAGCCGGTTTTCGCCCGCCAGCTTATATACACGCGCATTGCCGGAAAGGATAACGCCAAGCCTTCCGGGCGAAGCTCCCGGAAACAGTAAAGGCGCTCCCGACGCAAACGCTTCAACGGATACTCCGGGCTGGTAGGGAAGCCGTTCTAGAAGCGCCTCATCCAATCCAAAAAATAACCCTGTGCGTTGTAAAATGGTTTTCAGCCCTTGCTCCTTCATCTCTATCCCGCCCATAGAATGTATTATTTAAGACACTTTCAGGATAAACGCTCAATGGGATATTGTCAATATGCTACGGGCATATATTTAAATTAAATCAATGTTAAGCTGAGATGCGATTGAGCGAATCCTGAGGCCCAACCGTGTTTCAGATTCGGTTGATTGACATAAAAGGGCGCTTCGTGTAGACTATAATGAAAAACTTAAAAAGGGGCGGTTTTTATGGAGAAAGTAATTATGGAGGGGCTTACCTTTGACGATGTTCTGCTGATTCCGCAGGAATCCAGCGTTGTACCCAAGGATGTAGTTTTATCGACTAAGCTGACCAATCGCATTAAGCTGAACATCCCCATAGTCAGCGCGGCGATGGATACCGTAACGGAGGCTAAGCTAGCCATCGCGATGGCGCGAAGCGGAGGTATCGGAATTATCCACAAGAACATGTCGATAGAGCAGCAGGCCGCCCACGTTGACAGGGTAAAGCGCTCGGAGCACGGAGTTATCGTTGATCCCTTCTTTCTTTCTCCGGATCATCTTGTTTCAGACGCCGTAGCCCTTATGGAGAGGTATCATATTTCCGGCGTGCCGATAACGGTAAACGGCAAGCTGGTGGGCATACTGACGAACCGGGATTTAAGGTTTATCACAAATTACAACGTTCCCGTAAAAACGCTGATGACGCATGAAAACCTCATAACCGTACCCGTAGGCACATCCATGGCGGAGGCGAAGGAGATACTCCGCAAGCATAAAATAGAAAAACTGCCCATCGTTGACGGAAGTGGGAATCTGATGGGGCTCATCACCATTAAGGATATTGAAAAGGCGATACAGTACCCAAATTCCGCAAAGGATGATAACGGCAGGCTTTTGGTGGGCGCTGCGCTCGGCGTTTCCAAGGACTGCCTTGAGAGGGCGGAGGCGCTAGTGGCGGCAAAGGTTGACGTTGTTGGCGTGGATACCGCGCACGGGCATAACCGAGAGGTTGCGGCTGTCATTGGCAAGCTTAAGAAGGCGTTCCCGCAGCTTCAGGTTATTGCGGGCAACGTTGCTACCGCTGAGGCTACCGAGGCGCTCATTAAGGCTGGCGCGGACGCGGTTAAAGTCGGCATAGGCCCGGGTTCCATTTGCACTACGCGGGTAATCGCCGGTATAGGCGTGCCGCAGATAACCGCGATAATGGAGTGCGGCAGAGCGGCTAAACCGCATGGCGTTCCGATTATAGCGGATGGCGGCGTGAAATATTCGGGCGACATCGTAAAGGCCATAGCTGCCGGCGCGAACAGCGTGATGCTGGGCGGCTTGCTGGCCGGCACGGAGGAAAGCCCCGGGGAATCCGAAACCTATCAGGGGCGCCGGTTTAAAGTTTACCGGGGCATGGGTTCACTGGGCGCGATGGCAAAGGGCAGCAGCGACCGCTATTTTCAGGAGGATGCGCCGAAGCTTGTCCCTGAAGGCGTGGAGGGGCGCGTTCCATACCGCGGCCCGCTAAGCGATACGCTCTTCCAGCTTTGCGGCGGATTACGCAGCGGCATGGGCTACTGCGGGGCTCAGACCATTGACGCGCTGCGAGAAAACGGAAAATTTATCCGTATTACCGCGGCCGGGCTGCGGGAGAGTCATCCCCACGACATCTTTATTACAAAGGAAGCGCCGAACTACTCGGCTAATTGACGGATAAGCGTCTTATTCGCGCTGGATTGTATCTTCATTTTTTCCTAAAGAGGGCGGAAACGGGATAGTGTCGGGCGGCGCCGCGATATGCGGCGCCGCGGTTTTTTATATATAAAAACTGCAGTGTTAAGATTTAATTGGGCAATAGTCTTTAATTGAAAGCGAGAGTTTATATAAAAATTGAGCCTGAAAAACTCGCGCCGCGCTAAAAGATCTCTCCAGTACGGGAGGGTTCATTGAGCCTGCGCGTATTGCCGCCGAGCAAGCGGTTTCCGGGTTGAGAATGTTCATGCCGCTTGCCTTATAATTAAGCTTAACATAATTATATGCTGTATTGGCTCCTGCTGTATATCAAGGGGTGATTTAGCCTTTCTCGTTGTTTTAGGCTGACTGCGGCATTATAATGATAATATAACCACTTTTGTAACGCCTAATTAAAGTTGAGGGGGGTGTTTAGATGAATGCCACAGGAAAGTGCAGGGTAGAACTTTTTGCGGCTAACATGCGAATTATTAACAAAGAATTTCCCTGGCAAAACGCAATGTCATTGCGGCTGGCGTCGCTTCTGTACGCTAAGGAGGGTAAAACGGTTAATTGTGAAGCTATCAGGCAATGCCATGCTTTAGTGAAACAAAACACCGGCGTATTTTCCGCGTTTCGAGGGAATATGGCATTTAGCCTGGCGGCCCTGCTTTCGTTGTATCCAAAACCGAGGGATGTTTTAAAAGAAACGTTGAAAGTATATGACTTGTTGAAAGGCGTAAAGTTCCACGCTTCCGACTTTCTGGTGGGCGCTGCTTATCAAATCGCGTCACAATCCAACCCTTCCGATTATGAGGGTGTTATTACACGCGCGCGAAGCTATTACGATGGTATGAAAGCTCGCCATTTTTACAATACGGGGCAGGATGATTATATCTATGCGGCTATGTTAGGCCTTGCGGATATTGATGCTTCTTCGAGTATAGAGCGCATTGAGCGGCTTTATAGCCGATTAAAAGACGAGTTTTGGGATAAAAACAGCGTTCAGGCTTTGGCGCAGGTATTGGTAATCGGCGGCTTGGACGAAAGTGTTATCGATCGTGTTTTTGCCCTAAGGGACGCGTTTCGGGCGCAAAAAATCAGGCTGGATAAAACCTATACGCTGCCAATGTTGGGAATCCTCGCCCTTGTGCCGGTTGAAATTGATACGATAGTACGAGACATAGACGATGCGCAGGGAGCTTTGAGAGCGCAGAAAGGATTTGGTTCGCTGTCCGTTACAACGCAGGAACTGCTTTTGTATATTTCATCAGTTATAGCCGGCGTTTATGCCGAAAACTCAAAGGAAGGAGGGGTATTGACAGCCGCGCTTTCCACCAGCATTACAAATATGATAATCGCACAGCAGGCGGCCATGACAGCGGCTGTTTGCGCCTCTGCCGCCGCGGCGTCGGCGTCGACATAGTTTTTAAAAGCGGCTTAAAGATAAAGCGCATGTTAAGCTATAAAGCCCTCAAGTGCGCAAAACGAAACAATTTTCCACCGGAACTCTCATACCCGCGGTAAAGAGCTGAGCTGCCGAAGAACCGCGTTTAGAATACGCAAGTCTGTTCGGTAGGGAGCGTTGCAGAGTTAGTGTTTGTGCCCGAGTGAGGATAGAGCCGCTCTCATGGTCAGGGGATAATGTACGGCTCCGCCTTTAAAGCGGCTAAAGCAACGCCGTTCCGTACTAAAAGGCGGTTGGCGTTCAAAAGTTATGTTTTGAATGCCTGTTTCCGTTTTAACAATTCTAACGCGAACATGACGACCGCGCCTGTCGCATGCGCTCCCCGCCCGAGTAGAATAAGGTGAAACTTCTTTTGTCTAGAGAAGGCTCGCTATGCTATGCAAAGGCGAGCCCAGCAGGTCAAAAAAACCGGGGGTAGGGTCGAACCGCAACCCCCCATAGGCTTTCAACCGAACCTGACGACATGTGCGTCAGATTCGGAATGCCTTGCGTAGCAAGGGTTTCTTTGCACGGGGCGCTGACCGCACAATGTGCAAGCGCTCCGTGTTAACTCGAAAAACGTGGCGCAGCCACTTTTTAGACACATTGGGCTCGCTATGCTATGCATAGGCGAGCCGTCTCTTTCATACCAGTATGATTAACTTGATGTTTAATTACCTGAAATAATCTACCGCGCCCTGGAATATGCGGTTATCGCTGTTGCCGGGCACATTTTGATACAGCCCGGGTCCTACGCGTTCGCTGTGCGCCATCTTGCCGAATATCCGGCCGTCCCTTGAAGTTATTCCTTCAACAGCTGCAACGGAGCCGTTGGGGTTGATGGAAATATCCATCGATGGGGTCCCGGCCTCATCGGAATATTGGGTGGCAATCTGCCCATTGTGCTCTAGCTGCCGCAAAAGCTCCGGTGAACAGATAAACCGCCCTTCCCCGTGCGAAACCGGCGTAAGGTGAACGTCACCCACTCGGCTGTGCATCAGCCAGGGCGAAAGGTTTGAGGATACGCGCGTATGAACAAGCCGGGATTGATGGCGGCCAATAGCGTTCATGGTCAGGGTAGGGCAGCTTTCATCCATCGGGCGTATCTCGCCAAACGGGATTAGCCCAAGCTTTAACAGCGCTTGAAAGCCGTTGCATATGCCTAGAATCAGCCCGTCACGTTTTTGGATGAGGCGCGCTATCGCGTCGCTCACCTGCGGGCTGCGCATGAACGCCGTGATGAATTTGCCGGAACCATCCGGCTCGTCGCCGCTTGAAAAACCGCCTGGAATAAAGAGTATCTGCGCGTTATCGATTAAACAGGCGAACCTTTCGGCGGATTCGGAGATATCCGCGGCGGAGAGGTTTCGGATTACGCATACCTCAGGCAGGGCCCCAGCTTGCTTTAGCGCCCAGGCTGAATCGTACTCGCAGTTTGTTCCCGGAAACACCGGTATAACGGCCCTCGGCTTCGATAATCCGGCAGCGGGCTTTACGCCGCGAGCGCGTTCAAAGCGGTATGCGTGAACGGGTTTGGCGTTAAGCGCGAATGAAACCGGATAAACAGGCTCCAGCTTCGCCTCATACGCGGCCTCCAAATCCGATATGCGCACACGTTCACGCTCGCGGACAATGGTATATTCCCCTTGCGTAACACCAATGGGAACGCCGGCCTCAACCCCGTCGGCAAGCTCAAGGATTAAGCCGCCTAAGCAAGAACCGAAAAGCGCTTCGTCACTGACGCTGTTGTTCAAGCGAACGCCTATCCGGTTTCCAAGGCACATTTTCAATAGCCCTTCAGCCACGCCCCCGCCCGTAACCGCGTAAGCGGATAGCGCCTTGCCGGAACGGATAAGCGCACAAGCCTCGTCAAGCGTCCGGCGGACCGCGCCTGTCGCGCCGTCTAAACCCGTTTCGGGTTGCAGTATCGCAACCGTTGATCCTGTCCGCTTGAACTGCGGCGAAACAACGCGGTTGATATCGCTGAGCGCTACGGCGAAAGAAACAAGGGTGGGGGGGACGTCGATGTTTTCGAAACTTCCGCTCATGGAATCCTTTCCGCCAATCGCCGCTATCCCCAGATCAAGCTGCGCCCTTAGCGCGCCAAGAAGAGCGGCCAGCGGCTTGCCCCAGCGGGTAGGTTCCGCGCCGGGGCGGCCGAAATATTCCTGAAACGAAAGGTGCGCGGTCTGAAGGTCCGCGCCGGCGGCCGCCAGTTTTGCGACCGATTCCACCACAGCCATATACGCGCCCAGATAGGGATCGGCTTCGGACAGGTACGGGTCGTAACCATAAGCCATCACAGAGCACGTCTTAGTTTGCGCGTTCAGAACCGGCAGCTTTGAAACCATAGCCTGAACGGGTGTAAGCTGCCGCTTCCCACCGAAGGGCATGAACACCGCCCCGCAGCCGATGGTGGAATCGAAACGCTCCGCAAGGCCGCGCTTTGAACAAACGTTTAAGCTTGTAGCTAAAGAAACCCACCTTTGCCCGAACGTTCCCCCGGGCAGTTCCTTTTTTGTTGGTTTCGGGGTGTCCACAAAGGCGCGCGCGCTTTTTGGCGCGCCGTTGGTATTTAAAAACTCTCGGGAAATATTGACAATATGGGCCCCGTTCCATTTCATGCGCAGCCGCGCCGTGTCCGTGATTACGGCGACCGGGGTCGCCTCAAGGTTTTCTTGCCCGGCCAGCCGGATGAAGGCGGGGGCGTCCTCTTTTGAGAGGACCGCGGCCATCCGCTCCTGCGATTCGCTTATGGCCAGCTCGGTTCCGTCAAGGCCCTCGTATTTTTTGGGAACAGCGTTTAAATCAATATCCATACCGTCCGCAAGCTCGCCGATAGCCACGGATACGCCGCCCGCGCCAAAATCGTTGCAGCGCTTTATCATGCGCGCCGCCTCAGGGTCGCGGAACAGCCTTTGAAGCTTGCGTTCCTCTGGAGCGTTGCCCTTTTGCACCTCTGCGCCGCATTGCTCAAGAGAGGCAAACTCATGCTTTTTTGATGAACCGGTGGCGCCGCCGCAGCCGTCCCTACCCGTACGGCCTCCGATGAGGATAACAACGTCGCCGGGGGCGGGCGTCTCGCGGCGCACGTTTTTTGCGGGAGCCGCGCCGAGCACAGCGCCTATTTCCATGTGCTTGGCGGCATAGCCTGGGTGGTAAATCTCATCCACTAATCCTGTTGCCAGACCGATCTGGTTGCCGTACGAGCTGTACCCCTCCGCCGCGGACGTAACAATCTTGCGCTGCGGGAGCTTGCCGAGCATCGTTTCCTCCGCGGGCGTAAGGGGATCGGCCGCGCCCGTTACGCGCATCGCCTGGTATACGTACCCGCGCCCTGAAAGCGGGTCGCGGATAGCCCCGCCGATACAGGTTGCCGCGCCGCCGAAAGGCTCAATTTCAGTTGGATGGTTATGCGTTTCATTTTTAAAAAACAAAAGCCAATCCTGCATCTCACCGTCAACATCCGCGCGTATACGCACCGTACACGCGTTTACTTCCTCCGATTCATCCAAGTCCGCGAGCTTACCAACGCTTTTTAGATATTTCGCGCCTATCGTCGCGATATCCATCAGCGCGGGCGGTTTTTGAATGTTGAGCTCCCTGCGAAGCGCCATATACCTGTCAAAGGCGCGCTGCGCCTCATCATGCTCAAATTCAACGGTTTCAAGCGCGGTATGGAAGGTGGTATGGCGGCAGTGGTCGGACCAGTACGTGTCGATAACGCGGATCTCGGTCAGCGTGGGGCTCCGCCCTTCCTTCCTAAAATAAGCCTGGCAAAAACGGATATCCTCAAAATCCATGGCCAGGCCGTATTGACGGATAAACGCCTCAAGCGCCCCGCTGTCCATCGTGATAAAGCCGTCCAATACCGGTACGACCTCCGGCGCGTTCACAGGCAGCTCAAGGGATTCGGGCAAATCCATTGAAGCTTCACGGCTGTCCACAGGGTTGATAACATGCTTTTTAATCCGCGTGAACTGACTAGGGGTCAACTCTCCTTCGAGGATATAGATTCTGGCGGCGCGTATCGTCGGCCGCGGCCCCTGTGAAATAATCTGTACGCACTGCGCCGCGGAATCCGCCCGCTGATCAAATTGGCCGGGCAGATTTTCCACGGCGAATACCGCGGCGCCCGTTTTTGGCAGCTCGTTATAGATATCGTCAACCTGCGGTTCTGAGAACACCGTTTTTTTGCACGCCTCAAAAATATCAGGGGCGATATGCTCAACGTCATACCTGTTCACGATGCGCAGGCCCGTAAGCTGGCGTATCCCAAGGAACGAACGGATATCCTCAAGCAACTGATTCGCCTCAGACGCGTAAGGCGCCTTCTTTTCCACGTAAATCCTGTATACCATGCTTAGCTCCTTATTCCTATACTGTAACGGGGCCGCGCCTTCGCGGCAGCTTTAGGGGCTATCCCTGCCCGCGTGTTAGCGCGGATCTTCCTATGTCCTTTCGGAAATAATTTTTGTCAAACCGTATCTCGTCCACCGCGGCGTATGCGTTTTTTACCGCTTCTCTAAGAGATCCGGCTACCGCCGTTACGCCCAGCACCCGGCCGCCTGAGGTGTGGAAGCTTCCGTCGGCAAAACGTGTTCCCGCGTGAAAAATTTCAATGCCCTCCATGCTTTGAGCGTTACCAAACGTAATGGGCTTTCCCGTTTCATAACGCCCGGGATAGCCGCCGCTGGCCATCACCACGCAGCACGAAGCACCCTGACTGACTAAGACCGGAACACTGCTCAGCCGCCCGTCCTCAACCGCTTCCATCACCGTAAGCAGATCGGTTTGTAAAAGCGGCAGAACGGCCTGGGTTTCAGGGTCGCCGAAGCGGCAGTTGTATTCAATAACCTTCGGGCCGTCGGGCGTAAGCATCAGCCCGAAATACAGGCAGCCGCGAAAGCGCCGGCCTTCCTCGTTCATCGCCCGTATTGTGGGTACAAAAATTTCTTCCATACATCGCTGCGCCATATCCGGCGTGTAAAACGGATTGGGCGCGATTACGCCCATACCGCCCGTGTTGGGCCCTTCGTCTCCATCAAGCGCGCGCTTGTGATCCATGGATGCGGCGAGAGGCTTAACTATGACCCCGTCCGTAAACGCGAGCACGGATACCTCAGGGCCGGTTAGAAATTCTTCAATCACCACCCGACTTCCGCCGCGGCCAAAGGCATGCTCCACCATCATGGCTCGAACCGCCGCTAAAGCCTCCTCAAATCCGTTCGCGATGATAACGCCCTTGCCGAGCGCGAGCCCGTCCGCTTTGATAACGGCTGGGTACTGCGCGCAGCGCAGGTAATCCTGAGCCGCCTGATAATCGTCGAACACACGGTATCGCGCGGTGGGTATGCCGTATTTGCGCATCAGCTCCTTGGCGAACGCCTTGCTGCTTTCTATAACCGCAGCCTTGGCCTCTGGCCCAAAACAGCGGATTCCGGCCGCGTGCAGGGCGTCGACAGCGCCCAGCGCAAGCGGGTCGTCCGGCGCGACGACGGCAAAATCTATCCGCTCGCGCACGGCGAAGCGAACAATTCCATCGATGTCCAACGCCTTTATATCCACGCACTGAGCCTCGCGGCTGATACCGCCGTTGCCCGGCAGCGCATAGATGGTTTCTACTTTCGGGTTCCGTTTAAGGTAGCGTATAAGCGCGTGCTCGCGCCCGCCTGAACCTATAACCATCAGCCTCATAAAAAAGCCCCCCAGTTAATGGTGAAACAGCCTCAGCCCGGTGAAGGCCATGGCCATATCGTACTTATCACACACGGCGATTACGTTATCATCGCGCACGGAGCCGCCCGGCTGAGCGATGTATTTTACGCCGCTGCGGTATGCGCGCTCAATATTATCGCCGAACGGGAAAAACGCGTCGCTCGCAAGCGCCGTGTCAGAGAACCCGTCGAGCCATTCCCTTTTTTCCTCATCGGACAGCGGCTCCGGGCGGATTTCGAAAAAGCGTTCCCACACGCCGTCGCCGGTAACATCCATATATTCATCCCTCGATAAAAAGCAATCGACGGCGTTATCGCGCTCGGGCCGGCCAATACCGGGGGCAAAGCGCAGGCCCAGAACCCTGGGGTGCTGCCGCAGCCGCCATAAATCGGCCTTATTCCCCGCAAGGCGCGTGCAATGGATTCGGGACTGCTGCCCGGCGCCAACGCCGATAGTCTGGCCGTCTTTTACGTAGCAGACGGAATTGGATTGGGTGTATTTGAGCGTGACGAGCGCAACCATCAGATCTCGCCGGGCGCTCTTTGGTATATCCTTGTTTTTGGTTACAATATTATCAAGAAGCGTTTCGGTGATTACCGCCCCGTTACGCCGCTGCTCGAACGTTACGCCAAATACATGCTTGCGCTCAATGGGATCGGGCGCATACGCTTCGTCTATCTCAATGATATTATAGTTGCCGCCGCGCTTGTTTTTGATTAGCTCCAGCGCCGCCGGATCAAAGCCGGGCGCGATTATCCCGTCGGAAACCTCACGCCGGATAACTCTGGCCGTGGGCTCGTCGCATATGTCGCTCAGCGCGATAAAATCGCCGAACGACGACATCCTGTCCGCGCCGCGAGCACGCGTATAGGCTGCCGCAAGCGGCGAAAGCTGAGCGTCCCCGGCAAAGTACATTTGCCGCTCTGCCGGGCCAAGAGGCAGGCCGATGGCCGCGCCCGCCGGGCTCACATGCTTAAAGGAGGCAGCCGCGGGCAAGCCGGTCAGCTCCTTAAGCTCGCGCACGAGCTGCCAGCCGTTGAGCGCGTCCAGAAAATTAATGTAGCCCGGCCGCCCGTTCAAAACCCGTATGGGGAGCGCGCCTTCATCCATATAGATGCAGGCGGGTTTCTGGTTGGGGTTGCAACCATACTTAAGCGGTATCAAAGAATGCGTCACTTTCGTTACCTCGTTATTCATACTTGTTAATAATACGCGTCCGCGCGTTACCGGTTTCAAGGCATATATAACGGACGAATAGGGAAATACGGTTCTCCCTGTCCAAATTGTCCCATAGACGTCCGGCCGTTTCCTCGGGGCCGCCGTCTAATAGCAGCGGTACGGGTTCCCCCTCAAAGGAGGGGAGAGGACTTGCGTCGCGCATGTAAGTGTGGATAAGGTGACCGACGCCCGGCGCGGGGCGTTCATACTGATAAAAAAAGCGGTCGCACCCGCCTGAGGCCGCGTTTTTTTTCAGTATGCTCATCACGTAGTATAAACCTTTGCCTTTTAAACGCATAAACGCGCTTATGCGGGGCGTATAGTTGGGCGCGTCCGGCTCGTATTCACGAGTTCTTAGCGCATCTTCAAACCGGCGGCCCGCGCTGACATAATCGTAAATCGTATCGGTTTGATCCCCGTTGGAAATTATCAACCCACCGTCAATCTGCCGAACGGGCGCGTACAATATGAGGGAAGGATCTGTGAGCTTTTCAGGGTCGCGGATTTGCGTACGGATATCGCGCCCATCCTCCCGGAATACGCGGTTGCGGCTGTTCACACTCCGCCCCATGATAAAATACGCGGCTACGGCGTTAAGCCCGTCGCCGCTCAGTCCCATTATGATGCCCCGGCCGGGATACCTGTTCCCTTTTAACGCCTGTTCTGTTTCAATCGCTTTCATGAATACGCTCCTGAATAAATTGTCGGCATATCCTCTCCGCCGCGCGGGGAAGAAGTTCCCATTCGGCCTGCTCCATAACCCTGCGCTGGAGGGATTGGGGCGTATCGCCCGGCATAACCTCCACCGCTTTTTGCATGAGTATCTCGCCGCCGTCAGTTATCTCGTTAACGATATGCGCCGTCGCGCCCGTTATTTTCACACCCCTTGCCAGCGCGGCCTCGTGTACCTTAAGCCCGTAGAACCCCTTGCCCCCGAACGCGGGGAGAAGGGAGGGGTGGATGTTTACAATTCGGCCCTTATACCGCCTGACGATATCCTCGCTCAAAATCGAGAGGAAGCCGGCCAGAATGATAACGTCGACTTTAAATTCATCCAACAGGCTGCTCAGGTTCGAGCATAACCGCTCCACGCCCAGCTCACGCCGGTTCAGCAGGCGGGCCTGTACGCCGTATTTCGCGGCGCGCTCCAGCGCGTAGGCGGGCCTGTCCGACACCGCGAGCACGATGGAGCCATGCTGCAGAGCCCCCGATTCCTGCGCGTCTAATAGAGCTTGAAAATTGGTGCCGCCACCCGATACGAGCACGGCCACGCGCGCCTTCAGCATAGTTCGACGCCGCTGCCGCCCCAGAAAACCTCGCCCATGATATAGGCGTTTTCCCCGGCCGCTTCAAGTGCGCTCAATGCGGCTTGCGCGTCGGCCCGCGCAACGACGAGGCACATTCCGACGCCCATGTTGAAGGTGTTGAACATATCCCTCTCCGGGATGCCGCCCGCGTTTTGGAGCAGCCTGAATACCGGCGGCACGGCCAGCTTGTCCGCGTAAATCCTAGCGGACAGGCCGCCAGGCAGCGCCCGCGGGATGTTCTCGTAGAATCCGCCGCCCGTGATATGCGCGGCCGCCCGGATACGCGCCGCTGCGCTCGCGGCAAGCACGGGCTTTACATAGATCCTCGTGGGCGTTAAGAGCGCGGCGCCCAGGGTCATCCCGAGTTCGTCGCAATAGATTTCCAGGGTATCGGGCCTCAACTCAAGGCTAAGCGATTTGCGCACCAGCGAAAAGCCGTTGGAATGCAGGCCGGAGGACGGCAGCGCGATAAGCACGTCGCCTTCCTCGACCGCGTTTTTATCAAACGCCTTATCCTTATCCACAATTCCAACCGAAAACCCGGCCAAATCATATTCGTTCTCGGCATAAAAGCCCGGCATCTCAGCCGTTTCGCCGCCGATAAGGGCGCAGCCGGCCTGCACGCAGCCTTCCGCAACGCCCGCGACTATTTGCGCTGCGCGCTCGGGAACGTTTCGGCCCATAGCGATATAGTCAAGGAAGAACAGCGGCTTTGCTCCGCAGCAGATAATATCGTTTACGCACATGGCCACGCAGTCTATGCCTATGGTATCGTGCCTGTCCATCAGGAACGCCAGCTTAAGCTTCGTTCCAACGCCGTCCGTACCGCTGACAAGCACAGGCCTTTTAATTCCGGTCAAATCCAGTTCAAACAGGCCGCCAAAGCCGCCGATAGGCGAAACGCCCGGAATAAGCGTGCGTGCGATATGTTCCTTCATCAGCTCAACCGCGCGGTATCCGGCGGTAATATCCACACCCGCCTCGCGGTAACTGTCACTGTAGCTCTTCATCACTTTTCTCCTTGCCGGCGTTTTCGCCGATTTTGCGCGCATATTTATTCCGCCCCGTACGCCGCGGGGGCTCGCAGGGGTATTCGCCGGTAAAGCACGCGGTGCAAAACTCCTTGCCCGCGCAGCCCGCTAGCATGGTAACATGCTCGGGGTTTAAAAAGCCGACTGAATCAGCCCCTAGAATGTTGCGGATTTCGTCGTCGGTATGGTTCCAGGCGATGAGCTTATCCTGCGAATCAATATCCGTGCCGAAGTAGCACGGGTACAGGAATTTGGGCGCGGAGGAGAGCATATGCACCTCGGTCGCGCCCGCGTCGCGCAGCAGCCGGACGATGCGCGCCCCGGTTGTGCCGCGCACGATGGAATCGTCTATCAGTACGACGCGCTTGTTCGCTACGACGTGCGCTACGGGGTTGAGCTTAATGCGCACCTTATCCTCCCGGTCGGACTGAACGGGCTGAATAAAGGTACGCCCGATATACTTGTTTTTGATAAAACCGATATCGTATGGTATGCCGGATTGGCGCGAGTATCCTATCGCCGCGTCAATGCCCGTATCCGGCACGCCGATTACCACATCGGCCTGTATGGGGTGCTCCAAAGCCAGAAACGACCCCGCGCGCTGGCGCGCCAAATGTACGGAAGCCCCGTCCACCACGCTGTCCGCCCTCGCGAAGTAAATAAGTTCAAAAACGCAATGCGCTTTTTTACCGCTATGGCAGTGCTCGCGTATACTCCTGAGGCCGTTTGCGTCCGCAATAACGATTTCGCCAGGCTCCACATCGCGAAGGAAGGTTGCGCCGATGCTGTCGAGCGCGCATGTCTCCGAGGCAAAAACGTACCCGCCGTCTAATGTGCCGACGCATAGCGGATGGAAGCCGAGCGGATCCCTTGCTGCAATCAGCTTTGTAGGCGACATCACAATAAGGGAAAACGCGCCTTTAAGCTTGCCCATCGCGCGGCAAAGCGCATCCTCAATCGATGGGGACGAAAGGCGCTCCTTTATGATGATGTAGGATATAACCTCCGTATCGCTTGTGGTATGGAATATGGAGCCGTTCAGCTCCAGCCCCTCTCTTAGCTCAACGTCGTTGGTAAGGTTGCCGTTGTGCGCCAGAGCCATGCATCCCTTGATATGGTTTACTACCAGGGGCTGGGCGTTGAGCCCGGCGTTCTGGCCGGTGGTGCCGTAGCGAACATGCCCGATAGCCATACGCCCGCGGCCGAGCTTTTTAAAAACATCGTCGGTAAACACCTCGTTTACCAGGCCCGCGTCCCGGTGCGACGTAATTACGCCGTCGTCGTTCACGGCGATTCCGCAGCTTTCCTGCCCGCGGTGCTGCAGGGCGTACAGCGCGTAATAGGCGAGGGAGGCGACATTAGCGCTCTCTTTTGCGTAAACGCCGAAAACGCCGCATTCTTCATGAAGCTTATCAAACATTGGTTTCACCGTTGTTCGCCCATCAGCCTGCGCAAAATTTCCTGATACGCGTCTTCAACGCCGCCCAGGTCCCTGCGGAAGCGATCCTTATCGAGCTTGCGTTTGGTTGCGCTGTCCCATAAACGGCAGGTATCCGGCGATATTTCATCGGCCAGGATGATGGTTCCGTCGGGGGTTTTGCCAAACTCCAGCTTAAAATCGACCAGCTCGATGTTCAGCTCCTTAAGGTAATCCATAAGAATATTATTGACGCGAAGCGCGTACGACGCGATTAGGTTAAGCTCATCGGGCGTCGCGAGCTCCATCGCGGCGATATGATATTCGTTTATCATCGGATCGCCCAGCGCATCGTCTTTATAGCTGTATTCTAAAACGGTATGCTTCAGGGCGGACCCTTCCGGCAGACCCAGGCGCTTGGAAAGCGAGCCAGCGGCGATATTGCGCACAATCACCTCAAGCGGGATGATGGCGGCCTTTTTAACAAGCGTTTCGCTGTCGGACAGTTCCTCTACGTAATGGGTCGGTATTCCTTTGGATTCGAGCAGGCGCATCATATGGTTCGTAACGCGGTTGTTGATTACGCCCTTACCCTCGATAGTCCCCTTCTTTTCGCCGTTAAACGCCGTTGCGTCGTCCTTGTATGAAACAATATAGGCGTTCTCATCATCGGTTTTAAAGACTTTCTTAGCCTTGCCCTCGTAGAGCAGCTCCTTCTTTTGCATGGTGATAACCTCCTGCCAGTAATAGATATAAAAAATCAATATAAGGTTCGGCGAACCGTCACCGTTAATAACGCTGCTTGGCGCGGTACTTTACGCCAGGCATCTAAACAACTTATTCCCGCATGCGCCAAAACGCCTTTGAATATCCTTCAGATTAACATGCGGCGCGAAAAGGCCAGTTAAGAGAAACCCTCATTACTTCCGACTTCTCACGCGCGATAAACACGCCGCCGCTTGTGCGTTATGACGCCGTATATTTTGCCCCGTTCGCAAAACTTGCCAGGCAAAACGGCTCATTCCTCATGTAGCCGCTCTTCCAGCCGTTCATTTTTCGCCAGAACGGATAACGCCATATCCTGGCGCATGTCTAAAATCCGCTGCGACAGGTCGGGGCATCCCAAAGCCAATATTTGCGCTGCGAGTATGGCCGCGTTAGCCGCCCCATCGATGGCTACGGTCGCAACGGGCAGCCCGCTGGGCATCTGAACAGTGGAGAGCAGGGCGTCCAGCCCGTCCAATGTAGAGGATTTAATCGGCACGCCGATTACGGGCAGCGCGGTATTGGCCGCGGCCGCCCCCGCCAGATGCGCCGCCTTGCCCGCGGCGGCAATGATAACGCCAATTCCGTTGCTTGCAGCGGATGATACGTACTGCGCCGTCTGCTGTGGCGTACGGTGCGCCGAAAGCACCCTCGTCTCAAAAGGAACATTAAGCTCCCGAAGTTTGGCAAAGCATGCGCGCATAACGGGCAGATCGCTGTCGCTGCCCATGATAATCGCAACCTTCTTCATTTTAATTCCTCCCGTCAAAGATTAACATCGTGGGATACATCACTAAGATACAAAAAATTACACTGATTTTCAAGATCAATTTATTTTTTAACACAATATAATTTTTACCATTCGTATATTCAACATAAATAAAACAACTGAAGTAGATAAAACGCAATACTGCCAAGGGCTTTTGCGCCGTTTATCATAATGCCTGCAATACGCTTTAACAACGCATGTATACTTGGCTTTATATGCGGACCCGGCGCGATTTCGATAGGCCGTGATATGGACTCCATTAAAAGAGCTAAAAATAAAAGGGGTTTACCACAGCGGAATCTCCCCATATCGCCTCGGCCATGCGGTACATGGCTTTAGCGTGGATCCGGTCATGCCAGATAAAGCGCCGCATGACCTTTTTGAGCGTCCATTGTTCATCATACTTACCGGTAAAAACAGCGTTTTTCAAGTAATCCGGCGTCGCCTCAACCGCAGCAAAAGCCTGTTTGCGCGCGGAAAGCATGTCTCCGGTACAGGTTTCAACAACGCCTATCTGGGATACGTAATAATCCGTGACCCCATTGGTATGCAGATACATTTCCCGCGCGGTAACAGGAACGCTTCCGTAAAATGTTTTTCTAGGCGCGGAAGCTGAAGCATCCTTGTCGGGAACAGAATGGTACAATACCTCAAAACACGCGGCCGATTTCTCTGCGATCGCCTTGAGACAGGAGTATTCTTGAAATGATACAGAGCCCTTTTCAGCTTCAAATAACGCCTCGCTGTCCGCGTCCTGAACGCATAAGCCGGTTTTAACGCTCTGAGCCGTATGCGCAAGCATGGGTCCGCGTGGGATTTCGCGGCCTGCCCATTGGCAATAGCGCGTTATCTCACAGGACATCTTGCTAAAAGCTTCCTCAAGCGTTCTACCGCGCGTAAAAGCTCCGGGATAATCGCGGGCGTATACAAGGAATCCAAAATCGTTGTACTCAACCACCGTTTCAATTATGGATTGCGTCATCTTACCCTCCCGAAAAAATCTAAGCATAGCTGTAAGCCCTTGAAGTGCGGGTAGGTTCGCCGCCATCCCGCCCTCATCAGCGTTAAGCGGACGAGTTGAATGTATCCCGTATAGGCGACAATGCGCTTTGGCTTTAGGCGATCCAAGTGTGTCGAAAAAAGTGGCTGCGCCCACGTTTTTCGAGTTAACACGGAGCGCTTTTACATAGGCGCTGTCAGCGCCCCGTGCAAAGAAACCCTTGCTGCTTAAGGCATTCCGAATCTGACGCACATGTCGTCAGATTCGGTTGAAAGCCTATTGGGGCTGCGGCTCCGACCCAGCCCCGGTTTTTTTTGACAGGCTGGCAATAACGCCCCTTCTCAGGGGCGTTATTGTTTAAAGTTCTATATATCATTATGCATGTTGAGGCTTTGTTCGCCGGGCAAAGTTTAAAAGGCATTTCATGCTTAGCGTCCTAAATAAACCCAAAAGATTATTACGCTCTCTTTTTTCGCCTATCCAATGAGCGTATTATTCCTTAGTCATAATACGGAGTATTTCCCTGTCCGTTTCCCGCATACCGTCCCTGGCCATACACCCAACGTTAGCTATTGTGTTATCAACGCCTTTGGCGACGATCCCGTCCCCGCTTCTAAACTGCTGGTTATTTAAATACATATGATAGCCAAGCAAGCCGGCCTCTACCGCGGACGCTATCTTGGCCGCGCATGAGGGCTTTGCCCCGTCGCACACAATACCAGACACAATGGCAAGGGCGTTCACTATGGTATGCGCTATCACTTCATAATCGCCGCCTTTCAAATAGGCAATTCCAGCGCCCGCCCCGCAGCCCGCGCTTACCGCACCGCAAAACGCGCTGAGGCGGCCGATGCCGCTTTTCTGGTGAACGGTAACGAGGTTTGAAACGATGAGCGCTCGATACAGCTTTACCTCATCAACCTTTAACTCCCGAGCGTAAATCACAACCGGCACAGAGGCCGTTATCCCCTGATTGCCGCTCCCGGACAATATCACAACGGGCAGCTCGCATCCGCTCATACGCGCATCGGAGCCTGCAGCGGCCATCGCTTTAGCGCGGTTCTTAACGTCTCCGCCAAAATCGGATAACAACACGCTTCCTACATTCGCTCCGTAATCCCCCCTGATGCCTTCCTCGGCGATAGCCATATTCAAGCTTATCTGGCGCCGCAGGGCCGCTTCGACATCGTCGATATGCGCGATATTCGCAAACTCCACGATTTCGCGCACGTTGAGTACGCTTTTATCCGTCAGGTTCTCCTCCGGCGACCGGGTCACGGGCGCTTGAAACAGCACATGGCCGTCCTTCTCAATATAAACAATATTTGTGTGGTTGTTGGCTATTCTAACCCGCGCACGGCGCGATCCCCGCGATACGGTCATGTTAATATCCAGTATCAACCCCGAATCCGCGCAGCGTATGAAGATGGGAGTAATCCTAAGATACGCTTTAATCTTTTCGCGCTGCTTGGCGGATACCTCCGCGATAACCTCAAGCCTGCGCCCCACGTCCCCCGCTATCACGCCAGCGCCCGCAGCCGCCGCAATGCCCTTAAGCCCGCCTGTATTGGGCACAACTACGCTTTTGACATTTTTCAGGATATTGCCGCTGACCTCAATCTCTATCCTGTCCGGCGCTTCTCCAAGCACGTCGCGGGCTTTGGCCGCGCAATAAGCTATCGCTATCGGTTCCGTACAGCCCATTGCGGGAACAAGCTCTTCAAGTAATATCTGAACGTATGCGTTGTATATACCGTCGCGCAGCTTCATTGGCCAAACCCCCGTCATTCTCTAAAAATTATGCGCTGTACGCGGCGATTCAACAAAAAAAGCCGTTATCAGCTAATTTGAATTATAACAAAGGGGGTTTATACGATCAACCGAGCGTTGCATATTCTTTATAATCAAATACAAGCGCCGTTTCGCGGCGTAGTCATTTCAGTGCAAAACGGCGATAAAATAGAGCGAACTAAGTACTAGAATTTAGTATGCAGTATGATAATATAATTAAGTATCCTTGTTACTTTTTCGCGTTAATTATGCTATTTTATGAGTGAGGTAATATGGATATGATTAATATGGGAAGGCGTAACTCGAAGCTGAGGAGATACGCGCGAATAGAAAAAAGTATTGAGGCGGAGGTTTTCGCCCAAATGAACAAGCCGCGTGAGCAAAGAGACAACGCGTATATTCATGAAAGCCTGGAAACGCTTTCATATGTTCGCGAAGCGGCTCAAAGGCTGGAGGCTTTCCACGAAGTGGAGGCTATTAGCTATTCCGTCAGCCGGGTTCGCAGGCTCGCCATAGCCGCGACGCTAACGGTAGCCGTGCTGGTATCCGTCGGCGGCATTGCCGAAGCGCTGGGCGTTCGTGTTTGGAACGCTATTATCAAACGCGACCTCAACTTTTTTCAGATAAGCTACTTTCCTTCGGAGAGTATGCCGCAGGAAACGCCAAACGGGCAGGAAGTTGGCGATAACGATAATATAAGCGGGAAAAGGTATCGGTTCACTTCTCTGAAGGAAGCAAGCGAGACGCTTGAAATTAATCCACCCCTGCCTTCATACATACCGACGGGTATGGAGCTGAAATTCCCTGTTAAAGGATATGAATCCAGCCTACAAAGGTGGATAGAGCTGGAATATCAAGCAGACGGCCATTATTTATCGTTTCGTGTAAGCTTAGCGTCCAAAGGCGTATCCGGCATAGTTTTACCGCAGTATGATGAGTATGAGGCGTACTGGTCGGGTGGATTTGAACACCATATCATATTATCAGGCGCGGAATATATGGTCATATGGCATTCAAACGAATATCGGATTATGATGAAAACGGATTTGGATGTTAAGCAAGTGAAGCTTGTACTTGATTCTCTTTACAAAACAGCATAAAGATAAAGGAGTGTTTCCTATGAAAAGAGTAATTTCAATATTCTTAATCGTCCTTTTGTGCATTATGTGCACCATCCCTGCGTATGCCGAGCAGCTTCTCATGCCAACAGGAGAAGCATCGATTGAATTGCATAGGACGGAGAATGAATACTGCTGTCCAGATGGACTTGTTTGGAGCTTGATAAGCGACGCTTATTATGATATGGACAGTTTTTCTTCCGGTAATATCGTTTTTGAACTCATGGTGGAAGCAAAAAAAATCGTGGAGAAGCTGGGTTTTACTAACCTGCATCTTCAGGTATGGAATGGTTATAAATGGTCCAACGTCTCTACTTGGAGAGATAATTATTTAACATACAGGGACTTTTTTACTTTTGGAAAAACAGTGAACAATCTCACCTCAGGGCGGTATTATCGTTTGCAGGCCAGGGCCTTTTATGCGGAAAACGGCTCCGATTATCAGTTGTTAGAATTAACAACGCCGTACATCCAATGCAGATGAGGCTGTGTTATCTCATTGCAAGGTTGACGGCTAGTCCCTCCGATTAAACAAATAAGCTTTGTGAACAAAGGGCTATTACCTCCCGCCTTTTTCGAGTTTACGATAGCTTTTCTTTCGCCCAAAAGCGCGCATAGTGACCGCGGTGCGTTTTTGGGTTATAAGGCGTTTGTTACATTGCATAGTGTAATATCAGTTTCTCTGGTTTGCTTTTATGTAATGTTAATATATGGAAATTATATATTTCATTTTTCCTAAGTTGTTTGTTATTATGTAACTGTCGAATCAAGACGTTAAACATATCCTTAAAAGGAGTGATGTTGATTCCATGTTTAACAACGAAGCTGAACCCCAATTCAACAATGAAGAGGAAAAGCGCTTTTTCGACGCGCTCTATGAGGATTACTTCGATCTGTTATTTCGTATATGCAGGGGGCCCTTGCACGGCGATATGGACGCGGTAGCCAACTGCGTTCATGCGGTGTTCGACGTCGCTCAGCGCAAAATACAACTGTTGATGCACCACCCAAACGTTGGCGGATGGATGCATACCACGGCTAAGAATTGTATACAGAAGGAATATCAAAGGCTCAAGAGAGAACGGACAAAATATGAGCGGCTGATCCGTTCTGTTTCACATGTAACTATTGACGAATTGGTTTCAGAGGAGGAATTGGCGCGGATACAAAGCAGCGTGCTCAGCTGCCTGAACGAAGCTGAAAGGGAGATACACCAGCTTTATTATATTGAGAACCTGAGCCTCGCTCAGATAAGCGAACGCCTCGGCATCTCCGTAGGGGCCGCCAAGATGCGCATATATCGGGTAAAACTCAAGCTTGAAAGCTTGTTGTCTGAATATATATAATGGAATTATACCGGAGCGCCACAATGATATATGAGGTAAACAAATTATGAGGGTACATAAACCGGACAAACCGTCCTTCAAATATTACGCTAAAATAGCCGGAGCTGTCGAACGCCAACTGTTTGACGAGATGAACAAGCCCGCTAAAGACAGGGATCAGGCACTAATTTCCGAATGCCTGGACACGCTGGATACTATTCATGCGTCGGCGCGCGCGCTTGAGGAGAAAGCGGAGCACAGCAAAAGCCGTATTCACACGCGCGGCTGGCGGCGCGCGGCCGTTATCGCAACCATCGTTATCGCCGCTCTCCTTTCACTTGCCGGTATAGCGGAAGCGGTAGGAATAAGGATAATAAGCCTGATTAAATGGGATAAAAACGGCCTGAGCATAAACTTCGGGCCTAATATCAGACAAGGCGATCCGCCAGCACACGGTGTCTCCGGTACAAAAGACCCCGGTTCATACAAAATCCATGATACTATTGAGCTCCCTGGTTCCGATGAGATCCACGGTTCAAAAAAGGTACCCGTTAAAAACGAGGTGTCTGATTCAAACCATCCGTCAAAGCCCCAGGAAAAAGAACCCGAAAAAACGAACTCAACTTTAGAGTATTTTGATTCGTTCGAGGAAGCGTGCGAGGCGGTTTTTGGGTATATACCCCCAATGCCCGATTATCTTCCCGCCGGGGCGGAGCTTGATAGCTCATTGGGCCGCAAGGGGGATCACCTATATTTGAACTATAAAGCCGACGCCGGTATTATTGAATTATTCTTTCACTATATAGGCGATATGGGCGATAGTTACGCAATCGGCATAATGTATCCCGACGCCATAGACTACAAGAGCTTCGAGAAAGAAAGGATTAAGTATAATGTTACCATTATGACGGACGACAGAATAGCCGTTGATTGGGTAAGCGGCGCATTTAGGCTACATATCTCTACGCAGGGATATGGAATGGATGAGGTTATGAAGATAATTAGCTCCTTTCAAGGAGGCAACAATTAGGAGGATACTATATGATTTTTTGCGAAAAACGGATTGCTGCGGCGCTTGCTTTGATCCTGTTTACTTTCACAGGCTTCAGCACGGCCGCTGAAACGGTTAGATTGCCTACGGAGGGTTCGCAATCGCATGACTCGAATTACGCGACGGCGTATGCGTCATCTTGTATATGGCCATACGCGTCAGCGCAACTGATTAACGTCACTAACAGCTTTATCTCAATTAAATCCCCCTCCGCAGCAAAAATCAGTATGGAAGCTAACATTTATACTTATAACACAGTGGAAAAAATCGGCTTCATAAGCCTTACCCTTCAGGAGTGGACCGACAGCGGCTGGATAGATCTTTACAGCTATAAAGACCGGTATAGCAATAATGAAGATAGCTTTTCTTTTCAAAAAAGTGAAACCATTGGCATTAGCAGCGGTAATTATTACCGCTTAACGGCCGAATTACATGCTAAGGACGGTACGCTTACGGACACCAAGACCTATACTACCGATTATATCGTTGCTAGGTAGAGGAAAAGCGCCGGTTAATCTAAACCGGCGCGTGGTTCTTATGCCGTCACGCCTGAAATTCCTCCAACGGTTTTGACGGATGTTCATTTTGCACTCATTATACACCTATAGCATGTTTGCGGGAACATGGTCGTTCGATACTTCACAGAATCTTTATTTGAGCATAGCGTCAGACGGTATTTTCATGTTCTGTGCTATATGCGTCGCTTAGCGCCGATACGCATTTTAGCGATTATCCGTACGCGCTTGCGCGCTCGCGGCGTTTGCTTTATAATGATCTTATATCCTTATTAAGCTTGGATATGTATTATTTAATAAGACTGAGGTATTGCTCTTGGATATTGGCGCGTTTTTACTGCAAAAGCTCTATGTGCTGCCCGCTGTTATCGTTGCCCTTTCCTTTCACGAATGGGGCCACGCTTTCGCTGCGTACCGACTCGGAGATACGACCGCCCGCGATTACGGCAGACTGACGCTAAACCCTTTAAGCCATCTGGATCCGGTGGGTTTTATCATGCTGATGCTTGCTGGTTTCGGCTGGGCTAAGCCGGTCCCCGTAAACCCGCGCAATTTTAGAAAGCTGCGCAGGGATGATATTCTTGTTTCAATCGCCGGCGTTACGGTTAATCTCTTGCTGGCCTTTATTTTCTGCGGCGTCTGGATGGCGCTGGTTAAATACCGAGTCGGCAACTCCGCGCTTTGGCAGATTATGTTGAACTTTGTAAGCATTAACCTGTCGCTCATGGTATTTAATCTATTACCCATCCCTCCGCTGGATGGGTCGCATGTTTTGTTTAACCTGTTTCCACGCGCCGGCATGCGCATACGGCCCATAATGGAGCGGTACGGCTGGTTAATCCTGTGCGTCCTTCTGATTTCAGGCGTAATATCCACAATACTTTCTTTTGTAATCAACCCTATTTTTAACGGGATGATCTCCTTTTACAGCCTGTTCATTTAAGCGGCATGGGTTATGAGGTACATCTCAAGCAATTTTCCGGCCCTTTGGATTTACTGCTGCACCTAATCCAAAAGGCTGAGGTCGATATAAAGGATATATTTATTTCGGAAATCACCGCTGAGTATCTCGCGCTTATGGATGGTATCGGCGCTTTGGATATGGATACGGCAAGCGAGTTTTTATCCGTAGCGGCCACGCTCCTCTATATCAAATCGCGCAGCCTTCTCCCCCGCCCGCCGCGTGATGAGGCGCAGCTTGAAGAGGATCCGGAAGAAGCGCTTTTGCGCCAGCTGCGCGAGTATAAAGGGTTTAAAGAGGCCGGCGCAATGCTCGAAAGGCTCTGCTGCGGCATGGACGGCTGCTATACAAAGCTGCCAGAGGAATTCGCGGCGGCTCCGCCTCAAATTGAGTGGATAAACACATCAGTCGATAGCTTGATGACGGCTTTGAGAGAAGCGCTTAAACGCGGGGTCGGGCCCGAGCCCGTATATTCCGCTCTGCATCGGGTGAGGGCGGACAGGTTTACGGTACGTACGCAGTTAAAACGGATACGAGATGTTTTAATGGATCGCGGCCGAGTCGATTTTAGCGAACTGTTCGGCCAGGATGCGTCAAAGATCGAGATAATCGTTACTTTTATGGCGCTTTTGGATATGATTATGCGAAACGAAATCAAGCTTCATCAAAACCAGCCCTACGCCCCTATTACCATTGAAGCGCACCGGCTTGAGGATAACGATGAAGGCGAGCAATTTATGGATGAGGTTTGAATTTACTGGGTTATGATGAACTGTCAAGAATATTTCCCCATAATCGAATGCGTTTTATTCGTGTCAGGCGAACCGTTGGCGATAAGCCAGCTTCAGCGCGCGTTGAAGCTCACGAGCCTTGAGATGGCCGCCGTAATAGACGCTATGAGCCGCGATTACCGCGATAATAAGCGCGGCGTTCAGCTTTACGCCACGAAAGAAACCATTCAGCTAGTCACGAACCCACAATATGCTCAATACGTTCAAGAGCTGCTTGAGCCGCCACAGAAAAAATCCTTTTCCCAGGCCATGCTGGAGACATTATCCATCATCGCTTACAGGCAGCCCGTTACCCGCGCCGATATTGAAGCGGTGCGCGGAGTACGCTGCGATTACTCTGTCCGCGAGTTATTGAGGCAGGGTTTAATACAGGAGCTAGGCCGAAGGGATTGTATTGGCAAGCCCATGCAGTTCGGCACCACGGATACGTTCTTGCGACAGTTCGGTTTGCGCGCTGTTGAGGAGTTGCCAAGCTATGAGCATTATTCTTCCGCGGATACCGCACAAAACCCCTGTTCAGAGGATTTGCCGGCTGTTTAAAATATCGCTAATGAAATTCAGCCCTTTCGCGCATGCTAGGATCAGCCTGGAATTGGAAGCGGAGGGGTTTTATGTTATTGCTGCTGTTGCTTGTCGCGCTGGCGGCCGTCGTTATTACCGGCCTGCTATGGCGGTCCATGATCTTTTTCAATATAAAGGCGCGCAGTACATACTGCGAGCTTACGGTTGACATCCGGTTTTTCTACAGGCTGATATCCATGCCTCTGCGGCTGCGTTTGGAGTTTAACGCGGGAGACGGGCTTGTGATAACGCGTTTTACGCGGCGCGGATATGTAAAACAAGCCCGCGTTAAAGACGCGACTACCCCGCGAAAAGAGATTTTTCACTCCGCTATCACCGAACGAATCTTCAATATTGATAACATCAAAATAGCAATGACAGTCGGCGTTAAAGACAACGCGTTTTTATGCGTAATGCTGGCCGGAGCTTCTCGAATAATACTGGATAACGCCGCCTGTTTCCTGTTGACGTCGGATGAGAGGGCAAGGACATTTATCTATGTTCGGCCCGATTTTACAAAGCATATTTTTGCCCTGGACATGGAAGGAGCTCTTTGCTTGTATCCGCATCAGATTATGCGGGCTGCGGCAATACAAATTCGCCAAAAAAGCAAAAAAGCCAAAGCCCTTGTTTCACGGGAAGCGGAAGCGGCGATGTAGCATTGATGGTCATGAGCGCGTGTATCAAATAATTTCAAAAACTGAATTCGGAAACAAACGCGTATCGTGAAGCCAGGATAAAAGTTTTAAATTTGACCGCCCTTGATAAGCCAATCGCAATCCTTGTTTTTAATATCTAACAGATTACAGGCTGCTGAATCCGCCCAGAACGCCGTTCTATGCAGTAAACACAGTTGAAAAGTTAAAACCGACATCGAATGAAAATCCGTTCGCCGCATAAGGATATAAAGGCGGCGCTTAACGAGCCGTGTTAGCTGTTCCCGCTATGCGACGGGCGGACGGATCGGGGCTTTCAGGATAAATCTGGTAGGCATACGATTCTTTCAACCAACAAAGATTATTAGTACCGCATTATCGCGGTAGATAAGAGAAAGAGGGAATGGTAAAGTTATGTCGCATCCAATTGAAAACATCATGAAAACGAGCATGGAGCAGATTAAGGAAATGGTGGATGTTAATACGATCATCGGCAGCGCGATATTAACGGATCAGGAGAACATGATACTTCCGGTCAGTAAGGTATCGCTGGGCTTCCTGTCCGGTGGCGGAGAGTATGGCGCGGCTTCACCCGTTAGGCGCAGCGGTGAGGCTCTAGACGGAAACGATATTCGATATCCGTTCGCAGGTACGTCCGTTGTCGGAATGAGCCTAACGCCAATGGCGTTTTTAGCGGTGAACAACAATGAGGTTAAAGTGCATCCCGCTAACTATTCCTGCTCTGTTGACAGGCTGATTGAATTGCTTCCAAATTCGATTGAACGCATAATTCAGCAATGCAAATGCAATCAAAAATCTTCCTGCTCTCAAACCCCTTTAGAGGGCGCGGAGCTGCAGGATCAGGAGTAAATTTATAAGCGTATGTGTAATCCGATGAGGGTAAAAGCGCCAATCATATCCCTTCTGGCGTTTATATTCCTCGCCACGGCCACCATACCGGCGCCGTGCGCACGCGCTGAAGCCCCCGAGGTTTCAGCGCAATCCGCCGCGCTCATTGAAGGGAGCACAAAGAAAACGCTTTACGGAAAATCGGCGCATACCAAGCTGCCGATGGCCAGCACTACAAAAATCATGACCGCGCTTATCGCGCTTGAAAACGGCAACTTGGATGATATGGTAAAAACGCCGGACGAGGCGTATGGCGCCGAAGGATCCAGCATTTATCTCAACAAAGGTGAGGCTATGAGCCTGCGCGATCTATTGTACGGTTTGATGCTCAATTCAGGCAACGACGCGGCGGTTTCAATAGCTATTCATATCGCGGGCTCGGTTGAAGCTTTCGCAAGCATGATGAATGCGCGCGCGTCCCGGTTGGGCGCAAATAACACCCATTATGTAACGCCAAACGGCCTGCACGATCAAAACCATTACACCACCGCTTATGATCTGGCGCTGATTGCCGCGGAAGCGATGGCCAATGAGACTTTCCGCGAGATTGTCGGCACACAGTACCACAAAACGTCTACCGGCGACGTAAGCAGGACATTTAAAAATAAAAACAAGCTACTTTGGCAGTATGAAGGCGGCAACGGCGTTAAGACTGGTTATACAATGAAAGCGGGCAAATGCCTTGTTTTCAGCGCGGAGAGGGAAGGTATGCAGCTTATCGGGGTCGTGCTCAACTGCCCATCAATGTTTCCGGATTCAAAAAAGATTCTGGATTACGGTTTCAATAGCTATGAAATGAGCCTGCTGGCGCCCGCAAACAGCGTTATCGCCCGCGTTCTCGTAAAATCAGGAGTACAAAACCCCTTGGAACTAACCATAAAAAACGATATAATGGTTCCTGTGCCGCGCGACGCTAAACAGCAGTTTACTACACGTGTGGAACTCAGGGATGAATACGCCGCTCCGATTGCGGCGGGTGAAATATGCGGGCATGTGGAGATCTGGGATGATGGAACGCTCATCATCCGGGAACCGCTGTATGCCGCAACCAGCGTTGAAAAGGAAAAAGGGTTTGGCTATTATTTAACTGAGCTGTTCATGCGCTGGGTATCTTAAGTGAGGGGAATGGTTTCATGCGCCTGCAAAAGTACTTGGCCGACGCGGGAATCGCTTCCAGGCGCAGATGCGAGGAGCTTATAAGAAAGGGCCTTGTAAGGGTTAACGGGAACCCGGCAAGCATCGGCATGGAGGTAGAGCCGGGCAGGGATACGGTTTTTTTTAACGGCGAGCCGGTAATTAAAGATAACGATCGGGTAATCATAGCGTTTTATAAACCAAAAGGCGTTATATGCGCAAATTATGATCCAAAATCGCGAAGAACAACTGCGGATTATTTCCAGCAGCTTAAAACCCGCCTTTACCATGTTGGGCGGCTGGATTATGATTCCGAAGGGCTGTTGTTAATGACGAACGACGGCGATTTTGCTTTACGGATGACTCATCCTCGCTATGGCGTGATGAAAACCTATTATACGGAGTGCGACGGCCGCCTGACTAACGTCCAGCGCTTGGCGCTTGAAAACGGCGTATCACTAGAAGACGGGCCGACTGCGCCGGCGAGAATTCAAGACGTAAAGTTTAAAAACGGAAAAACAAGCTTTTATATCACAATCAGCGAGGGCCGAAACCGCCAAATACGAAGGATGCTTGAATCCGTCGGCCATAAAACGCTTAAGCTATGCCGGGTCAGGCAGGGTGATATTGAGCTTCGCGATTTAAAGCCGGGAGAATGGCGGTATCTAACAGAGAGGGAGATAAATGAGCTTTACCGTTAATTATCTTGGATTATTAAGTTATACTCAAGCATCGCCTTATAAGCGGTGCTTATGTTTTTTAAATATATAATTTAAAATTGGGAAACTAAACGCAGGAAAAAATGATTTATTGTAGAATATGTGGAATTTGGGGAGGGAACGGATAGCATGCAATTGCGATTTTTCGTAGTTAATCCCCAATATGAAACATAAGTTTTATTGATATGGTATAGAATTACGTCTTGGAAAGGGAGGATTTATTTTGAACCCAGAACAAATATCCGGCTGGTTCGTTTTGTTGCTTGGCATGGGTACGGTTTTTGTCGGCCTTGTCGTACTTATCGCGCTAACAAGAATTATGAGCGCCTTAATAACGCGGTACAGCGCGCGAAAGCTCAGCGCCCGGCCGTCCTCAGCGGCGGAGCGGGCTGTCGCTAATACCCCGCCGGCGGACGAACCCGCCTTTGTTATCGCCAACCGCTCCGAATTTATCGCCGCGGTCAGCGCGGCCATTGCGGCTAGCGCAGGCCTTGAAACAGCCGGTCTGCGCATACATTCGGTAAAGCAGATTTATGCCGGGGGCGGCGGGTCAAGGCGCTATGAAACGACGGCGGCAATCGCCGCGGCTATTGCCGCTTATACCGGTAAGGACATGAGCGGTTTAAGAATTCATTCTGTCCGCAAAATATAAATTACGAAATATTATTGGAGGTTATCTGTCATGCGTAAGTTCGTTGTTAACGTTAACGGAACGTCGTACGAGGTTGAGGTAGAAGAAATACAGGGCGGCGCTCCCGCCGCAGCCCCCGCAAAGCAAGCGTCAGCGCCGGTAACAGCAAAACCCGCGCCGGCCCCCGCTCCCGCCGCCCCTGCCGCCGGCGGCCAGCAGGAGGCTGTAGAAGCGCCTATGCCGGGAAGTATATTGGAAGTGCGCGTTAAAGCGGGCGAAGCGGTAAAGGAAGGGCAGGTACTGCTTATCCTGGAGGCCATGAAAATGGAAAACGAGATTATGGCGCCGAAAGACGGTAAGATAGTAGCGGTTAACGTCGTCAAGGGCGCTACGGTCAATTCCGGCGATACGCTCTGCATTATCGGATAAAGCTTAAGCCGTATAAGGCCCAAATAATCAAGAAGGAGTGCAGCTATGGATGCTATACTTGAATTTCTCAAGGGCACCGGTTTTGCTTTGATAACTGAACAGCCGCTTTCGCTGGCAATGATACTTCTGGCGTGCTTACTGCTTTATCTCGCAATCGTTAAAAAGTTTGAGCCGCTTTTGCTGCTGCCCATAGCGTTCGGGATGCTTTTAACGAATCTGCCCGGCGCCAACCTGTTTCATCCTGAGTTTTATGAAGGCGCACATATTAACTGGGCGGCTTTTAATGAAGGCGCGGGATTAATCGACTATCTTTACCTGGGTGTAAAATTCGGTATTTATCCGTCGCTGATTTTCCTGGGCGTCGGGGCGATGACGGATTTCGGCCCGTTAATTGCCAGCCCTAAAAGCTTGATATTAGGCGGCGCCGCCCAGCTCGGCATTTTTATCGCGTTTCTTGGCGCGCTGGGTTTAACAAGCCTGTTCCCAGGAGCGTTTAATTTCGGCATGAATGAGGCCGCGTCCATAGGGATTATCGGCGGCGCGGACGGTCCTACGGCCATTTACGTTACGCGCACCCTCGCGCCGCAGCTGCTAGGGCCGATAGCTGTCGCCGCATACTCCTATATGGCGCTCGTGCCCTTAATACAGCCGCCCATTATGCGCGCGCTGACCACAAAGAAGGAGCGCAGGATTGTGATGAAGCAGCTACGCCCCGTATCCAAGACGGAAAAAATTGTTTTCCCGATCGTGGTTACGATTTTCGTTACGCTGTTACTACCCTCCGCCGCGCCTCTTGTGGGTATGCTGATGTTCGGCAACCTGATGCGCGAAAGCGGTGTTGTGGAGCGTTTGAGCAAAACGGCGCAAAACGAGCTGTGCAACATCGTTACCATATTCCTTGGCATATCCGTCGGGGCAACGGCTACGGCGGAAGCGTTTTTGAACTTCCAAACGCTCGGTATTTTCGCCATGGGCATACTGGCGTTCGCGTTTGGTACCGCGGGCGGCGTGTTGCTTGCAAAGCTGATGAACGTTTTCTGCAAGGATAAGATCAATCCGCTGATCGGGTCTGCGGGCGTATCCGCCGTACCGATGGCCTCTCGCGTTTCTCAAACCGTCGGGCAGAAGGAACGGCCGGGCAATTATCTGTTGATGCACGCGATGGGGCCGAACGTAGCGGGTGTTATCGGCTCCGCTATCGCCGCCGGCGTATTCCTCTCGCTGTTTGCGCGGTAATATTTGAATAAATGGAGATGAGAACATGACGCATAAATTAATGATTACCGATACCATACTGCGCGATGCGCACCAGTCTCAGGCCGCCACGCGGATGCGTACCGAAGATATGCTGCCCGCGTGTGAGATACTGGACAGCATCGGATATTGGTCGCTTGAGTGCTGGGGCGGCGCAACTTTTGACAGCTGCCTACGGTTTTTAAACGAGGATCCCTGGGAAAGGCTGCGCACACTGAAAAAAGCGCTTCCGAACACCAAGCTTCAAATGCTGTTCAGAGGGCAGAATATACTTGGCTATAAGCATTACGCGGATGATGTTGTGGAGCAGTTTTGCCGCAAGGCTATTGAAAACGGCATAGACGTTATTCGTATATTCGATGCGTTAAACGATGTGCGGAATCTGGAATCGGCCATAAAGTTTACGAAAAAGTACGGCGGTATCTGCGAGCCTGCTATTAGCTACACCATCAGCCCCGTTCACAGCGAGGATTATTTTGTAAAGCTGGCGAAGGAACTGGTACAGATGGGCGCGGACGTTATCTGCATAAAGGATATGGCTAACCTTCTGCTCCCGTACGACGCCTACTCGCTTGTAAAGCGCCTGAAGGCGGAGGTTTCCGTTCCAATTCATCTGCATACGCACAACACTACGGGAACCGGCGATATGACATATCTTATGGCAGTTCAGGCAGGGGTCGATATCGTTGACTGCGCCCTCTCCCCTCTTGGAAACGGAACGTCGCAGCCGGCTACCGAACCTTTGGTGGCAACGCTGCGTTCAACGCCTTACGATACGGGGCTGGATCTGAACAAGCTGTCCGAGGCGGCGAAGCACTTCAGGAAGGTGGCGGAAAAGCTTAAGGAGCAGGGCTTCCTTGATCCCAAGGTTCTCAGCGTAGATACCAACACGCTTATGTACCAAGTACCCGGCGGAATGCTCTCCAACCTGATTTCACAGTTAAAACAGGCCAACGCCGTTGACAAGTATTACGACGTGCTTGCGGAAATTCCGCGAGTTCGCAAGGATTTTGGTTATCCCCCGCTTGTTACGCCCACCAGCCAAATCGTGGGCTCTCAGGCTGTGCTCAATGTTTTGGCCGGGACGCGCTATAAGATGTTTACAAAGGAATCCAAAGCGCTGCTTCACGGTGAATATGGCGCTTTGCCGGGCGAGGTCAACGAGGAAGTGCGCCGTAAGGCCATTGGCGGCGAGCCGGTAATAACTTGCCGCCCGGCGGATCTTCTAAAGCCTGAGCTTGATACATACCGAGAAGAAATCAAGGATTACATCCGGCAGGAAGAGGACGTCCTCAGTTATGCCCTCTTCCCTCAGGTGGCCATGAAATTCTTTGAGGCGCGTAATGAACCTAAGCCTCAGGAGCCCGCGTGGGAGGAGACTCAGCCTCAGCCCGAAGCACGGCCTGAAACTCAAGCCGGCCGCGAAAACGAGGTAACATACCTTTACGTAGAGGATTTAACCGTTTAAGTTGATGCAAATTGGCCGCCTCAGACTGAGGCGGCCAATAAAGCTATTGAAGGATGGACTAAGCCGTTTTTATAAGCTCGCATGAGCGCCCTTTGCGTGTACCGCTAGGGCAGCGGCGCGCGAAGCGTATATCCAAACCACATGGCTTGCCGCGCAGCGCATTTTTTAGCTCACACAACGCATTAAATGGCCCAAATAAACGTCGCCATTTCCCCGCTTTATATCGTATAAGTATGTTTTAATAATTGATTTTTTCTTGATAGCAAAGCGAGGTTTATTGTTTAAGAAGGCAAAAGAATAGGCCAAAAGGCCGAAGGTTTTAGTATATTAAACTATCGGTTCTTACGAACAACTTTCATAGCATTTAGTTTTTTTGAATATGTTTCGGGCGTGATGAGATACAGATTTTTAGGCGTTAACTGTTTCTACCTCAACGCTATTTATAAACGATCACAACGCTTTGCGCCTGCTCCAATTTTGAAGACATAGTATAAATATAATTGAACTTTAACCAACATAGTTTTATTATGAGAAGGCGGTAGTTCCGGCCTTCCTTTTACATCTAATACGTTATTCATATCTTACTGAAAACGATACTTTATCAGGGTATTAAATGCGAATGTAAAATCATAGGCTTATGTTTTGATGTAATACCAGCATTTTTTTCTATACGTTTTTGTTTTAATAAAGATACGGTATTAACCTAAACTATGAAATAAACAAATAATCTCTGAGCTGATTGGACGCGTAAAATATAAAAGCGATTTCTTTATTAGCGCGTGTAATTTTTCAGCGCCCGAGACCTCCAAAGCATATCTACAACAACCTAACTTCTAAATTGCTAAAATCGTTCCCCAATTTGTTAGCTATTTACCCAAAAAACGGGCCACAAGCGTACGGTGCGACTTCATCGCCCCGCATGGGCAGAATTCCTGACAGCAAAAGCACCGTATACAAACGGACCTGCGAATACGCGGTTTTTTGTCTTTTATGATAATCGCGTTGGCCGGGCACATCCGCAGGCATTCGCCGCATCCCACGCATGATTCTTCCATAACGTCTGGATATGACGCGAGGCAAGCCGTTAGCGCTTTTTTTACCAATGGGGATTTACCCGCGAGCTGTCCAACGCTTCGTGTTGGAAGCTTTAAAAAATCCGGCTTGGAGAAAGCTTGTAATGAACCGTGTATAGCGAGATCATGAACGGATTGCGGCGCAAGGCCGCGCTGCTGAGCAGCAACGATAGTCGGGATTCTATCCGGCTCAAGGCCTATCAGCTCCGCGCAGACTAAATCTGCCCAATGCGCGTTAGTGGATGCGATTAGCGCGCCCAAGCTGCGCGGGGTTCCGGCCGTCGGCCCGTTTCCCTCCATGCCCACAACCGCATCGACTATAACCAGCCTTGGTTTAAAGTATTCCTCGATATCTACGAGCGCGTGGGCAAAATCAAGCGTGTCGGGGTACCGGTAATGATACTCCGGCTTCACGGTTCCCGGTACCGTTCCAAACATATTCTTAACCGCCCCGCTCAGGCCCATCATACCATGAGTTTTAAGCTTGCAAACGTCAATAATTGCGTCGGCTTTATCAAGATAGGATGTATAGCGGATCTCCTTAGCCCTGTATGCCGAGGGGTTGCACGCCGTGGCCTGCCCAAAATCCCGGTTCAACTCAGCCCCCTCCCGCTCAGCCAGCGCCATACCCGTGGCCGCGTATACCGCATTGACCAAAGGGGCGTTGTACGTGCCCCCAGGGCTGTCTCCTACCACAACCCTCGCGCCGCGCTTTATCAGCATACGGCAGACGCCAGCCACTACGGCGGGGTGCGTGGTAGCGGCGGCATCCGGCTTTTTGAACATAACCAAATTCGGCTTTACAACTATATTCATACCGGGCTTAACCCAGTCTAGCCCGGCGATGGGGTTAATTACTTCCTCAAGCGCTGCGGACACGGTATCGCGCAAATAATTTTCACACGCGGCTATCGTAACATGCGGTTCCATAAACGACTCCTTTTCCATACCCTGCCGCCGTTTGAGCGTGCGGCTCACGGCAGCCGGCGCTTCGCCTACCTCGACTTGTTCGCCTGCTTTATACGCTGTTCTTTTGTGAGCAGCTTCTTGCGCATACGAATACTCGCCGGCGTAACCTCTACAAGCTCGTCATCAGCGATAAATTCCAGGCATTGCTCCAAGCTTAGCTGCGTATACGGGGTTAGCCGCAGCGCCTCGTCCGAGCCGGAGGCGCGCATATTTGTGACGTGCTTTTTCTTGCACACATTCACCACGATATCCTCATTGCGAGAGCATTCCCCTATAATCTGTCCTTCGTAAACGGGCGTTCCGGGCCCCACAAAAAGTCTGCCGCGCTCCTGCGTATTAAACAGGCCGTAGGACGTGGTTTCGCCCGTTTCATGGCAGATGAGCGAACCTCTCTCCCTCTCCGGTATTTCACCACGATAGGGTTCATACCCATAAAAAACATGGCTCATAACGCCGTTGCCGCGCGTGGATGTAAGAAGCTCGGACCGGTAGCCCATAAGCCCTCTGGCTGGAATCAGGAAAACGAGGCGGACGCTTCCCTCCGTATCGTTCTTCATATCCTGAAGATCCGCTTTGCGGCGGCCAAGGCCTTCCATAACCGCTCCGACATATTCCTGAGGCACGTCGACAGTAAGCTCCTCAATAGGCTCCAGAACCCTACCAGCTTCATCCCGCCTGAATATCGCCCTCGGCTTTGAAACCGCGAACTCATACTCCTGCCTGCGCATGGTTTCAATTAAAATGGAAAGGTGCAGCTCGCCCCTGCCGCTCACCTTAAACGTATCCGTGGAATCGGTTTCCTCAATCCGCATGCTGATATTGGTTTCAACCTCTTTAAACAGGCGCTCGCGCAGGTTGCGCGATGTTACGTATTTCCCTTCCCTGCCCGCAAAGGGGCTGTCGTTGACCATAAACATCATGGTAACTGTCGGCTCGTCGATTTTTATAAAGGGCAACTCCTCCACAACATCCGGGCAGCAAGCCGTTTCCCCGACCATAAGATCGGTAATGCCGGCAACCGCTATGATATCGCCCGCTTCAGCCGATTCCGTCTCAACGCGCTTGAGCCCGTCAAAACGGTATAGTCGCGCTAGGCGCGCGTCACGCGGGACGTCCCCGCCTACTATTCGGACGGGCTGGTTCCTTGCCGCCCTTCCGCGTATAATCCGCCCAATTCCAATACGTCCCACATAATCATCGTAATCAATGGTAGAAAAAAGTATTTGAAGGGGTTTGTCCGAATCTCCGTTTGGTGCGGGTATACTGTTGATTATGGTTTCAAACAGCGGCTGCATATTCTCCTTGAGTTTATCGGGCTCCAGGCCCGAGCAGCCTTCGCGCGCGGAAGCGTATACAATGGGAAAATCGAGCTGCTCCGCGGACGCTCCCAGATCCATAAACAATTCCAGCGTCTCATCCACAACCTCAAGCGGGCGAGCGCCTGGCCTGTCCACCTTGTTTACAACAACAACCGGTACCTTATTTAATTCAAGCGCCTTGCGCAAAACAAACCGCGTTTGAGGCATGCATCCCTCAAAAGCGTCTACAAGCAAGAGAACGCCGTCAACCATCTGCAAAATGCGCTCGACCTCGCCACCGAAATCGGCGTGGCCGGGCGTATCAACAATATTGACGCGGTAATCCTGATACTGCACGGAAGTGTTTTTGGATAATATGGTTATGCCTCGCTCGCGCTCAAGATCGTTACTGTCCATTACCCGCTCCTGTATCTGTTCATTAGCCCTGAACACCCCGCTTTGGCGAAGCAGTTGATCCACAAGCGTTGTCTTTCCATGATCGACATGCGCTATGATGGCAATATTTCGTATTTTCTTCTCGGTCATTTCCTCAATCCTTTCTGCAAACAACCATTAATTATACACCCTGGCGCTCGCAATTACAAACGTGCAATTATTTTTTCATGAGCTGTACGGCGAGTGTTGATTATCATCTGCTTTTAGGATAATATATAATCTGCTAATCGCCAACATAAAAATCTCACAGGAACACTTGGTTTACAGAATACTGCTCGTAAACGTTTATCAACAGCCCGTAAAAATTCCATTTAAATATAGTTTCTGAAAACGCTGTTTTTATTGATTGATGAGATGAGAATGGTAATATTTTTGTTTATATTATTTTTGTTATAGTATGATTGAAATAAGGTTTTCGATATATTTCCCAACGATGGCACAGTCAATGTTAGCTTACAGAGCCGTTACCATTGTCAGGTGTGCTTGGCTCTACTATCGAAATTATTAAGCACATAACCTTCACCACATGGTTTCTTCTTGCTTATATATTTTAAAACGGCAACGCTCCAAAACCCTTTGAGATGCAATACCGTCAACATCAGTTTGTGCAATTACAGTTGAAATATCATAGCGTCTTAACACAAATTCGCACATAGACTTTACAGCCTTCGATATATATAGCCGTTAGTTCAAATTCTGCCCCCAAACCATACGAAATACGATATCTCAACTTCACCGTTTTTATTGAGTAGATTCTTGAAACCGGCAGAGAAAGTTTCGCAAATTAACAAAATAAGCTGAAAAACACATAATTGTCTGTGTCGTGCTTCGACTTAAGCAATTGTCCTTTCACTATTTTGAGGAAAATGCCCTCAATCGGTTCCGCTTTTTACGTGGAATTAAATACTTTGCTCAGCACCGAAATATCCTCTGCTCATAATTTTAATTGGTTAATCGTTAAAAGGATTAATTCGAGCCGTTGCGTTTGCAATACCATTTAATGATCCCCATCAACATATCAAATAAACTCCATATAACATATTATAAGAAATTTTATGATTATAACAATTACCTTTTATCGTAAGCACATTCTACTGATAAATGTCATCTTAATCCTATACCTTTTAAAACCTCATTTACGGTAATACCGTTATATGTGTAGGAAAGGTTGTCCAGCGCGAATGGCAGGGCTGCCCTGTCATCAAGCTTTATTAGTTTGTAGTTGTTTTGCAACCGGTCTAAACTTTTAATAATCGACTCACGGATTATCGGCCTTTTGATTTTATCTGCATCATCCATGATGTTACGCAGGCTACCAAACTGATTAATAAGCGCTGAAGCAGTTTTAACACCCACGTTTCCCGGGCCCTTGATGTTATCACTTTTATCGCCTGTTAAAGACTTGAAATCTACATATTGACAAGGTAAAATGCAAAACCTGTCGATAATGTATTTTAAATCGCAAACCACAGAATGTTTACCACGATAACGCAATACCCGCACATTTTCACTAATAAGCTGAAAAAAATCGCTGTCAAAAGAGGCTATCACAATTTCCTCTTTGTTGCCGTACGTATGGACGTAGCTTGAAATGACATCATCCGCTTCCAATTCGGCTACCTCGGCATGTTTTATACGCATAAAAGATAAGGAAGCGTACACATCATCGATCTGTGAAAAAGGATTCTCATCAGCCGGTACTTGTGAGTAATCTGGCCGATTGGCTTTATACTCAGGAAGCAGCTCGGTACGGTAATTAGCATGTTGGCCGTCAAACAGCACAACAATATGAGTTGGATTTGTCATCTTAATTATTCTGATGAGCGCTCCAACAAACCCTAAACTCCCTTGTATTGCTTTACCACTTGCATTAGTAATTCTTGGCGGCATTCCAAAAAACATCTGAAAATACAGATTCAGCCCGTCAACTATTAACAGCTTCCTCATATCCTTCACCTCTCAATTATATTGACTTGCATTTACTCCAATACTCTACTTTGCTTTATAAGGCAAGGCAAACGAAAATCAAAAGACCCTAACTATGCCCTCGTCACGCAATTCCAGTGGAATACAGCACCCCGCACCAAAAACGCGCCCCATTTGCAATTGATATTGCGGATATATCTCAAGCGGGACATAGGCTTGAATGGCGCCCGCAAAGCCTCCGCCATGTATTCTGCACACACCCTTTTCTCCAAGCGCGCGTTGACTCAAGCTTAAGCCTACCGTAAGCGGTTGACTATCAGGCTGACATATACTGTATGTATTCTGCAAAAACTCAGCGCTTGAACGCCCTGATTCTTCTACCAGTTCCAAATACCGTTGAAAGTCGTTCCGTATGAGCGCGCTCGCCATGCTGCCAACCCGCGTCATCTCGCCAAAAAAATGCATCGCGCGTAGAAACGCTCGGTCCCCGCACATAGATCGCAGATAAGATCCGTTTTTAAGATAATCCTCCTCCTTAACGTCCCTCAGCCTTTGAGCGCCAAGCGCGCGCGCTACGCGCGCCATATCCTCGGGGATCCGGGCATATTCATTCGTTAAGTTTTCGTGTCCTGTGCCGGTGTTCACCAAGCATAACTGATAACCACTATCCGCGAAGCGATTTGGGATGGAAGCTACATGCGGCTCTACGTTATCAAAATCCATCAGCGCTATCCCTCCATGAGCACAGGCGAGCTGATCCATCAGACCGCAGGGCTTACCGTAAAACCGGTTCTCCGCCCACTGCCCAGCCTTGGCGAGATCAAAAAGCGGGACATCGCCTCCGTTATATAAGCAGCTAAATATGCAACCGATCAGTATTTCAAAGGCCGCGCTGGAGGAAACGCCTATGCCTATGGGAATAACTGATTCTATATACGCCTCAAATCCGCCGGACCGGTACCCCATATGTGAAAGCCCCGCTGCCACGCCGCGTACAAGGCTTGCCGGCAAGCCCCGTTCATGATTCAGCGGTGTCTTTTGTGAAATGTCAATTACAACGCGATGGCTCCGGTTATCGCGTATGTGCAAATAGACTTCATTGTTGTTTATCGGTGAGGCTGCGGCCAGCATCTCCATTTTTACCGAACCGGCCAGTACGCGCCCGCCCTGATGGTCCGTATGATTTCCGCCCAGCTCTGTTCGCCCTGGGACTGATATTACCGCCTTGGGCAAAGCTGTGGGAAACAGCCCTTTAAAGTGCTTAATGACTCGTTCAGCGTTTATATTATCCAATGGATCACTCCTTTATGGCCATGCGCCATAATACAGCGTATCGCTCACATATAAAACCGGCGCCGCGCATGCATCGTTATTAAAATGCGGGGAACCTGTGCAAATCAACTTGTTTACGCATTCATTCCCAACCTTTGAGCAACCTGCCCAGATCATGAGCTTAGTTCGGCGAAATATTTGGTACTGTGAAAATTAAACGTCATATTTAGGCGCAAGTAATCTATTCACCTGAAATCTACCGCGATCTCGTATTCAAGCTTAACATCCCAGGACAGAGTATCGGTATTAAACCCCACCAGCTTTCCCAGCTGTACGGTGAGCACTCTGAGCCTTTCAACATTTTTTAACTGTTCTTCGCCAGCCTCCTTCAAATCCGCATCCTTAGCCTTTGCCGCCTTTTCCGGTGTTTCATACAGGCTACGGCCCGCTTCAACCTTTTTAACAACAGCTAGATACTCCTGGTACAGCTTATGATATGCCTCTGAATAAACGCGATATATTACCGGGGTCGGGGACGGCGAAGCCAATGCGGACGGAGCCGGGGTTGGCGTTGGCGAAGGCGTAGGCGACGGCGTTGGCCGCCCCGGCGGATAAATCGTTGGAGCCGGCGTGGGCGTGGGCTGAGGAACTTTGAGCTCATCCTCCTCAAACGCATTCACAATGCGCTTATGTACGCCCGCATTTATCGCTTCAAGATAGGCCTCTGCTTTTAAATCGCCCCATTCCCAAAGGCAGTAAGGCAAATTGTATTCCTTATACTGCGCCGCGTCGTAATTGTAAATCTCTTTTATGAGCGCTATGCGCTTTTTCTGATCCGTAAGAACAAAGTTCCAGTTATAAATAGATTTTGTCTGCCCGCCCATAGAATGCATGTTTATCCGTTCAAGCGGCAGGCCGTAGCCAAACAGGGCGAACGCCGCCGTTTGCTCCAATGTCGTATTGGTAAAAAGCTTACCGCTGAAAGCGGTGACAATATCCGGTATTGTAGCAAGAAGATTTCTTTCCTTTACCGCTTTAAACAGCGCGATAAGCATTTTCTTTTGGCGGTTGATGCGGTTTTGGTCGCCGCTCATGGAGGAGGGCAGGTTTTTTCTTACCCGAAGATAATCCAATACCGCCTGACCGTCCATAAACTGCGAACCTTTTTGATATTCGCGGCCCGCCATGGAAAAATCCATTTCCAGATCAAAATACACGCCGCCGATAGCATCGACCAATTCCTTAACGACAGGCATATCCACAGCGTAGTAATAATCCACGGGATAGCCGCCCAGCATCCATTTAGCGCCTTCCATCACCTTTTCAAAACCGCTTTCTTCGGGGAAGCCGCCCCCGCAGTTTATCGTGGCGTTAAGCTTGTATTTACCCTCCACCCCAGGTATTTTCGCATAGGTGTCACGCGGAAGCGAAATCATATCGACCTTATTCTCTTCAAAGTTGATAGCCAATATCATCATCACGTCCGCATGATACTCATGTTTTCCATTCCAGGTTTCACGCTCCGGCGAATAATCAACGCCTATAAGAAGTACGTTGACAATATTCTTCATTACTGATTTGTCCGCCTGCTCCCACATCAGCTGGTATGGATCGGGCGTGGGAGTTGCTTCCGGGCTATTACCCGGGGCGGGCGAATGATTAACTGCAGGCGGCGTAGGCGTAGAGTCCAAAGTCTGCCGAAACAGCCACGCAGGATTGAGAATGCGTATCACCATAATTACGCATGCGATTAAAAGCGAACTCGTAACGCCCACGCAAGACCATAATATAACCTTTTTTTTATAGGACATCCTCTTTTTCGTTCTGCCGATTCCTGTTGACAAATTCTCCATTACTTGATCTCCATCGGTGTTATTTCATTATTACATACAACGCTTGTACGTTAAAAAAGTTGCATAATCTTTATTTGACGCCGTCTGCCGACTGTGCGGCTTTAAGGTACCATTCTTTAGCAGGTCTGATTATACCATGCATTGAGCGCATTGAAAAGATATTTGATGAAATATTAAGATTATGTCGCTTATTGCCGTAAATGCCCTCCATATATAGCGGCTCCAATGATACCCGCATCGTTGCCCATTGCCGCGGGAACTATTCGTGCGAAGCTTTTAAAGAAGCATTTTTCACCTATGCGCTCGCGAAGCGCGCTGAAAAGAAAGTCGCCGGCCAGGCCGACCCCTCCCCCTACTGCTATCACCTCAGGATCAAGCAAATGGATTATGGATAAAAGCGCACCCGCCAGCCGTTCGACAAATCGGCCGAATATATCCAGCGCTATCGTATCACCCGCCTTCGCGCAGTCCATCACCAGCTTGGCCGTTACATTGTCCATATCCCCGCCAGCCTCAGTTGCGATGCGGCTGTTAAAGCGTTCAACAACCGCCCTTCTCCCTTCTTTTATCAGCCATGTCGCCGTGCAGTAAGCCTCTACGCAGCCGCGTATTCCGCAGGTGCACAGTTCCCCGCCGTACTGCAAAATCATATGACCAAGTTCCACGCCGCTGCCGTTACCGCCGTTGAAAACCTTACCGTTCAATATCAGGCCGCCGCCTACCCCGGTGCCAAGCGTGACGAGCGCTGCGGTTTTGCAGCCCTTTAATGCGCCGGCATAGAGTTCCGCCGCTGCCGCCGCGTTCGCGTCGTTCATAAGAAACAGGGGCGTATTGGGAAAATAACCGGCCAGGCAATCATAGAAAGGGACGTTGCGCAGTTGAAGGTTATATGCGTTAATTACCACCTTGCAGCGGGAATCCAAGCTTCCGGGAACCGCAACCCCGAGGCCGCTTATTTTATCCATCCCCACACCTTCATCAGCCGTCAGTTTATCAGCCATTTGAGCTACAAGAAGGGCGGCCGCTTCATGACCTTTGCCGATCGGATAAGGCATAACAGCCCTGCGAATAATTCGAGCTTGTTCATCCACCAGCCCGGCCGCGATGTTTGTACCCCCGATATCAAAGCCCATCGTGTAATGCAAATTTTTGAACCTCCCTATTCGTTTTGAGTAAACTCTTTACCGCAATCTACGCCGCGTTCGGTTTAGTATGCTGCATTCGGCGCTTTCTAGCATAAGCATCTTATGTTTTTTATAGATTACCCTGCGGCATTTCGGTACGGGAGAACACATTTCCTGCTGCGGCTTGACAACATTGCTCACGATAAAAGAGTTTTACCGGGCAGCCATTTGCTTAACGCGTATAATGCTTCAAGCCTCATCACAAAAATGTGTATCCCGATAACACGGGGTAAAACGAATAGGGGGCGTAAGCATCCGTAAAATCAAATCCCCTTACGCCTTGGCAAGTATGTAACGCTCTATAAACCAAGCTACCCCGTTGAGAGCGCAGGGCGGTACTACAATATCCGCAGCGGCTAAAGCTTCCGGCTCCGCGTCCGCCACGGCCGCGCCAAGCCCGGCCCAGCGTATCATTTCCAAGTCCAACGAGTTATCGCCTACGGCGGCCACCTGTTCTCTGTTCAGCCCCATCATTTCAGCAATGCGCATAAGCGCGCTACCTTTATGCGCGTCCAGTCGATTAATTTCAACAAACCCGGGGCGCGAGCCCGAGATCTTCAGCCTTCCTTCAAAGCGTTCCTGAAACAATCTGATATACCCCGGTGTTTTCTCCGGCTCAGTAATCGCCAATACCTTTGGCACATGCCTCCAAAGCTTCCGCCGGATAAGCGGATCCAGCCTTCGCGGAAGATTCTGCCCTCGAATATAGGCGTCAGAATAGGGGTGCGCTCTTTCGCATACGATTCCGTCGCCCTCGAATATATGCGCATAAATGCCGAGCTCGGCAGCTGTATCCAGCGCTTCCCGCACCAAATCAGGCGGCATTTGTGCGTTAAACAGGCACTCGCCGGTACGGGTATCAATTATTTTCGCGCCGCCAAATACAATGACAGGCCCTTTTATATCCAGCGTTTTACAGATAGGAGTGGCTCCTAAATACCCTCTTCCCGTTGCGATAGCGACATACACCCCCGCATCTCGCGCGCTGTTGATTGCGCTAAGATTTTCATGCGATATAACGCCGCCTTGGGGCAGCAGCGTATCATCCACATCCAAAGCCAGCAGCCGAATTCCGACTTCTTGTATCATTATGCTACTCCTTATCGTGGGCTTTTTTTGAGTTAAAATACGCGTATACCTTCCTTGCCGCTTCGCGGTTCATTCCCGGCACGGCCCTTAACTCCTCCTCGTCCGCGTTTTGTATCGCTTCGAGCGTTAAAAACGCGTTAAACAATTCGCGCTTGCGCTTTGGGCCAACGCCCTCTATTTCATCAAGGACGGAATAGAGCGCGCTGCGCGCCCTCAGGCTTCTGTGATAGGTTATAGCGAAGCGGTGCGCCTCGTCTCGTATGCGTTCGAGCAGATGCAGCGCGGGGCTGTGCCTGTCGAGCGTGACCGGCTCTGGGTTGTCGGGCAGTATAACCGTCTCGCTCCGTTCCGCGAGGCCGATAGCCGGGATATGCGCGCAACCGGCATTATCTAGCGCCTCCAGCGCAACGTTTAATTGCCCCCTTCCCCCGTCAACGATGAGGAGATCCGGCAGTTTTGCGAACTTTTCGTCGCCCGCCGCGGCCCTGTCCAGCCTGCGCTTTAGCACCTCGCCCATAGCCTTGTAATCGTCCCCTTCGGTAAGCCCGCGTATCCGAAACCGGCGGTATTCTTTGGGCGCGGGTTTGCCGTTGATAAAAACCACCATCGCCCCGACAGTACCCATGCCCTGGATATGTGAGTTGTCATAACACTCCATCCTCTCGGGCAGGTTTGAAAGCCCCGCAATTTCGCAAAGCTGCGCGAGCGCTCCTTCTCCGCGCTCCCATTCCCTGCGCTGTAACTCCCTTTCGCGCCTGATTACCTCCATACCATTATCGTAGGCAAGCTGAACCTGCTTGAGCTTATCCCCTCGCTGAGGGCATATGACGCGCGTTTTTTTTCCGCGCTTTTCCGAGAGCCAAGCTTCAATAAGCTCCCGATCGTCCATCATATCCTTAACGGCGATTTCCTCGGGTACATAGCCTGACCTGGCGTAATACTGCTTGATGAAAGAAGCCGTCAAGCTAGCCCTTGACTCGCCCGCGCCTGTTAAATCAAACCGCTCGGTCCCAATCACCTTGCCGCCGCGTATGAACATCGCGAAAACCAACGCGCTATCGCCCTCGAGAGCGAGCGCAAAAACATCCCTTTCCACATTCTGATGATCAATAGCCTGTTGCTTACGCCCCAGTTGCTCGATAGCTCGTATCCTATCCCTCAACTGCGCCGCGCGCTCAAAATCCATCCTGGCGGACGCTTCTTGCATCTCGCCCGTCAGCCTTTCGATAAGCGGCTTGACACGCCCGTCAAGGAACGCGCAGATCTGATCGAGGAGATCACGATATGCCTCAGGCGAAACGCTTCCGGAGCACGGCGCGCAGCATTTACCCAAATGATACATCAGGCATGGCCGTTCGCCTCTGTCAATCGCGCGCTGGATATCCTTTTTGCAATGGCGCACAGGAAAATAATCCCTTATGGCGTTAAGCGAATCCCTCAGGGCCAATCCGCTCAGATATGGGCCGAAGTACCTCGCGCCGTCGTTCTTAACGCGCCGAACCACTTCAAAGCGGGCGAACGGCTTTTTGAGGTTCACGCGTACATATGGGAAATGCTTATCGTCCTTGAGCAGGATATTGTACCTGGGCTGAAACTGTTTTATCAAATTGCTTTCAAGCGTAAGCGCTTCCGTCTCGTTCGCGGTGAGGATATACTCAAAATCCACCGCGTGCGAAACCATTGCCGCGACTTTTGGCGTGAGCGTGCTCGCCGCGCGAAAATACTGCCGCACACGGTTCTTCAGGTTCACGGCCTTCCCGACATAAATCACCTGCCCTGCGCCATCCATCATTTTATATACCCCGGGCGTATCGGGAAGGAGCTTCAATTTCTCAGCGATAATCACGTTCATACAAAATATTATAATACTTTTGATGATTTGTTTGAAACCTTTTTTATACTTTGCGCGTTTACTTTATAAAACCACCGGGAGGATTACGGTTGTGAAAGGTATATCACTTTTAGCGTCGCTTATGGCCGTTTTGATGCTATCCTCATGCTCCGCAGCTTCGGGAGGCGGCTCCGCGTTCGCGTCTTCGATAAGCGGTACGGAAGGCGAACCTCTCCCCGGCGGGGCCGTAGAGAGTAAATTGATACAGGCGAACAACGCCTTTGCGCTTTCACTTACAAAGATGCTGGGCGACGACTGGACCGGCGTGTTCTCTCCATTGTCGATTTCAATGGTCCTTCAGCTCACCATGAACGGCGCCGACCAGCTTGCGAGAACCGCAATGGAACAGGCGCTTAAAACCCAGATGGGGCAGGATGAAATAAATCTCAACAACGGCCGGCTGCTCAACAAGCTTAACAGCGCCGGAAGCGTACGTATGGCCAACGCGGTTTTTGCAAATAAAGCCGGTACGGTGAATAAAGAGTTTATCAGTATTGCGGCGGATTTTTACCGCGCGGGTATCGGCAATCTGGATTTTTCGGATAAGCAGAAAACTCTGCGCATCATAAACGACTGGCTTAAAGATAATACGGACGGGCGCATTAAGGATATGGTTAAGGAAATTTCCAACGATTCGATGATGTTCCTCATCAACGCCGTAACCTTTAAATCAAACTGGCTCAGCCCGTTTGACCCAAAGAAGACGGAGAAAGCGGATTTTTACGGGCTGAATGAAAAAACCGTTGTTGAAATGATGAGCAAAACCGGCTCCATGTCCTATTATCAGGCTGAAAATGGCCAGATAGCATTATTGCCTTATGCGGATAAATCCTGCTTTATGGCTGTTATGCTGCCTGAAGAAGGCGTATCGCCCGCCGATTTTATCCAGGCGTTTGATTATCAATGGAATAAATGCGAATCCGCATACGGAACGCTTAATATGCCGAAAGCCCGTTTGGAAACAAACCTTGATTTAAACGGCATCCTTAAGGATATGGGAATGGGCGACGCCTTTATTGACGGCGATGGGAGCTTCCCAAGCCTAATCACGGCAAACGACGGGCGCGGCTCCGCTGCGATCAACAACGTCATGCACGGCGCGGCCATCACGATTGATGAAAACGGAACCGAGGCGTCGGCCGGTACGGTTGTGGATATGGCTGTACGAAGCATGGCGCCGGGTTATCCGTTCACCATACAGTGCGACAGGCCTTATGCCATGATGATAGTCCATTGGGAAACCGAAGCGGTGCTCTTTACGGCAATCGTAAGTGATTTGGGCATCCCCGCCGCTTGATAATGGTTCCGTTTTCCGCAACGCTGGCGGCGTAGGCCCGGTTAAACCCGAAAAATAAATGGGTATTTCTCTAAATGATGTGTGGTTACTCAGGGCCTGAATTCAAACGCCAGACGAATTCGGGCCCCCTCCTTCCTGTTATCGGTGAAGAGGCCGGACATTAAATTTAAGATAGATTTCGCAAAATCGTGCTTTGTGGTTACCTTAAATCCGGCGGTTTCAGCTAGAACCGCCGGTCTTTTCTAAGTATATGACAAGGCAAACAGATTCGTAGTAGATAACAATCAGCGCATATACGGATGTTGATGTCGAGCGTCCTTCAGTTTTTCAGCCTCTTATATAAACTTAAATAATCGCAAATCAAATTTACTGCTTCTTTGCTTTTTAAGGTGTGAATTCTTTATTTCGCTTCTGATTGCTATTGCACCTTTTTCGATGTTCGCCTGCGACAATAGCTTTTTGCAGCCCGGTTCGACTCGTGACGGCAACACTTAAATCAACATCCCCCCATTAACCATTCCACATCCTTGAAGCTGTTTTGCGCCCTGTTAAACGCCCACAATACTCAGTTCGCGCATGCCCGGGGTATCGGCCATGAATCACGCCGCAATCAAGCATTATCATTTGCCGGCGCGTCGCGCTGTTCCGCATCGCTTATATTTAACCAGTGAAATCATAAGCGGCGGCCTTAAAATTTGCCGCCAAACGATTACGCATATTCAACTTAAAGGTCGCCCGTAAATTGTAATAATGTTTGTATAATACCAATCTAGGTCATTCATCATAATCCATTCGGCCGTCGTTTTTTCACCATAAGCTTTAATTGTGACCAATCAACACGCCGCCGTTTTTCAGTTTACAGCCAATATAGCGCCAACATGAGCGCGGTAAATATTTTTTCTAGCTATGAAAAAGACTTAACCGGCCGGTATTTTATTTATTTCCTCTTTGATTCTAATCACCATATCCGTCAAAGTACGATATCCATAAGCCGCCTGATTTGAAGGCAGCGCTATGAGCTCGTCGTTACCATAATTTATTTCAATCGCCCCCTGAATAGGGTTTAGCATAAATAGATAATCCTGCTTTAAATCGGGCCCGTCAACTAGGAAAAACAGATAAAACGCGCCCTTCCTCAGATTCACCGCAGGCTTAGCGGATAGGGTTTTAAGGGTAGCAGCGTCCATGACGCCGGCCGCCATATCCGGCGCGTAAATCAGATTCAATGTATCGCCAGGTTTGAATGCGCCCTTGATTGAGCCGTAGGCGCGGATTTTCGATATGGAAGCCGGCATGGTCTTTTCTACGCTCGCACCTCCGGCTTGCGATCTAAATACGGTTGGCTCAAGAGGCGGCACGTCGAGAACCTGCCCGACAAAAATATCGTCGGCCGCCTCAACCACCTGTTCTAGCTGAGCATAATAGTATTCTTGTGAATATGAACTGATTACGCTTGAAAGCTCCTCAATATTCCTTTTAATCTCCTCAACGGATATCGCCGCGTCGGCCCATTTTACTTCTCCATTATTTATCTGCAGAGGCTTATCCGTAATAATGCGAAACTCCGCCCCGTCTTCGGTATGAAAATTATCTGAAGGCGAACCCAAATACAGCAAATATTGCCTTCCAGTTTTCATGGAAGCCTCCGCACAGTGAATAACGCCTCCCAACTCGCCGTTTCCAGCAAGTATATCGACGATTTGAACATCAGAACAGGGAAGCCCATCCACATTAATATGGGTTGCCACGCATTCGCCGCTGATAACTAAATCAGCATCCCATAAATGCTGCCGAATAGTTTGACTGAACGACTCGTTTTTTTGAACGGTCAACTCGGGGATTGAGACAGGCGCGGCGGTGCAGGAACAAATTAAAAGCGCGCAAAACACAACAGCCATAAAGACAATACACCGTTTCATGCGCTCACTTCCCTTCAAAAATCGATTGGAGTGCTAAAGCATCCTTCCTTATAATAATAAACGATATCCTCCATTAATAGGTTGCAGATCTAAAAATTTAATAGAAAATTAACATTTTACATCTCACGTCTACCCTCCATCGCCTTAAAAAGCGTTACTTCGTCAACATACTCCAAATTCCCTCCTATCGGAATACCATGGGCAATTCGGGTTACCTTTACGTTTAGCGGTTTTAGCAGCTTGGATATATAAACAGCCGTCGCCTCACCCTCGACATCTGGATTCGTGGCCAAAACCACTTCCTGCACATCCCCGCCCCGGACGCGCTCAATCAGCTCTTTAATGCGTATGTCGTCTGGGCCAACTCCATCAATCGGCGATATCGTACCATGCAGCACATGATACTGTCCGCCAAACTCCCGCATCTTCTCCATCGCAAAAACATCCCTCGCGTCGCGCACTACGCAAAGGATACCGCACTTTCGCTTCGGGTCATTGCAAACAGCGCAAGGATCTACATCAGTATAGTTTCCGCATATTGAACAGTAATGAATTTTTTCCTTCGCCGTTATAATCGACGCGGCAAGCTCTCTTGCCGCCGCCTCAGGCATATCCAATATATGGTAGGCAAGCCTCTGCGCGCTCTTCGTTCCGATTCCGGGCAAACGCGAGAGCTGAGAAACCAGGCCGCTTATGGGGTCGTTAATACCTGTCATGGCTAGAAACCAATGTTCATACCGCCGGTAATCTTGTTCATTTCATTGGTCATTGTCTCCTCGGCCGTGCGAACCGCCTCGTTAACCGCTGAAAGTATAAGATCCTGAAGCATTTCAATATCACTCGGATCCACACACTCAGGGTTTATCGCAATGGATTGAAATTCCTTGCGCCCGTTAACCACAGCCGTTACCATTCCGCCGCCAACCGTAACGGTAAAATTACGGCTGCCAATCTCCTCCTGAAGATTAGCGACATCCTGCTGCATTTTTTGCGCCTGCCGCATTAGCTGCTGCATGTTTCCACCCATTCCCGGGAATCCTCCTCTGGCCATAAGCAAACCTCCGAATTTATGTTTGCTTTCATTATATCATGGCCTGGACAAACGAGGCAAGGCAAGCCGCGGGGATCGTGTAAGAAAGCGGATGTACTCAATTAAAACCTATTTCGGAGATGTTTAGGGGCAATAGACGCCATCATGACGATGAATCTCGATAGGTTTGTCCGGGCATAAATAAGCAGCTTTGCCTTTTAGCGCATGTAGTTAATTTTGTTACGAACTACGATAAAACAAGATTTGCCAGGCCGTCCGCTTCAATTATAAGCGCAACTGCGATTCCGCCAGCCCCGGTTTGGTAATTATAATACCTCGAAAGGCTCGCTTACTTGTTCAACGCATGCCGGATTCCCATAAGCATCAATTGGTTAAGCTAAGATAATGGTTCATTCGATTTAATCCAGCGCTATGCCACGGGCGTAATTTCAACCGGAGAAAGAGGCGCACCGCTCGGCCAGATGTTTTTTATAAGTTCAAGAGGCGTCTCTTCCGCTACTAAAAAAGCCAGCAAAAAAGCAAGAATAATAAGCAGCGTGAAAAACGCGAGTAAAAGCCAGAAACGCCCCCAATCAAAGCAGCCTCTCCTGCCGGGTCGATAGGGCTTCAGGCGAACGGGTTGCTTTCTTCGCATAATGAGCCTCCGTTAAAATCATTCCTCGCCGCTGCCCTGGGAGGCCGGCGTACTCTCCGGCGCGTTTTTAATAAATTTAATCATTCCATGTCCAGACTCGCTTCGTGCCGGTGGGTCGCATTCGCCTATTACGGTCAGCTCATCGTATAATTCCATCAGAAACAGTCCGACGCCTTTTGTTCCGCCATGCGCATAAATACTAACGGTTCCTTCAATAGATAACTCCGTTATCTCAGCGCCGTGATAATCGCTTGTGTTGGCAACGCTTAACCTAGAGCCATCCAGCATCGAAAGAACTTTGCCGCATTTAAAAGCATTGTAAGCACCAGAGACGGCGTCTATTTCGGCTCGTTCTTGAACAACCGCGCTGCCGCTGATATGGATAGCCCCCGACCCGCCGGAAGCTGAAATAACAGCGCCTTCGCTTACCGTTAATTCGCGCACGCTTAAGCCGAACCCTGAACCGCCCTCAATACTTAATTTGGATTCCGATCCAATTTGCACGGAACCTAGGCCGCTTACCGCATGCATACCCCCCTCAATACGCAAATCACGTCCGCTTAGCTGATTGTCTCCCATCATTCCAATTCCGCAAGCGCTGCCCTTAACCGTTAAATCGTTAATCGTTATTGTAACGCCCTCATCAAGCCGTATAACACTGTCCCCCCTGCCGACTAGGGCAAACCCATTACCCTCTATCGTTAGTGAGCCGCGCTCAGCCGGAATGCGAAGCATTTCATTACCTAAATCAATGGATGCAGCCAGTATAGCGGTTTCCGTAGTGCCTTTCTCAATGAAAAGCTTCAGCTCCGCCACGGTGGATATTGCTTTCCCGGATAATGGATCGCCCAGTTCCTCATCCCCGGGATTTTCACCGCCTGCCGCGCATGCTAAGCATACGAGCGTACAAATGATTATGCATGCTCCAAGCGTTATTTTTCTCATATCCGAATCCTCATATTGTTTTTTTATATTGTACCATACAACGGACGGGTCCATAGCCTCAGGCTACGAAAATTTACATTTATTCTAGTGTTGAAACAACTGCAACTATCCGTTGAAAGCCTGTTTGCTTGCAAATTCAAGTTTAATTCTATGCTTATCATTTGTCACCAGAAATAATGTTTGCCGACTTGAATCGTAATATATATATAATCATCAATAATCTTAAGCTCCAAGGCGCGATTATAACTGAGGTTTCTGCAATTCACGTTCTAAAATAAAACCGCCCGCCAGACAACGGCGAGGCTATGTAAGCCTGCATATCGGCTGCGGCGGGCGGGGCCTAATCAATTAATAAATGCTTTATTCCTTCAACTTAATGGGAACAAAGGCTTCCATCTGCGCCCATCCCTGCGCCTCGATTATTTCCGGCGGCGTAATAATATGCCCCATTGCGTAATGGTTCGGGCGGGCGTCCAATTCAAAGATCTTTGAATCTTCAATATATTTCAGAGCCTCGCCATATAACTCCCGGTTGGCTTGCTCATCGCCGTCTTTATAAAAATAGGTTAAATAATAGCCGCCGTCAAAGTCTAACACCTCGTTTGCGCCCGGATCCATATCCTCGCTCAAAGCCCAAATCCATACCAACCCTTGCCGCTCTTCATCATAATACAGAAAATCACGCGGCGAAAAGCTATCCCTCGGACATGGTTTTATAGCGGAGAAGTATTTATTAAACTTACCTAAAATGCCGTTCGGAGAAAAATCGCATTGCTTATCTACGCCGGAAGACGCCGCGTTGAACGCGGGTAATTCAATTATTCTAAAATCCATATTAAGCCTCCTGCAATTTTAGTATAAGTACTTTCGTTATGATAACACATTCTTTCAGCTATTTCAATAAACCTAGAAACCCATTTCATTTCGCATGTTTTCTACAACGAGTATGGAGGTTTAAAAGGACAAACGCAGGCCAAACAAGAGAAAGTAAGCAATAAATTGTTAAGCAGTTGTTGAGGTGTTCGCAAATCGGGTATTTTATGATATGATAAAAAATAGCTAATAATTCTACCGGAGGTCGCTTTAGATGAAGCTGGATACTAGTATAATTGAAATGTATCTGAATCGAGAAATTAGCTCAGTAATACGCAAGCACTGGGTTTTTTCCTCTATAAGAGAAGGTGAAATCCTGTTTGAAATGCCCGCATTCGACAAGCTCGGTAAGGTGCGCTCGGTCTATGAACAGATATTAGCTTCTTTGTCATGCTTTCAGATACGTAACAAGAAATTGTTTGATAGAATCTTCCCCAACATAGATACAAACGGAGGTGGAGATGTTTGCGTATATTTGATTGTCGGGGCGCCCGCTCCATATGACGCAATGTGCCGTGAAGATAATAATGGTCGGGTATGCATAATTTTCGACTTAATACGCATATCGGATTATTGCAGCAGTTTTAATGAAGTTAAGAATATAATGAGCAACTTGATTACACATGAGTTGGCACATTTATTCATAAAAAAAGATTATTTAAGCCAAATTTTCTCTAATAACTATAAAGAAAAGCTGAAATTCATAGTTTTTGATGAAGGGTTCGCGCATTTTCTCTCTCTGTCAGAAAATGTATTCGATTTTGATTTTAGCAAATATACCGATAAACGTAATAATGCTTATCACAACTTGAAAGAAGCGTATGATAATAATGATGAAAAAATGCAACGAATCTATCTTGATGAAGCAAACACAGGGGCTTATTATTGGGATAAATTTGGAGCTATTTCAGGAATGTTTGCTATTTCAGAGTATATTGGAAAAAACGGTAATCGACAAGATAAGTTGGTAGAAATATATGAAAAGGGTCCGAATTTTCTAATGGATTTTATTTTGTCACAACTGGGATAAATCAGCTAAAAGCTTGCAATAATAAGCCAAGAAAAATCAAAAGAAAGCCGTACTTACGAACTTAAATACGCGCCGGAGAGTCGATGCTTTTCATTCGGCGCGTTTAACGTTCCATGAGCGGGACGGGCGGTTGAACTTTTTTCTGTCTAATATCCGTATTGCTCTTCGCGCGCACAGGTTCTTGGCGTTCTTCCCATCCTCATTTCAGTATAACAAGAAGCGGCGCAGCCGCTTTATTAAAATCCTAAGGGCTATGGTAAGGCTCCATAGCCCTCAAAAGCGTAAGCTCTAGGCGTTCAACTCCGACATGCGTTCAACAATTTGAAGCAGCACCCGGCACATTTTTTCCAACGACTGCGCGGGGATATATTCCTTCCTGCCGTGGAAATTATGGCCTCCGGTGCTCAGGTTCGGGCAGGGCAGCCCCATATAAGATAGCCGCGCTCCGTCCGTGCCGCCGCGTACGGGCGTAATGATAGGCGTAACGCCGCAATCCTCCATTGCCGCGGACGCAATGTCGATCAGATGCATATGCGGCAATATTTTCTCCTTCATGTTATAATAGGAATCTCTGATCTCAACATGCACGAGTTCCTTGTCATATTTTGCGTTAATATAATCAGCGGCTTTGCGCATCAAACACTTTTTTTGCTCGAACGCGTTTTTGTCGTGATCCCGAATAATATAATTTAAATCCGCGCATGATACGTTTCCCTTCATTTCACACAGGTGGAAAAAGCCTTCGTAACCTTCCGTATGCTCAGGCCTTTGAGCCGGGGGCAGCAGCAAATCAAATTCTATCGCAACCCGCTGTGCGTTAATCATCATGCCCTTCGCGCCTCCCGGGTGTATTTCACTGCCCTTTATGCGAACCTTGGCCGAAGCGGCGTTAAAGTTTTCATATTCAAGCTCGCCCAATTCCCCGCCGTCCACAGTATACGCAAAATCAGCGCCAAATGCCTTTAAGTCAAAAAGCTCGGCCCCGTTCCCCACCTCCTCGTCAGGCGTGAAGGCAATGCAAATCCTGCCATGCGGAAGCGCGGGATAGTTCATAATAGTCTCCGCGAGGGTCATGATCTCCGCTATACCCGCTTTATCGTCCGCGCCAAGCAACGTAGTTCCGTCCGTTACTATAATATCCTGGCCAACATAACGCTTAAGCGCGGGAAACTCCTTTGGAGAAAGAATCAGTTCTTCATTAAGTTCAATATCCCCGCCGTCGTAATCCATCACAATACGGGGGGTTACTCCTTCACCGCAAGCGTCGGGCGAAGTATCCATATGCGCGATAAAGCCTATTGCCGGAGCGCCCGGGATATTGCCGGGGATAGAAGCGTAAACATACCCATGTTCGTCCATACGCGCATCCTCAATCCCCATCTTCCTAAGCTCATCCGCCAAAACCGAGCCTAGCGCCTTTTGTTTTTCCGTGCTGGGTATTACCGCCTGATCGTGTTTTGACGCGGTATCAAAAGCGACATATTTTAAAAAGCGCTCTATTACATCTATCATACAAAACCCTCCCTCTTGTCGTTAAGCTCATTATAGCGTTATGCGCGGCGGATGTCACCCACAGCGGCGCTTTGTTCGCAAATATTCACATTCTCGTCCGGCAAACTAAGTGTATTGACTAATTCATACATTAATGCCCGCCAGTTTCGTCACCGAATGGCGGTAAATAGCCCCGCGCCATAAAAGCGCTAAAAACGCAACTGTTACGATTATTTTTAAATAAAAAAGGCGCGGAGCCGTTAACACTCCGCGCTTATCACAGGTCCGAGCGCCCTTTATTCGCCCTGATCCACATCCTCGTCGTCCGCGCCGTCCTGCCTGCGCTTATTGCGTATGATGATAATGATAATCACAATAATAAGAGCGGCCGCCAGAAACGGCAGAATTTTCAGAACAAGGTTTTCATCGCCGGACGAAGGGGGTATCTCCCCCGGCGCTTCGTTAACGGTAAATACCCAAACGATATCTCCAGATGCCGCCTGAAACTCATTCCCCATATCAAGCGGCGCGGAGAGCGTCGCTGTAATCGTGCAGTTTGCGTTTGCCGGGAATTCGCCCAGCAGCACATCCTCTTTTAAACTCCCCGACGCTGATATCAGCTCCGCGGCCGAACCGTTATATAGGGCGTTTACCTGATCCCCCGACTTGAGCTCAACCTTCATGTTCAGTTCGCTGAGGAACGCCGCGTCCTGTTCGCTTACAGGCTCCGCGCGCATATATATTTTGACCTTTTCCTTATAGCTGTTCTTAACAATTATATCCTGAGTAAGCTCATCCCCAGGCACGATTTTCTTAAAGTTGTTGAACAAATCCTTGTTTTCGGGGGTGAAGATGAACTCATCGGCAAAGCCTACAAATTCGACGTTGGAAGTATCCGCAAGCGAACTGAGCGTAACGCCCCCCAGGAGAACAAAGCATACCAGCGCCACGCACGCCACGCGCATAAGCTTAAAATATTTCATATCCGATCATTCCTTTGCGTTTAAATTTAATTACCCTTAGGTTATGGTAGCATCCAGCCGGCCGCCTGCGGCGCGCCGTTAGCAGCTTGAATGGCCTCCGCCTCAACGCTTATGGTAAACGTCGCTCCCTGATAATCATTACCCGCTTCCTCACTAAAGGCAAACCCTTCAAACAGCGGTTCAGTAGCGCCTTCACCCTTAACCGCCGTATGATAGTACCAATAGCCGTCGTCCCCGCATGTCCAGTCCGCAGTGTTATAATTAACGTCGATTACACTAAGGCCAAGATCCTCAGAATCAAACGATGGGGTAACTTTTACGCGGATAAACGCTTCGATATTGGCATTATACTCAACAGCGGCTGTATAATCAAGTTCCGCGCCCGGAGCAACGGGTTCCTCGGGATTTACCCATGGCTGATTTTGCCCGTCCACTTCGGTTACCGATATGCCAAGGAATCCGGCGGTAATGGTGTTGCGGGTCGAGTCGCTGGCTGAAAACCATGCGATAGTACCAAACGCAATAGTAGCAATAAGCGCGATTACAAGGGAAAGAACCAACACCTTTTTCTTCATAGACTGTACTTTCTCCTTAAAATAACTTAACTTGGCCGACGGCCTATACTATTATCAGTTTACATCTGTAAATAGCCCAAGTCAATTCAAATTAAGTAAAAAAAAGCCTTCGCTGCATAATTTTGTTAAGTATAACATACTCATCATTTGGCGTAAGCGAACGAATCCAAGCAATCGCGGCGGGGCTGTTCGATTCTGCTATAAAATGGAGGATAAATCATACCTTATCCTCTCCCGCGGCGTCATGATCCTCCGCAATTTCATCGCCTGAGGGCGCCTTTTTATGGGCGGATTTGCCGCCGGAGCCTTTAAGAGTGCGGATAATATCCGGCAAAAACACAAGCAGCAGAGCCGCGGCTACGGCCGCTATTGACAGCGACCTCCCCGCGGGCGTTTGGATATAAGCCGATACATAACCCAAATAGGGTATTGTAAAGACCGGCTTGCCCAAAAGGTTTTCAAAACGCACCGGCTCAGCGTCCGGCGCATCGTTATTATCTCCCTTGGTATAAAACAGGCGATTCTCATCATCAATTCGGATAACGCGGTGCGTGGCAACGACAAGATCCTGATTTAAAACAAAAGTTATGGGATCGCCAACCTGTATGTCGCCCGGCTCATTCTCGCGCACGTAGATTAAGCTTCCCACACGATAAGCCGGCTCCATCGAGCCTGAAATCACGGCGTACGGCGTAAGGCCGACAATCCGTACCCCTACCAAGAGCACCGCGGCCAAAGCGATTACCGCTACGATAATAGTGGAAACGATATTCCATAATACCCTCAATCCTTTTTTCGTTTTTACCGAAGCGCCCAAATTTATCCTCCATTCCCTCTGCACGGCATAAATCCCATCATCATGCTAACCGTATCGTCCGCGGTCAATCTCAATTGCACATATTGTTTATGGTAAGTTCATTCCTTCTATACTCCTTGCCCAAGCTTAATCCGCCTCTTATTACGCAAAAAATATAACACGTGGCGTATTTAAGCGTCAAGGTCCCTTTAATCGGCGGAGCTGATTCGGCGTTTTTTGATAAACAAAATATGACGCTCAAATCAGCTTAACGCGATTGGAATCTGCAGCTCCGTCGCGTATTCCTCCGCCAGCGAAGTGGTATGAATATCGATCCAGACCACCTCAAAGGCGTCTCCGCACGGTTTATAGCCCGCTTCACGGGCGTAATGAATCATGCGCGGAATTAACACGGCGTTCCTTTCATATCCGCCCCGGTAAGCGGCGCAGGCGTATGCCCCGCCGGGAATCTCCTCTCCGCCCTCCGGGTGAAAAGCGACTACCGATCCGTACGAGCGGCTAAGCCCGCGCTCCATGTTTTCAAGGGGTATGCAAGCGGCAATGGAGCCGCTTTTAAACGCAAGCCCTCCGCATAGCTTCCGAAGCTTTTGCAGGATAAAATCCATATCCGCGTCCCGCGTAAAGGGTTCGCGTATGCGGTAACAGCTTCGCGGGGGAATATCTATAATCTGAACCTTTTCCTCCGGCATGCTTCCTACGCGCCTGATGGAAACAAGCCTGTCCGTGACGGTTTGGCGTATCTCTTCAAGCTCCGCACTCCTTTCCTCAATCCGCTTAAGCTCAAGCTCCAGCAGACGCTCGGTTGACGAAACGGTCCTTTCGAGCATGTAGGAACGGATGTCCGACGTGCTGAACCCCAGCCTTAGCATATCGCGTATTACGTTAAGCCTCCATGTATCATAGATGCTGTACAGCCGATATCCCTTTTCGCTCCGGCTAGGACGCAGTATGCCCAGCGCTTCATAATAGCGTATGGCGTTTGGGCTTATGTGATAAAGGCGTGCTATCTCTCCTATCGTATAATTATCTTTCATGGATATCCTTCTCCTGTTCTATCAGCATCCGACGCGAAAACGCGCGAATAATATATCAGTTCGGCTCTTGACCTTACCATCATGGTAAGGTTTAAACTCACCAGTGTCAAGGAGGATTTTATAATGAAGCAAACAATGCGCCAATTTATCCGGTATGCTGCGCCGTCAGTTGTATCTTTGTGGGTGTTTTCGGTTTATTCCTTGGTGGACGGCATGTTCGTATCCTGGGGCGTTGGCCCGGTCGCGATGGCGGCGGTAAATATCGTTGTGCCATTTGTCAACTTCCTTTTTGCGTTCGCGATATTGTTTTCTGTTGGCGCTTCAACCCTAATAGCGATGGAGCTGGGGCGCAAAAAACAGGAGGAGGCGAACCGCATATTCAGCCAAAATACCGTGCTGATCGCCGCCGCGTCAATAATTATCGGCGTCATGGGATTGCTGTTTTCACGTGAAATCGCCATCGCTCTCGGCGCAAAGGGGAACACGCTTAAATATGCTCAGCAATACCTTCATTACATTATGTGGTTCTGTCCTGGATTCATCGTTTCATACTCGCTGGAGGTGCTTACAAAGACCGACGGGTTTCCGCGCCTGACTATCCTGTGTACTACGGCGAGCGCGCTATGTAATTGCGCGCTGGATTATTTATTCGTTATGGTATTTCATTGGGGCGTTCCGGGCGCCGCCATCGCGACGGGCATATCACAGGTTTTCCTGGCCGCGTGCTATATTATCCATTTCCTCAAGCGCAAAGGCCGGCTTTCCTTCGTCCGTTTCAAGCCCAATTTGAGGGTATATAGGCGCATTATCCCTATCGGTTCAGCCGACGCTATTGTCGAGCTCTCGAACGGCGCGATGGTGTTTATGTTCAACCGGGCGATTATGGCCATCTCCGGCGAGCGCGGAGTCGTTATTTATACCGTGGCTGCATACGTCAATACCATTGTGCTGATGACTATGACCGGCATTTCCCAAGGCATGCAGCCGCTGGTGAGCTATAACGTAGGCAAGGGCGACTCCGCCGCGTGCCGCCGGTTGTTCCGGTGCGCCATATGGTCTGCCGCCGTACTTTCCGTCGCATGCTTTGCCGCCGTGCAGGCGTTCGCCCCTCAAATATCCAGTCTTTTGATAGCAAAAGGCGATCCTGATTTAATAAACGCCTGCGCCCAGGCACTGCGCTTGTTCTCTATTTCCTTCCTTTTCATGGGCTACAACGTAGCCTGCACAGGGTATCTGGCAGCCTCCAACCGCCCGGCCGGTTCATTCGCCATATCCATAAGCCGCGGCCTGGCTCTTATAGCGGCCGGCCTGGCCGTGCTGCCCCTGCTGCTCGGGGAAACCGGGGTTTGGCTGACGCCCGCGGCTGCGGAAATCCTGTGCCTCGGTTTGACGCTCAGCATCCTGCTTAAAAAGCGCCGCCTCTCGTGTAAGCTTATAGGTAAAAGCGCATAGAAAACGCGTTTGTACGAAGAGTTCAGTTAAGACTTTATAACGCCGCATCGCAGCCTGCAAAAAAAGCCAATTTGCCTGCGGGGTTAAAGCTCGGAGGCATTACTCTCTCGCAACGGAATACGCCCCGTGTTAACCTACAAAATATGATATAGCCGTTTTTTACTGCTTCAAGCTTATGCGAACAATCCCTTCGCTCGATTGCATATATGCGAGGGGACGCCCTGAAAACCAGGACGTCCCCGTATCTCTTCAATTATGTTCCTAGTTACGCGGCCTGGGTCTGCAGATCCACAATGGACGCGATATGGCCTATGCTTTCAACAATATTCGCATCGTCTACCAGCACGTCGAACTCTTCCTCCACCGCGAGTATAACCTCTGTCATATCGAGCGAATCCATGCTAAGCTCCCGCGCGGTGGATTCCTTTTTAATACTCTCGACAGGAATGCCCGTCAATTCGCGGATAATCTCACAAATACGAACGAATGATTGCATTTTAAATTCCTCCAAAATAATACAGGTTAATTAAAAATAATGCCGAAGCGCATGAAAAAATACCATGAAAAATATTTTAGCCCTATATCATAAGCTTGTCAATAAATTTATGAACAAACTGTTAATAGCATCAGGGGGTGGAATCTGTTACAATAGTGAAAAAGTCATAAGCCCGGCCTGTGAAAGCATTTATGGCGCAGCCTGGGCCAAGCCCTTCCGTTCAAGTTTATGAAATATGAATACCGGCACGCGCCGGCAGCGAGGTTTATTATGGCAAAACAAAGAGGAAACAAGGCAGACAGGAGAAGGCGCAAATGGTTTACCGCCCTATCCGTTTTTCTGGTGCTGGTTCTGCTCCACTTTTGCATCGGCGGCGAAAGGCTGCAGCCGATATTGGACGCAATCGCGCCTGCGGCCGGCACGCCCGGCCTTCCATCGGAAACGGGCGCGCTTGAGGTCGTGGCGCTAGACGTCGGACAGGGAGACAGCATATTCCTGCAATCAACGTCGGGCAAAACCATGCTTATAGACGCGGGAGAAAGCAAAGCCTTTGACGCGATTGACGATTTTCTGCAGTTAAGAGGCGTATCAAAGCTGGATATGGTCATAGCGACGCACCCGCACAGCGATCACATCGGCGGAATGCGGCAAATCATAGAAAAATACGATATCAGCCGCTTTTATATGCCTGAGGTTGCGCATACCACCGTAACATATGAGAAAATGCTCGCAGCGCTTGACGACCGGGGCGTGGAGGTCCGCTTCCTTAACGCGGATGCTTACCTCCCATGGGACGATGATGTTGAAATATCGGTGCTATCGCCGTTAAAGGGCGTTGAATACAATGATTTGAACGATTGGAGCGCCATAATCCGCGTTAAGTTCGGCGATACCGCAATACTTTTTACGGGGGATGCGGAAGCAAATGCAGAGCGGTTGGCCCTAAACGCGTACGGCGCTCAAGCGCTCGAAGCCGACGTTCTCAAGCTCGGCCATCACGGCTCCTCCACATCCACAGGCAACGCTTTTTTGGATGCGGTAAACCCGCGGTATGCCATAGCGTCCCTTGGCGCGGATAACGATTACGGCCATCCGCATCAGGAAACCCTGCAAAAGCTTAAGGATGCGGGCATTGAGTTATTCCGCACGGACAAAAACGGAAATATCCGCATTCTCCTAACCGGAAGGGATATTCTCATAGAACCCGGCTATACTGCTGGCCGGCCGGAAAAATGACGCGGATTAAAGCCGGTCAGCCTCAAACGGGAACCTGTACGGGAGCTTCAGCGCGTCGCGTACTTCGGTCAAATCCTTCTGTACGGAAGCGTTGACCGGAACGCCTTTATCTTTTCTATCCAGCCATACGATGTATTCAAGCTCTCCGGCGGTATAGATTCTCTCATGCCCCGGCGCTTTCTTTGAGTCGCGCAGGGCGCGAAGTATATCGCCGCATGTTTTTTTAAAGCTGTCAAGCCCAAGAAAAGCCTCGGGATTGATTACGAGGAAGAAATGCCCCAGGCCGTATGGTACCTTTTGCCCGCCTTTCACACCCGTGAGCATTTTCAGGAAGCCGCCCGCCTGCAGAGCCGCGCTGAGAACTTCAACAACCGTTGCGTAACCGTAGCCCTTATAGCCCGCAAGCTCGTCCCCGATCCCGCCCAGCGGGGTCAGCGCGGCCTCCCCGTTGGTGAGCGCGGCAAGTATCGCTTCGCTGTTTGTCATCGCGCTTCCATCACGGCCGACAACCATGCCCGCCGGGGTATCCATATTGTTTCGCGCATAGTATTCAATCTTCCCCCGCTGCGTTATGGACGTCGCGCAGTCCAGCATATACGGGAACGGTTCGTCCGTCGGAAACCCAACGGTAAGAGGGTTCGTACCCAGCATATTTTCCACGCCGAACGTCGGGGCGATTGAGGGGCGCGCATTCGTGCCGGTAATTCCGATCATGCCCGCCTGCGTAGCCATTCCAGCCCAGTAGCCCGCAATACCGTAATGCGTTGAGTTCCGAATAGCGGCCATCGCGAGCCCGTATACGCGCGCTTTTTCGATAATCATTTCCATTGCCCTATGGCTCGCCACCATGCCCATGCCGTCGTGCGCGTCCATTACAACCGTCGTGGGTGTTTCCTTAAGTATTTCCAGCTCGGTCACGGGTTTTTGGATGCCCGCGTTAATTCGGTCGATATAGATTGGCTTAAAACGGTTGACACCGTGGCTTTCTATGCCGCGCCGGTCGCTCTCCAAAAGAACGTCCGCGCATATGGCGGCATCCGCATCCGGGACGCCCACGCCCTTAAACGCGTCAACCAAAAACCGGTTCATCAAATCCCACGATACATAAGGCCTTGATTCCATGATTTAAATCCTTTCAAAATCAACGTTTATTATGCTAAAACTCAGTTTCTGCGTAAAGCCGGAGAGCATTGTGCGTCGGAACCGTGTTACAATTGTATGCCTCCGCTCTCCCATCCAAGCGTCCGCTTAACGGCTTTTTCCCAACCGCCGTAAAGCGCGCTTCGCTCTTTTGCGTCCATCGCGGGCTCGAATACCCGCTCGCTATGCCGGTTACCGGCAATCTCATCCTTGGTTTCGTATACGCCCACAGCCAGGCCGGCAAGATACGCCGCGCCCAGCGCGGTGGTTTCAATGTTCGCCGGCCTGTCTACCCGGGCGGGCAGGATATCCGCCTGAAAGCGCATCATCATATCGCTCACGCTCGCGCCGCCGTCCACACGCAATTCCTTTATTGTAAAGCCAGTATCCTTTTCCATCGCCGTAACCAAATCCTTTACCTGGTAGGCGATGGATTCAAGCGCGGCCCTAGCGATATGCGCCCTTGTCGCTCCGCGGGTCAGCCCAAACATCGCCCCGCGCGCGTACATATCCCAATATGGCGCGCCAAGTCCCGTGAACGCCGGTACCAAATAAACGCCGTTCGTATCGGCCACGGTTTCAGACAGCCTATCGCATTCGCTCGCGGATTCTATCAGCCTTAAATCGTCCCTCAGCCATTTGATGATGGAGCCCGCGTTGAAAACGCTGCCCTCCAGAGCGTACTCCACCTTTCCCCCAACGCCCCAGGCGATGGTCGTTAGCAGGCGGTTTTGTGATCTCGGAGGGCGGCGGCCTGTGTTCATCATCAAAAAGCAGCCGGTGCCGTAGGTGTTTTTCGCCAGCCCTTCATCAAAGCACGCCTGCCCGAAAAGCGCGGCCTGCTGGTCGCCCGCCGCGCCGGCGATGGGTATGCCCGAAAGCTCTTCTATCCCTACAATATCCGGCAGGACGGTTCCGTATACATAACTGGACGGCTTTGGCTCTGGAAGCATGCAGCTTGGAATATCCATCGCGCGGCACAGATCTTCATCCCAGCAAAGCCTGTCAATATCAAAAAGCATGGTTCTCGCGGCGTTTGAGTAATCCGTAGCGTGTACGCCCCCCGTCAGGTTCCATATCAGCCAGGTATCTATGGTTCCGAACAGCAACTCACCCCGGCGTGCCCGGGCTCTTGCTCCGGGTATGTTGTCCAAAATCCACTTGAGCTTGGTCGCCGAAAAATAAGCGTCTATAACAAGGCCGGTTTTCTCCGCTACAACATCCGCCAGGCCAAGCGCGGCAAGTTCCTCGCAGATGGGAGCCGTGCGGCGGCATTGCCACACAATAGCGTTATATACCGGGCGGCCCGTTAATTTGTCCCATACCACCGTGGTTTCCCTTTGGTTGGCTATGCCGATTGCCTCGATATCCGCTGGCGAAACTGTGCTGAGCCTTACCGCGTCCGCAGCCGCGCGAAGCTGGCTGTACAGTAGCTCCAGCGGATCGTGCTCCACATGCCCCGGCTGCGGGTATATTTGCGTAAACTCATTCTGACCCTTGGCGATAACGCGCCCACGCTTATCAAACACAATCGCCCTTGAACTCGTCGTGCCCTGGTCAAGCGCCAGTATATATTGCATCATTCCGGCCCTCCATATGAATTATTCTAATCGCCGCGCGTACGCAAAAGCCTGAAAAAGCGTTATGCGACAAAAGAAGGTAAGCGTAGAAGCCGCATTAAAAGCGGTCCTGCCTATGTTGTCAGTATAGCATAAATAAAGCATGCTCCATAGTCGTTCGCATACGGCTTTACTTATAATTTGACAGTCGCGCGGAGCTGATATATGCTCAAGCCATAGGAGTGATAAGGTTTATGGATATGACAAGAGAGGAAACAACAAGGCGCGCGGGTGAGGCATTCGGAACGCTGGTGCAGAACTATCATTATTGCATGCAGCGCGTGCTGAGTAAATACGGCCTGTACCCAGGACAGCCGCAGATCCTGTTCCACCTCAACAAAATGCAGCGGCCAACGCAAAACGAGCTAGCGGAGAGCCTGCGTATCACGAAGGCTTCCGCCGGAGTATCTCTCAGAAGGCTCGAAAAAGCGGGGTTTGTGAAGCGGGTGAGGGACAGAAAGGATACCCGCTGCATCCGCATAGCGCTTACGAATAAGGGCGTTGAATATTCACGCTGGTGTCAAATAGACTACGATATGCTTTATGAAACCATGTTCAGCGGCTTCACCGTTGAAAAAAGGGCGGAAATCCTCGACCTGATGCAGGACGTTAACGATAATTTAATGGAACTTCGCGGACGATTGGACGCATAAGCGGGGCTAAGCGGCAAACTCTAAGTTCAGTACCGTTTAACGGTAAATGCATCTTAAAGGAGTATGCACATGTCACGTTTTATTTTTACTCGCAATATTTGCTCCGGCAGGGATTCTTTAGATATGCTTACCCCCCTCGCGCTAAGCGCGCCTTTTCAGTTATGGGCGGAGGCTTGACGCGCCGGCCGTGGTTCCCCGACCGGACGCAGGGGTGTTTTTATTCGCCGGGGTTACAGGTTCTAAGTTTCTTACCCGCTGTTTTACGGCCGGGGCCGGACGAAAACTGCGCCCGTCGTTCGCTGTATTTGCGCCTTGCGTACAACGCGCGCCAAGAGCCGAGCGATGTACCGCCTGGACCTTGGTATTAAAAACTTGATGCGGGTTTTTGCATACTATGATAAAATGTATGATATTAGCGAAAGACTTGTTTGTGGAGGCGGCATTTGTTTATGCGTAAAAGCGGTGTGCTGATGCATATCACCTCTCTTTCCTCTCCTTATGGCGTCGGCTCTCTGGGCAGGGAAGCGTATTCATTTGCGGATTATTTAAAACGCTGCGGCGTCAGCGTATGGCAGGTGCTGCCTATAGGCCCGACAAGCTACGGGGATTCGCCCTATCAGAGTTTCTCCACCTTTGCCGGGAACCCGTATTTCATCGATCTGGATTTTATTTTTGAGTCCGGCGCGCTGCCAAACGATGAATACCGCGGCCTTGACTGGGGCGGCGACCCGCTTTGCGTCGATTACGCCAAGCTTTATCAAAACCGTTACAATGTGCTGCGGCAGGCTTACGAGCATTCGTATCCTAAACTCTCGCGCGAGGTGGAATCCTTTTCCGAGGCGAACGCGGCCTGGTTACGGGACTATGCGCTGTTTATGGCTATTAAGTCCTATTATGGCGGCGTTCCTTGGCAGCAGTGGCCGGATTTAGCCATACGCGCGCATGAACCCGAGGCCGTGCGCAGGTATACGGCGGCGCTGGCCGAGGACATAAAATTCCATGAATTCATTCAATACCTGTTTTTCAAGCAATGGCACGCGTTAAAGGGTTATTGCAACCGCAAGGGGATTGAGATACTTGGGGATATGCCTATATATGTAGCGCTGGATTCAGCGGATACCTGGGCGGAGCCTAGCCTTTTCGATTTAAACAGCTCCGGCCTTCCCAACGCCGTCGCCGGAGTACCGCCCGACTATTTTTCCTCAACGGGCCAGCTATGGGGCAACCCGTTGTACGACTGGGATTATATTCGAGAAAGCGGCTTTGAATGGTGGGTCCGCCGCATAGGCGCTTTAGCGGGCATGTTCGATATATTGCGGATCGATCATTTTCTGGGCTTTACGCGCTATTACGCGATTCCATTCGGCGAGAAAACCGCTCAAACCGGCGCGTGGCGAAGGGGGCCGGGCATGGAGCTGTTCAGGGCGCTTCGCGCCGCGCTCGGCAACAATCCCCCCATTATCGCGGAGGATTTAGGGCTTATGACCGACGAGGCCCGGGCGCTGCTGGAAGAAACGGGCTTCCCGGGGATGAAGGTGCTCACCTTCGCTTTCGGTTCCGGCCCTCAAAACGCGCATCTTCCGCACACCTGCGCGCCCAACAGCGTTATCTATACAGGTACGCATGATAATGAAACCGTTACCGGCTGGTGGACAAACGCGCCCGAGAATGAGAAGGAATTTATGCGAGATTATCTCAACCCGCGTGAATGTGAACCCGTATATCGCACGCTCATCCGGGCGGCGTATGCAAGCTGCTCAAATCTGGCGATAGCGCAGATGCAGGATTACCTTGGGCTGGATTGTAAAGCGCGAATGAACACGCCGTCCACTCTGGGCGGAAACTGGAGCTGGCGGCTTGATCCCGCGCTCTTGACCGATGAACTGAGCGATGCGCTTTATCGGCTTAATACCCTATACGATAGAGTGCGCAAGGAGGAACCATGATTGATTGCAACGAACTGATGCGGCGTACCGAGGGTGCGCTTATGGACGGATACCAGAAAAACCTTCACGAGGCGACCACTTACCAGCTTCATGAAGCGTTGGGGGACGCGGTTATGTCGCTTATTGCTGAGGACTGGCGAAAAAGCCGCCGCGCGCATGAGCAGGTACGCCGCGCCTATTATTTTTCGGCGGAGTACCTCATGGGCCGCATGGTGTTTAACAACCTGTACTGCCTGGGCATATTGGATAAGGTCCGCGGTCTGCTCAGGACGCGCGGCGCGGATCTATCATTGATGGAGGATATAGAGGACGCGGCTCTGGGCAACGGCGGGCTCGGCCGGCTTGCCGCCTGCTTTTTGGACAGCGCGGCCACGCACAACCTGCCTTTGGACGGTTATGGGCTCAGGTATAAGTTCGGCTTGTTCAAGCAGAGCTTTTCAGACGGCTTTCAGGTGGAGAAGGCCGACGACTGGCAGAGATACGGCGATCCCTGGAGCCGCCGCCGGGACGACCGGACGGTAACCGTCTCGTTCGCGGATCAAAGCGTAACCGCCGTTCCCTACGATATGCCCATAATCGGCTACCGCAACAGCCATATCGGCACGCTGCGCCTCTGGCAGAGCGAGCCGATGGAGGAATTTGACTTTACGCTCTTTAACGAGCAGGAGTACGCCCTCGCGGTACGCGAGAAAAACCTGGTTGAGGATATTACGCGCGTTCTTTATCCCAACGACAGCACCTATGAAGGCAAGCGCCTCAGGCTGAAGCAGCAGTACTTCCTGGCAAGCGCAAGCATTCAGGATATCTGCCGCCGTTACCGCCGCGTACGCGGCGGGGATATGTCCGCGTTCGCGGTTCACTGCGCCATACAATTAAACGATACGCATCCGGTCGTTTCCATCCCTGAGCTTATCCGCATACTCATGGAAGACGGCATGGCGTTTGAGAATGCGCTGGAGGTCGCCTTCCAGACCTTTTCGTACACAAACCATACGATTATGAGCGAAGCGCTGGAAAAATGGGACGTTGAATTGTTCCGTAGCGTAATCCCAGGAATATTTGATATTATTTCGCGCATCAACGACAGCCTGGTAGCCGAGCTTCGCGTAAAGGGCTGTGACGAGGATAAGATCAACCGCATGCGGATTATCAGCGGCAATCAGGTGCATATGGCGCGCCTTGCAAGCTACGTATCCACATACATCAACGGCGTCGCCCGCATTCATACCGATATCCTCAAGCGCGATGTGCTTAGAGACTGGAACGACGTATACCCTACCCGCTTCCAGAACAAAACCAACGGCATAACCCAGCGCCGCTGGCTCGGGCTTTGCAACCCGGAATTGGCCGAGTTGATTGAAGAAAAAACCGGATGCGATTTCCTGTTGAACCTCAACTGCATCAGCGAATTGAGGGAGCATTTGGATGAGGCGACCGTCCGCCGCTTTAACGAGATAAAGTTCCATAAAAAAAAGCAGCTTGCTTCTATCATAAAGGAACGGGAGGGCGTAAGCCTGTCCCCGTCGTTTGTGTTCGATATACAGGTTAAGCGCATGCATGAGTATAAGCGGCAGCTGATGAACGCGTTCTCCATATTGGATATCTATTACCGCCTTAAGGATGGTACCTTGACGGATTTCACCCCCACCGCGTTCATCTTCGGGGCAAAGGCCGCCCCCGGTTACATCCGGGCAAAGAGCATAATTAAGTTCATCAATGAAATCGCCCAAAAGATTAACCGGGACGCCGATATGCGCGATAAGATGTCCGTGGTGTTCGTGCAGAACTACAACTGCTCATACGCCGAACATATCATACCCGCCGCCGATATTTCAGAGCAGATATCGCCGGCGGGTACGGAAGCGTCCGGCACAGGCAACATGAAATTCATGCTTAACGGCGCAGTTACGCTGGGCACGTACGACGGAGCGAATATCGAAATAGTCGAGCAGGCCGGCGAGGATAACAATTATATCTTTGGCGCGCGCGTAGAGGATATCGCCGAGATAGTCAATACCTACGATCCCAAGGCCGTTTATGAGAGCGAACCACGGGTGCGGCGCGTAGTGGACGCGCTTGTGGACGGCTCCTTCAGCGACGGCGGCAGCGGCGTATTCCGGGAGCTTTACGATTCCCTTTTATACGGAACGCACTGGCACAGGCCGGATCACTATTATATCCTGCATGATCTGCTGCCTTATATCGACGCAAAGCTCCGGGCTAACCGCGATTACCGGGATACCATAGCCTTTGGCCGCAAGTGCCTGCTCAATACCAGCGCCGCCGGAAAATTCTCAAGCGACCGAACGATTAAGCAATACGCCAAAGAGCTTTGGCACCTTCCTTATATCGACAAGGAATTGCTAAACTAGCGTTTAAGCCGGCTTTATGGATTAAGCTTGGCAGCTGCTTTTGGGAGCATAACCTATTTACCGCGCTTATCGTGCGAGGTCTATAAGGGAAAGGTTTAGTTATTACCGTCAGTTGAAATGGTGATATGCCAAAGCCCATTAGTTCAAATCAAGAAATACGCCTATATTTGCATTGAATTGCCGAACATCCTCATGCAATTAAAGGCCGCAACTTAAGCGGCCTTTTTGCTTTCGTTATCATATTAAACCCCAACCGGTCTTAATACTAAACGGTGTTCGTCCGCCGGCATGTCTTTTATTATATTATATGTTCTATCGCGGCACGTCTAATGTGCTTGCCGCCGCAGAGGGTAAGGCCTTTCGGTAATCAAAATGTCCCATAAATTTGTCTTCTATTCCATATTGTAATCATACCAGGCTTTGTAGCCCTTACATTGCCGCGTCTCCACAAAATATGCTGTCGCCAATTTTAAAAGATACATATTATCAAGCCATTAATATAATATGCTTGAAAAATCACAGTGTTTTGCTACCACATAATCTATTTTAGAGAAAACATCATCCATATCGTTTCTAGGGCCTGCAAGAAAATCATCTTCAATATAAGGTATTATACCGGCGCATTTTACATGATGATATTTTTCAATAAACTCAATACCAATGCGAAGTCGCTCTTCGTCGCCGCCGTACTTATTAATAACAAAGGTCTTTGTATGTTCTTTTAAGCTTGGCGGCATTAAATCCAAGGTACCATGCAAGGATGCAAATACGCCGCCTAAATGAATATCACCGACCAGAGTAATCGCAGGCTTTGCTATTTGAGCGATGTACTCATTTGCAATATCCTCCCCCTTATTATTAATTTCTGCAACGCTACCCGCACCTTCGATCACAACGATATCATGTTTTTTTATTAACGCCTGTGATACGCAATCCTTAATTTCCGGGATAAATCCTGTGTAATTTTGGTATGGACCCTCATAATGAAGTTCTCCATTAATGTAAAATTGGGTCCTCTCTCTTTTTGGCTTTATAAGCACCGGATTCATAATAACTTCTGGCTCAACTTGCGCCGCATTGGCTTGTATGTAAGTGGAGCATGCTATCTCTTTTCCGTCTTTTATCATAACTGAATTTGAAGATATATTTTGCGCTTTAAACGGCGCGACCGTGTATCCATTGCTTCTAAAACAGCGAATTAAAGCTGTTGTCACAAAGCTTTTACCGCAAGATGAACTTGTTCCTGCAACCATAATCGATTTCATAATCATTCCTCCGGTAATAATTATGCCGCTTTGTTTATTGAAGAGTTGTTGTATAATGGCGATGTATTGCCGTCTCGTGTTAATATTTCAATATCTATTGGCAAATACTCCTGCAAGTATTTATATCTAGTAAGCGACGCGTCTAGAGTTAAATATGCTGCGCCTTGCTCCTTATATACCGTATCCACATTCTTTTTGATACCCCATTCACTCTCAATTACTTCAGCATATCCTGAATAATCTGAAACAGCAATATGCACACAATGACTTATAAGTGTCTCAGCCGAGCTTATCAAATACTCAAGACTAACACTATTAAAGCTAGTTGCACTTTCCCGATGATCAATAATATCTGAAGATATAAGTATGATATCAAGTTTATCAATATAGCCTAATAAAGACGGACGCGCTTCTCTCACGTCCGTCTGTGCGTAACCTAAATAACAAAGCTTGCCTCTTAGCCGCTATTAACCCGCGTTATGCTGGATCGCATACCACGACCACCCGATGCTCGGATGTGCCAATATCATGGTTAAAGTCGCCAAGGCACGTTATCAGCGTAAGCCGGGTATCCCCGCCGAGCCCCATTACTGTCGGCGGAAGCTCATACAGATAATATGTATCCACGCTTCGCACCTTAAAATAGCGCACGGAGCCATCGTTATACTCGATAGCGACTTCCTCCCCTATCTCCATATCCTTCAATATCGAAAAATAGCCCTTTTTTCCACGAAAGCGAACGTGGCCGTTGATAATGGCATTCCCCTCCTCGCCGGGGGAAGGGCCATATTCCGCCCACGCGGCCTGGTTGTGAGAATCCAGCGTATCCATTGCGCCGTCGGAATTGACGCCCACGGGCAGCACGTCGCACATGATCTCCCGCTCCGTAAAATAGAGTTTTTCGGGCGTTCTCCTAGGTTCGGGCGTAGCGTTCGGATCGGGCGTTACGTTCGGATCCGGAGTACCCATAGCCATATTAGGAGGCGGCGTAATTTCCTTGGGCGGCGGCGAATACGGTTCCGTTATCAGCACAAACTCACGAAAGAGGATATAACCTCCCCCGATAAATAAAGCTGCGCAGACGGTATAAAGCACAGCATCCAAAATGCGGCTGCGCCTGCTTCGCTTTTTTTTCACCTTTTTTGAGGGAGCCCCCTCCTGCATGCTGTTATTTTTCATGCCTTTAATTATAGCATTTACATATCACAACAACAATGACGACTTTATGACTTTTTCTTGATAAAATTATGGGATATGCTATAATCTAATGCTAAGATTGAAAATCAGGAGACAGCATATGGACTTTAGGACGACGCTCGCCGGCGCGCTGGCCCAAAGCGCGGGGCTAGAAATAGGCGAGATTAAGGATTGGATTGAAATCCCGCCCAACCCGGACATGGGCGATTACGCGTTCCCCTGCTTTCGACTGGCGAAGGCCATGCATAAGGCTCCCCCGGTTATCGCCGCTGAGCTTAAGGAAACGGTAAAATTGCCTGAACCTTTCGGCCGCGTGGAATCATCGGGCGGTTATCTGAACTTTTTTATCGATAAAGCGGCTTACGCGCGGGAAATCGTCGGCCGCGTTCTTCGCGAGGGCGAACGCTACGGAGCGTCGGACGAGGGCGCGGGGAAAAACGTTTGCCTGGACTACTCGTCCATCAATATCGCCAAGCCTTTCCATATCGGACATCTGAGTTCAACGGTGATAGGCCATTCCCTTGCCCGGATATACGGGTTCATGGGTTTTCATACCGTAAGCATCAACCACCTCGGCGACTGGGGTACGCAGTTCGGCAAGCTGATTGTCGCCTATAAAAAATGGGGCGACCGAGATGTTGTGGAGAAAGGTTCCATCCGCGCGCTCCTTGATCTTTATGTAAGGTTTCATGAGGAGGCGGAAAAGGATCCCTTGCTGAACGATGAGGGCAGGGCCTGGTTTAAGCGTATCGAGGAAAACGATTCGGAGGCGACGGCCCTTTTTGCCTGGTTTAAGGAAATTACCCTGAGGGATGTAGACAGTGTTTACAAGCTGCTTGACATTGAGTTTGACAGCTACGCCGGCGAAAGCTTTTATCAGGATAAGATGGGCCCCGTTATCGATATTCTCCGAGAAAAAAACCTGCTGAAGCAGGACGACGGCGCCTGGCTTGTCGATTTAAGCGAATTCAAGATGCCGCCCTGCCTGATTCTCAGGAGCGACGGCGCTACGCTTTACGCGACAAGGGATTTGGCTACGGCCATTTACCGCAAGCAAACCTACGATTTTTATAAGTCCCTTTACGTCGTTGCGTATCAGCAAAACCTGCACTTCCGCCAGTTCTTTAAGGTTTTGGAGCTAATGGGGTACGAATGGGTTCGCGACTGTGTTCACGTGAATTTCGGCATGGTAAGCATGGCCGACGGTACGATGGCCACACGCAAGGGTAAGGTCGTTTTTCTGGAGGACGTGCTCAACGCGGCCATTGAGAAAACGCACGAAATCATGAAGGAGAAAAGCCCGGATTTGGAAAATATGGAGGATGTGGCGCGCCAGGTAGGCGTAGGCGCGGTCGTGTGGGGCGCGCTTTACAACAGCCGCATCAAGGATATCGTTTTTTCATGGGAAAAAGCGCTCAATTTCGACGGCGAAACTGGGCCGTACGCGCAGTATACCCATGCGCGCTGCTGTTCCGTAATGCGAAAGGCGGGCGCTTACGATCCGGGCGTCGTCAATTACGGCATGCTGACGGATCCCGCTTCGGTTTCGCTGGCTAAAGCTATCGGCGCGTTTCCACAGTCCGTAAAGGACGCTATGGATAAGAACGAGCCCTATCTCGTATCCCGATCGATCATCGACGTTTGTTCGTGTTTTAATAAATTCTATTACGAAAACAGGATTATGGATGATAGCCCCGTTGTGCGAAACGCGCGGCTGGCCATTACCGACGCGGCCAGATCCGTGATAAAAACCGGGCTATATCTCATCGGCCTTCACGCGCCTGAAAGAATGTAGGAGGAATACTAATGTTAGATATCAAGCGTATACGCGCGAATCCGGACGAGCTGATAGCCGCGATGCGTTCGCGGCGCAAAAAGGGCGCGGACGTAACGGAGCTACTTGAGCTCGATATAAGCAGACGCACCCTTATGCAGGAATCGGAATCGCTTAAGGCTAGGAAAAACGAGGTTTCCTCCGCTATCCCCCGCATGAAGAAAGCCGGCGAGGACGTTGCGGAGCTGACTCGCGAAATGCGGGACGTCGGCGCGCGCGTCAAGGAGTTGGACGCGGCTGTTTCCGAGCTGGATTCACGCCTTGAAGGATTGCTCATGAACATACCGAATATACCGCATCAAAGCGTACCGGACGGCGGCGGCGAAGAAGATAATCAGCCAATCCGCACTCACGGCAGGCCGGCAGAATTTGATTTTGAGCTTCAGGCCCATTGGGATATCGGAACCAGGCTCGGCATACTCGATTTTGAGTCGGCCGCCAAGGTGACCGGTTCACGGTTCACTTTTTATAAAGGCTTAGGCGCGAGGCTGGAGCGAGCGGTCGTCAACTTTTTCCTCGATACCCATACGCAAAACGGTTATACGGAGATCCTCCCTCCTTATATGGTTAACCGCGCTTCCATGACCGGTACCGGCCAGCTGCCCAAGTTTGAGGATGATTCATTTAAGGCTTGCGGAACGGACTATTTTCTTATACCTACGGCGGAGGTTCCCGTTACGAACATCCATCGCGGCGACATTTTGGATGCAGACAAGCTGCCTATCCGCTATTGCGCGTACAGCGCCTGCTTCCGCTCAGAAGCGGGCAGCGCGGGGCGGGATACGCGCGGGCTTATACGCCAGCATCAGTTTAACAAGGTGGAACTAGTACAATTTACAAAGCCTGAAGATTCTTATGCAGAGCTGGAGCGCCTCACGCTGGACGCCGAACGGGTTCTTAGGCTGCTCGGCCTCCCCTACCGGGTCGTCGCGCTCTCAACGGGCGATTTGGGCTTTGCCAGCGCGAAAACGTATGATATTGAGGTTTGGATGCCCAGCTACGGCCGCTATGTCGAGATAAGCTCATGTTCTAATTTTGAGGATTTTCAGGCGCGGCGCGCGCAGATCCGGTTCCGGCGCGAAAAGGGCGCGAAGCCCGAGCTTGTTCACACGCTTAACGGTTCGGGCGTTGCCGTGGGCAGGACGGTGGCCGCCATACTCGAAAATTATCAGCGGGCGGATGGCGGCGTAACCGTGCCCGACGCACTCAGGCCATACATGGGGTGCGATATTATTGCTGAATAGACGCCGCGTTTGCTCGTTTAACGACGGAACGGCAATCACGGGAACGCGGCTGCGCAAAACGGTGGCGTTGGCGAAATCGTATTTTTATTCTGGATTTGATGATGTGTAAAACACGCGGGATAATCGTGTTCGGGGCAAACGGGAGCGGCAAAACTACGGTTGGGCGTGAGCTCGCGCGTATTTTAAAGTACAAGCATTTGGATATTGAGGATTATTGGTTTGAAAAATCAAGAATTCCATACACGGCTGTACGTCCGCGGGAAGAGTGTATAAACCTAATGCTTGCGGATATAGAAAAGCACCGTTCGTTTGTCCTTTCTGCCGTTAACGGAGAGTTCAGCGAAGCATTTGAGTCGTTTTATGAGCTTGGCGTATATATTTTAACCCCGTTTGAATTACGGATGAAACGTTTAGAGCAGCGAATATATGATCAACATGGGGAGCGTATCCGTAAAGGCGGCGATATGTATGAGCAGCATGTAAAATTCATTGAATTTGCCGCTTCGCGTTCTACGGAACGAATTGAACGATGGGCGAAAACACTAGCATGCCCCATAATACGTATCGACGGCGGACTTGATTGGCGCGCAAACGCGGCTAATGTAGCGGAACGGTTTTTGTCAATAAGGGGTTGAGTTTTATATTCCTAAACAAGTTATTCTGTATGCCTTTTTTGGTGGTAATAAGCAATTTAACAGATAAGGCTAATACTATCAGGCAAAATTTGTCGCTGTTTTCTTGATTACTTCGTTACCGCCATAAAAAGTACTTAACTGAATAACAGGCTCGCGGTGAGGCAGGCTGTTGTATATTGTCGGATTATTTTTGCGAAATATTAGATATTTATGATAAACTTTTCTTGATAGAAAAGAGATGGTTCAGCCCGAGCTAGTCTATGTATAAGCATCCAATATATGTCTTGTCGTGCGGTACGCTTTTACGGGCTTAATCCGCTTTGGTGTCAACTCAGTACAGGAAAAGCGCCGCGTGACGTACGGTACAGGCAGCGTGAACTTCTCCCCATGCGTATCGCTTGACTATAAACAAATAGTCGAATAAACAAAGTCGTTACGGCTAATTATTATCAAGGAGAGGATATAATGATAAGGATATGTGATATTAACTATTTGACACAATGCGTTGAAATTGCTTTTGAGCGGAACAATCTGCCTCAAAGCAATTGCGCGTACTGCCCGAGCTTAAGAGAAAACATAAGTAAGGATTTTGAGTTTATCATTAACGATGCTGACTGCCTTATGGTCGGTTATTTTATTGACGGCGAGCTGACCGGCTTTTTAGGGTGTTTTGTGAGTCCTGAAAATAATTGGGTCGATTGCGTCGGCCCGTATTTTAAAAACGGGTGGAATCACACCCATGCAAAGGATATGTTTTTATTTGCAAAAGCTTCGCTTAGTAAAGCGTCGCGCTTTAATTTTTATTTTAATGTGATGAATCAAAACTGCCACCGGCTGATGGAGTCGTTATCCGCTCAACGGCAGGATAACGAGTATATCCTGTTATTGAACAAAAAGGATTATAAGCCGCAGCAAATTAACATCAGCGTTGAACAATATTCGAGTAATTATGAAGCGGAGCTCATCCGACTGCATGACAACACCTTCCCTGACGTTTATGTTACCGGCAAGGATATAATCGCTAGTATTGGCAAAACACGCGAGGCGTTCTGCGCTTTTGACGAACGCGGCGCGTTCGCGGGATACGGCGTGCTAAAATATGACGATGATAGCGGGCATTTAACGGCAGAATTATTTGCCGTTAAAAAAGAAAAACGAGGGAAAGGCTATGGCTGGGCGCTGTTGAATACGGTAGTTGATTCAGCGTTTAACAGGCACAATGGAAATATCGTAGATCTGGTAGTTGATAAATTAAACGCCAATGCCAGGGAATTGTATTACGCATGCGGTTTTAAGCTGGTTGTAGAAAACGAGGCGTTTTGTATAAGAGTTTAAGCGAAAACCATCCAAAATCTAAGCGACTATCAAGGGGTGTAGGGTTTGAACGACCTATATGAATGAAAACATGGGCGGCGTCGACTTCGTGTACTACTAAATAATGAGAGCTTGAAACGCCTATCTTACCCGGGTTTCATGAAAGGCTAAGCCGTTAACGTCTCCCCTGCCCCCTCACGGAGTGCGAGCATATCTCCGAGTGCTATACGATAGTAACCTTAGCATTAAGTTTAAAGTTGAAGAATTGAAATAACCCGTAAATAATCTTGCCTTGTTATTAATGAGTATTTCATAGTTGCCAGGTTAGATGTTTAAATATTTGAGCAGTCACACCAGAGACAAGGCGCTTTTCTTTGCGGTATGTTACTATTAAAAGAAATTATAAAAATATCTAATTTTGCCTAAAAGACGCGCTTGAATACGCACATATGTTCGCAGTATGCTTGTTATGCGGTGTATAAGCGCATGTCAAGCGCACAGTAAAAAAAGTTGTTCGTTCAAAAAGTTCAAAGCAATTGGCGACATTAAGTTACTAAAAAGTAAACCGGCCGGCTAAATTGACGGCCGGGGCTTTTAGCGCTAAAAACTAGGCGCTTATAGTTCATCGCGGAAAGGAGAGAAATTGAGTTGAGCGAGATGAGTATTGACGAAAGGGCTGTAATGATGAGGGAAGAAGGTGAATATGCCGATTTGACCCCCGGCCCGGAACCGGACAGGCCCGCGATGATGGCGCTGATTGGGGAAAGCATGGTGCGGCAGGTGATGGAAGCCACAGGATTGAATGCGGAAGAATCCGCCATGCTCTTGTTGGAAAAAGGCGCGGCCCCGGACGCTTATGAAGCGATTAGCGCGCGAGCAGCCGCGGAGCTGACGCGGTTGTGCAATGAAGGACAAATCCCCGGCGCGCCGGAGGATTATTTAAACGACGAGGAATTCCTGCCGTTGCTAAAGAGAATGCCCGCAAACGCCGCGCTGGAACTTATCTGCGCCAGAAGGGACGCTAGGGACGCCAAAAGCGCAATCGAAGGCGAAAGGGAAAGGGGCGCGAGGGATGTATTGGAAAAGCTTGCCTCCATGCGGAGGCTGCCTACATCCATCAGAACGCAAGCGCCGGCTATTACCGAGCCGGATTTCACTGGAATGAGCGCGGACGATTTTTTCGCCTTAAAGAAAAGGCTGGCCGCAGCACGTAAGTAATACAAAATTAAGGAGGCACTAAATGACGAATACGACAATTAATACAGCCGGCAGCACGCAGCTAAACAAGACGTTCTATGACAGGCAGCTGCTGGAAAGCGCGAAAACCCGTTTTGTGCATGCGCGGTTCGGGCAAAAAAGGCCAATACCAAAAAACAACGGAAAGCGCGTTGAGTTCAGGCGATGGAACCTATTTGAACCGGACGAGGCGATGGAACCGTTGCAGGAAGGGATTACCCCGACCGGACAGCTCCTATCGCAGACGGATGTTGAGGCATCCGTATGCCAGTACGGCGCCTATGTTGAGGTTTCGGATTTACTGGATATGACCGGATACGATCAGGTGATTGCGGACAGCGCTGAGCTTTTGGGCGAACAGCTTGGAACGGTGGTCGAATGGGTGACGAGAGACGCCATGTGTTCCGGCGGGAATGTACAATACGCAAACGGAAAACAACAGAGACTGTCCCTTTCCACAGGCGATAAGCTCACCGTCAACGAAATAAGAAAGGCGGTCAGGACGCTCAAGAGAGCAAAGGCCAGACCCTTCAACGACGAGGGGCGCAAGCCGCATTTTGTATGCATTTGTTCGCCTGAATCCACCTATGATCTGCAAAACGACGCGTTATGGCAGGATGTTTCTAAATACTCAAACGCCGAGCAGATTTATTCTGGAGAGATCGGCAGGCTGTTCGGGGTGGTGTTTGTTGAAAGCACGGAGGCTAAAATTTTTGAACAAAGCGTATTGAATACGATAAGCGCGGCAACAAGCGGATCCAGAGACTTTACACTGTCGGACGAACCATCCCGAGCCGGCGTAACGTACCTAAAAACACGCGGGAATAAGATCTATATAGACGAAAAGGAATTCACGATTGAAAGCTATGAACCTTCCGGACGCATCGTCACGCTCACGGAAGCGGCTACTTTTCCGGCGGGAGCTCTCGTATACAGCATGGACGCCGGCGAGCTGAACGACCAAACGAAGGCAGCATTGCCCGTACACGCCACGCTGATATTCGGCCGGGATGCATATGGTATGGTGGATGTTGCGGGTAAGGGCGCGCTGTTGACCATAATAAAGCCGCATGGCTCCGCCGGTACGTCCGATCCGCTGGATCAGCGCGCGACTGTCGGCGCAAAGGTAGCGGCGTATGCGGCCACCATACTCAATGAGCTGTGGATACTACGCATTGAGCATACGGTCAGCTCCTGACGCTCATTTTGGCAGAGGGATGCTAGGTTTAGGGCGAGCGTTCGTCTCCCGATAACAAATTTTGGCTTACATATACTTAGTTTATCGGCGCAAAAATTGGGGCCGCTTTTTTTTACCCTTCGGGGCGGCGGCCCCGTGACAAACGCGATTGACAGCGAGCGAAGACTGACGGGATGCTGGATAATTGGATGTATTAAGGAGGGATTTTGATGAAAAACACACTGGGCCGGGCTAAAGCTGAAAACCAAAACTCATGCGCGACAAAAAAGGTTCGCATGATGCTCGCGCTAAACGGCGATGGCGGTTCGGAAATATGGGAGGGCGGAATCAACGGCCGCTTTTTCCGTATCAAGAGAGGTGAAACGGTCGAGGCGCCGCAAAATGTAGCCGATATGATCCGGCTAAATGAAATGACGCGCGCGGCCGGGCAGGCGCAGATTCAGCGCTTCAGGCGTATGGAAGCTTTTAACGAGGAGGGTCGGGAATCATGACGCTTAACGATATTCTTGTCGCTTCGCTCGCGCAGTTGGACAGAGGGCATGACGCCCAGACGCTGGATACCTGGCGCGACAAGCTGACGCTTTTCGTCAATGACGCAGTTAAAGACATAGCCGCCGCCATTCCCCAGAAGCGGCGGGAAAAGGTCAAGCTCATCGGTGGGCGAATTCAAACGGAAAGCCTGTCTAGGGAGTGCCTTAGAGTGTACCGCGTTATAATTGACGGAGCGGACGTTGAGTTCACTGATGGCGAGGAGACGGGAGCTGTATACATTGAGAACGCGCAGAGGTTAAGCGTAAATGATGTGGAGGTTTTATACGCGTTTGCGCCGCGCACGCTCACTTCACCAACCGACGTTCCCGAATTGCCGGAGATATGTCACGGACTTATAGTATGCTATGTTGTGGGCAGGGAGCGTGCCTCCGGCGACGTTTCGACCCAAAGCGGGTCGAATCCGTATATGCGCTTGTATGAGAATGGAAAGAGCGCGCTCCGGCAAAGGGCGGGTGGGCAGAACCGGTTCAGAATCGTCAACAGGTGGTGAGAAATGCGAAAAATTTATAGAATCGATATGTTTAAAGGGCTCGATCTTTCGCAGGATGAAAACGCCCTGGAAAGCGGTTACAGCGCGGACGCGTGCAATATGGACACGCGGGACGGGAGCCTGACCGTCGCCGGGGGTTACGAACGGTATATTAAGGAGCCCATCCCGGGCGGCGCGCCTATTGGCCGCCTGATAGTATTCCGCCACGGAGAAGGAGAACGCATGGTTGCGACTGATTCGGAAGCGGTGTATGCGTATGTAAATGGGCAATGGGAGCAAATCCACGTTTTCCCCGCGCCGCTCAAAAACAACAGGATCGACACGATTGAGGCGCGCGTTGGCGATACGGATTGCCTGCTCCTGGCATGCGGAGAACACCCGGTTATTCAATACGACGGCGGCGCCGCGTCGGTATTTGGAACCGAGGATGGGGATTCGCTTCATCCGGTGAACTATCTGGCTATGTACAGCGGACGGCTGTTTGCGGCGGGGAATCCCGCGTCTCCCGACAGACTTTATTGGTCCGCTTTGCCCGGGGATGGAAGAAACATAACCCATTGGGGCGCCGTGGAAGCTTCCCCGGCGGTCGAAGGCGGCCATACGCAGGTGGGTTCGGTAGGCGGGGATCCGATAACAGGGTTAAAAGCCCTGCCTAACCAGCTGGTTATATTCAAACGGCACAGCATTTACAGGCTGATTGGGGACAGGCCGGCTAATTTCGTTATAGAGCCGGTGGAAGCGCTTTCGGGCTCGCAATCGCATACTTCCACCGTAGCGTCAGGGGGTGCGGCTTACTTCATAAACAGCGCGGGATTGCACATGTTTAACGGGGTAGCGGTTCAGCAGGCGCCGCAGGCGCATCGAATACGAAGGCTGATTGAGCAGGCTGATATCCGCGACGCACGCGCAGCCCTATCCGGGGAGACGCTTTACATTTTGTTGAAGCAGGGTGAACAGCCGGTTATGCTTCAGTATGATTTACAGCGGCGCACTTTCATGCAGCATAAGGGGTTTGATGCGACCGATCTTTGCGCAAACGGGGACGATTTGTACATGATTAACCAGACGCGGCTCATATATCGATTCGGCCCCTTCCCTACTTACGACGGGGAGCCTATTGAGGCGCACTGGCGAACGCCGCTCACAGATCTGTACGATAAGGGCGGGATTAAATGTTTGAGGGAATTGTATTTGCGAGGGGAAACGGATGATAAGGAATCCGCGCTGCTTATTGAAGCTTCAGTAGGAGGCCATGCCGCCACATACCGGGCCTTGCTGCCCAATAATCCCTCCGAGGTTCTTGAGATACCGCTTCAGAACGAGGGCCGGACCTTTTCGCTCAAGTTTTATAATGAGGCGGGCGGGCATTTCTCACTAAGAGGCGGCGTGGAGCTTGCGCTGGGCGTGCGCAGGCGGGTGGAATAATACTGGATAAATTAAGGAGGCGGACGTTATGGACATGCGCGCGCTGTATTATGTAGCGCTCACCTGTTTTGAAAGGGAATCAAATAAAAACGGCGAGAATGAAATGATAAAGGCGAACGAGAACTGCCTGAATCAGAACTTCAGCATTATCGCCCAGCGCATCCGTGAAATTGAAGCGCGGTTGGCTGAAATACAAACATGATGAAAGTGAGGCGAAACGAATGGCGAGATATTATCTGACCGGATACGCCCCGCCCAGCGGCATAACCGGTACGGAGGCGGTCAGGCGGCTGCAGCGTGAGCTGGGCGTTAACGCGGACGGCGTTTGGGGGCCTAAATCCCAAGCGGCGTATGACAGGAGGACGGGCGGCCAGGATCCGTTCAAACAGATTTACTCAAGCATACTTGAGAGGCTAAAGCCCACTTGGGAGCCTATAAAATATCCTAGTGGAGACGAGATTAAATCGCAGTTGGAATCCTATTTGCGTCCGGAAGTGGACGCGGCTATCGACAGGCGCGAGGATCGCGCAAATACCCAGAGAGCGCAGCTTGACGCGGATGCATACGCGAGGGGGATGGGCAGCTCTACCTACGTTACCTCCATGAAGCACCGAGAATCCCAGGCGGCTCAGGACGATATCGGCGAGCTTGAGAGCAGGTATCAATCGACGCTGTCGCAAAGGCTATATGAGGCTCTTGAAAGGATTCAGGACCAAAAAAGCGAGGACGCGCGCGCACGAGCCGCCATGGATGCCGAAGCTTCGAAACAAGCCTACGATTATGCGATGCAATGGTATAACCAATGGCTCAACCAAAAAAGCACCGTGTCTTCAGGAGGAAAAAGCAGGGGCGGCTCCGCCGCGGCGGGCGGGCTTACTTACACGGATTACGATGAGTACGTCGGAATGCTTTCACAAGAAGAGCGCGCCAAGCTTTTTAATGGACAAGGGAGCTCCTGGGCTGGAAAGCGGAGCGAGCTTATCCATAGCCTTGGTAAGGATGGATTTAATAAGCTGAAAAACAAATATTCAGGATATAACCGCGGCCGCAGGAAGGATGAGTTATGGTTTACGGAAAAGTGAAGAAGCGGTTTGAAATCGCGCTTGATATTAAACGCTCGTCCTCAAATCGAGAGTTTGAAGTGGTGGAAGGCGATAACGGCAATGAGCTAATCATCACGCTGACGGACGGCGGAGAGGTGGTGGAATTGAGCGGATGCATGGTATGCGCGGTATTCTCAAAATCCGACGGCGCTACGGCGATGCAGGACAATCAGGGGAACGGCGTCACCACGGATGAGAACAACAGGCTGATTATTGATCTGTATCCAACTTCGTTCGCCCCGGGGATGGTTGAGTGCGAAATACAGGTCTATTCGGGAGAGGAAGGAAACACGCTGGCCACGTCCGCAAAATTCAACTTTAAATGCAGAAGGGGTATTTTCAATAAGGATACCATCATGTCAACCGAGGAATACCCGTTGCTGGCGCGCACGCTGATGCAAGCCGAAGAGCTTGTGCGCGCGCTCAACGCCGGACTTGAAGCGCTGGGCGCGGTCGTTTACGTCGCGCACGCGCAAATCAACGAAAAAGGCTCCCTGGTTTTAACCATGACGGACGGTTCAATAGCTGATCTTGGCAACGTGGTCGGCGATCCCGGCGTATACGTGGGCAGCGGCCCCATGCCGGAAAGCTGCTCGATACAAATCGACCCGGCCGGGCAAAGCGAGCTTATGGAAGAGCTTAAAGAATACCTTGCTTATCTTGTACAAAATGTCGAGGGGTTAGCGGGGGTGTACGCTCCGGCGGAGCATGAGCATGACGCCGGGGAAATCGCAAGCGGGGCGTTGGGGGTACCGCGGGGCGGAACCGGATTATCCTTGCTGGCCGAGGGGTGCTTTTTAAAAGGAAACGGGGACGCCTCCGTTGCGCTTGAAACGGCGGGTACAGCCCGCGCGAGCATGGGGCTTGGCGAAGGGACCGAAGCGCTTCAAATCCCCTATGGCGGAACAGGAGCGATTACTGCGGAGGATGCGCTTATCAGCCTCGGCGCCGCTAAGCTAATTCATAAACACCACGCGGACGACGCGGGCGCGCCCACGCTTCTCAATAACCGGGCGGATATTCCAAACGGAGCAAATATAGACGCATATCGTACGGCGGGTTCTTTTTTGGTCGCTTCGGCGTCCATCGCCGCGTCGCTTCGCGGCGGCGCGCCGTGGACAAACGGCGGTTTTTTGCTTTATGTCCTGTATACCACATCTACAATAGCTTACCCGGCTCAAATTGCTATACAGAACGTTACGGGGGCTGCTGCCTACAGGCGGTGGGATAATGCATCGTCATCCTGGGGCGCATGGACGTATTATCTCGATTCGCGCTCAATTAAGTTGAAGAGCGGTACATGCACGCTCAGCGGGTATGGCCCGGTTAGCGTACGAATCGGCGATGCGGGCTTTTGCTCGGCTCCGGCCATATTCATCCTGCCGAGAAACCGTATAGAAACCGGCTTTTTCGCTGAAGCGTTTGGTTTTACAGAAGGGCAAATTCAGTTAAGAGTAAAGAACGACTTACAATGCCAAGGGGTTCTGTGCGATTATATCGCGATAGGAGAGTGAACAGATGCATCTAACAAAGAAAATCCCTACGTCATATGGCGTAACAGCAAGCTGCCATGAAATAATCGCCGTTCATGTGTACGCGAAAGAGAAAATTACTCATTTGGATGTGGCCGGATACGCGTCCATTGAAGCGAAAACTTCGGGGGCCGAACCACTGACGGTAGTTCAGCTGGCCTTTAAACAGGGCGATTACTTGAACGAGGAGGCGGCTTACAGGCTTGTTTTGACGGATAAAGGCTATGAGAATGCCTTTTTGACGGAGGTGAGCGGTTGTGGCGATACTCAAGCTAAAGGATAACGAAGGCAACATCATACCTATACCCGCCATAAAAGGCGAAGACGGGCGGCAGGTGGAAATGAGATGCGCCGATAACTACCTGCAATGGAGATACGCGGGAGATAAATGGCGTAACCTGCTGGCGCTGTCTGTGCTGGTCGGCTCGCCCGGGCTTACGCCGTATATTGGTGAGGATGGATTATGGCATATCGGCGGGCAAAGCACAAATGTGCCGGCTACTGGACCGGGCGTGCCCGCCGGCGGGAAACCAGGGCAGGTTTTGGTCAAGTCAAGTGAAGCGGATTACGAGACGCAATGGCGTAATATAACCGATATCGGGAGGGCGTGAACGGAACGCCCCGTTTAATCGACACAGCCGCGCCGCAAAAACGCTTCAAATTTTGATTCACAGGCTTAGTGCGAAAAACTTGTTAGCGCACTTATACGGAGAAAACGCGAATATTAACTCACGTTATGCACGAAAAATGCGCGCGCCTTCCGAAGCTTTAAGACATTTTGCCGGAAGCTTCGCCGTCGCTCTATTGTTTATAGTTGATACTTGTTGTTTCTGCGCGCCGCAAGGCGGGGCAAGGGCTAATTGCCGGAACGGGAAACCTTAGAGAATCGTTATTTGCATATGCGCTCCATCGCAACGAAATGGGGCGCATGAATCCATTAAAACCAGGACGTATGTGTTTAAAAAAAGCGATAGTATAAAATTTTGGTGTAATTTGAATCAAAAAAACTGCATTGACATATAAATGGGAATACAGTATAATAACCATTGTTCGCATTGCGGCAGTGGGAGCATAGCTCAGCTGGGAGAGCATCTGCCTTACAAGCAGAGGGTCACAGGTTCGAGCCC